>DATNQF010000059.1:0-22264 GCA_036702855.1 Trichocoleus sp. | reverse complement strand
AAAGCAACCGATCAAGCGATCGCATCGATGGCACGAGGTGCGATCGCAGATATGAAGTCACGGTAAAACTTTGTTCTTTTAAGGGAGGCTATAGAGACTCTAAAGCGTAATAAGGGCAAACTGAAGGGGGAATTAGAATATTTTCTGGTGTTTCCTACCTCGGTTGCCCCTCTGTGTTCTCGTAAGGCTTCTATGGAGAATCGAGTCCTCTCGACAACTTCTCGGCATCGCCTGCTAGCTGCCATTATGATGACCGACGCGGTAGGCTTCAGTGCCCGCATGTCGGTGGATGAGGAGCTGACTTTACGCCTCATTGACCGAGACTTGAAGCTGATTGGAGAGCTTTGCGAGGCGTATGAAGGAACCCTGCTGAAAACCACAGGAGATGGGGTACTTGTCTATTTTGTGAGTGCTGTCCAAGCCGTATCTTGCGGGTTAGAAGTACAGCGGCGGATGGCAGATCTGATGCGGGAAATGCCCCATAATCAGTTTCTAATGCACCGCATTGGAATTCACCTAGGCGACATCCTGGTCAGTGAGGCCGATGTCATGGGTAACGGCGTGAATATTGCTGCACGCCTTCAAACCTATGCCAAGCCAGGGGGGCTTTGCATTTCTCAAACTATTTACGACGTTGTTAAAGCCCGTCTACAACTCAACGCTACCTTTTTAGGGCCACTCCATCTTAAGAACATCCAAGAACCCGTTCCGGCCTACCAAGTTGATCTTTATCCGGAAGAAGACACTAGTAGCGCATTAAACGAAACGACTCAGCCCATTGTAGTTGCCCCGGACGGCCTACTCCAGAACGCAACCACGGCCTTAACAGACAACATTAATCATCAGCGCATTAAGAAGCTGATCTTCGCTGCCTGTCAGCAAGCTTGGGAAAACGATCCCGCGGTTCTAGACCAGTTTGAGTTGAGAAGCCTACTGGAAACGCTGCGGCAGCGCTATCCAACCCTGCCTGCTCTGAAGGCTCGCCTTAGCCATATTGTCTCTGGTTTAAACCGGAGAGCTTCCTATGAAGCAGTAGCCGCTGCCATCTTGATGCAGCTAGAACCTTGGTACCGCCATACGGCAGACTCAACTCAACTGGTGGCAGCAGAATGGACAACACTTTCTACCACCTCCCAAAGCTACCAAGGTGTGGCAGGGGCACTAAAGCAAACAGCTGATTTTCAACGGCTTCGCAAACTGCTCTACTGCATCTGTTACAACGTTTGGGAAAATGATCCCAACATTCTGGAAAGCGTTAGGTTTGATAGCTTAGTGCAGCAAACTCGGACTGTTGCACCGACCCCTCAAGACTTGAAATACCATCTCAGCCGAGTTGTTAAACGGCTTAATCGCAAGACTGAATATACCCGCCTAGCTAATATTATTATTGAGCAGTTTCAGCCTTTGTACTCTCAGAGACAGGGTGTCACTCAATTGGCTGCTCCTTTGGTGAATGATGCAGTTGAAGCCTGCACTGAAATGACCAGTATGGAACCGCAACTTCCAGCAGCACAAGAGATGACTACGTTGCACGGTTCTCTTTCAATAGTAGGCGTAGCTACGGAAGCAGGTGTAGCCGTGTCTGCTCCTGTCCCTTCTGCTGCAATACCTGCTGCTGTGCGCGATCGAACTAATCTGTTTGAACTGCGTCAGGATATTATGCGGTATACCAATCCATTGCGAGCTAAGGTACTGCTGTATTCCTGCTTAAACGGACCTTTTGGCTACAGTCGGCAGGATTGGTCAACGTTGAAGGAGCAAGCCTTAGATCAGCTTATTACTAAAATTTTTGAGTACTGCCCAACTTTTTCTGATTTGGAAAGTAAGTTAAGCATCTTGTCGCATTGTTTAGACAATGCTGATGAAAACGTGGCTGTTGCGGGGACTATTGCCCAAGTAATGAAAGCCTACTACCCGGTAGATGGCATATCTCAGGAGGGGGTACAAGCTGCTCCCCTGAAGACAGCTATGTCTCACCCAGGGCAGGGGGCGGGCGCTGTCCCTGGCTCTACACCGACCAGTCAAAATCAAACGGCTCTCTCGTCCGCCTAATGCAGGAATGCATCGTCTATGGATGCCCGTGAGTTACTGGAATACTATGCCCAGGGGGAGATGGATTTTAAGGGAACCCTACTGGCTGGCATCGACCTGTCTGGTGCGGACTTAATCGGAGCAAACTTAGCTCAAGCCGATCTTGAAAATGCGAACTTGATGCTGGCTTATCTGACCCGTGTCAACTTGAGAAAAGCCAACCTTCATCGGGCACAGATGGCTGGTGCCAACTTAAATCAGGCAGATTTATCGGGAGCCGTACTGCGGGATGCTGACTTGCATGGAGCTAGCCTGCAAAATGCTGATTTGCGCAGTGCCAATATGGTCCTGGCTGATTTGCTAGACGCTAATTTGAGTGAAGCGGATCTGCGCAATGCCGACTTGAGTGGGGCTAATTTAACAGGAGCCTGCCTACGCGGTGCTAATCTCCGCATTGAACGCCGCAATTACTTTGTTAACCTGCGAGGCGCTAAGCTAACGCTAGCTGACCTCAGAGGCACTAATCTAGCTGGGGCTGATTTATCCAACGTGGATTTGAGTGGGGCCAATCTACGGGAGGCGGTCTTGAAAGGGGCCAATCTGGTAGGCGCAAATTTGCAGGGTGCTGTATTAGCCCATGTTTATATGGCCGATGCAGATCTAACGGGGGCTAATTTGGACGATGCAGTATTAACCCATGCCAACATGGCCCGTTGCATTCTGAATGAGGCCACCTTAAGACGGAGCACTTTACAGGGAGCTAGCTTGGCAGATGTTAAACTCCAGCGAGCAAATCTGCTGGAAGCGAACTTACTACAAGCTCGTTTAAATCGGGCTGATCTCAGTCGGGCTAATCTCCAAAGGGCTACTCTGCGTGAGGTAATGCTAATCGATGCTTATTTAGGCAGGGCCAATCTGTCTGAAGCGGACCTAACTGAGTCAGTATTAACCCGCGCTGAAATTAGCGGTATGAATTTAGCAGGGGCAGTACTAACGGGCGCAACCATGCCCGACGGTAGCGTTCATGTTTGAGGTTTTTATCCCTAAATTAGCTTTTTTGCCATGCGTCTGGATTTGGCAGAAGGACTGTAAACCTCAGAAGGATGCAGAAGGTACAGGCTTTGAGGTGTTCTGTAGCGTATAGATAAGCCTAATGCGCTGAGGAACTGTCATGGCACTGGGAATGTTAATAGAGGGCAAATGGGTCAAGGAGCGGGATCAGGAGGATACCCATGGCCGCTTCATTCGGCCCTCGACGACTTTTCGCAATTGGATAACGGCTGACGGATCAAGCGGCTTTAAAGCCGAGGCTGGCCGATACCATCTCTACGTGTCTTGGGCTTGTCCCTGGGCCCAGCGAGCTGCAATAGTCCGTCAGCTGAAGGGTTTGGAGGAGGCAATTGGGCTATCGGTTGTTGATCCGGAAATGGGAGAAGAGGGTTGGGCCTTTTCTGATTTTCCCGGTACTATTCGCGATACGGTGAACGAGGCTCAGTATCTACGGGAAATTTACCTCAAAGCGGAGCCTGGTTTTAGTGGCCGGGTGACGGTGCCAGTTCTATGGGATAAGCAGACGGGCACGATTGTGAATAACGAATCTCGTGAAGTGATACGAATGCTAGACAAGGAGTTTGGCAGTATTGCTAAACACGATGTTGATCTGTGTCCGGCTACGCTACAAGCAGACGTTGATGCCACGATTGATGCTCTATACCATCCCATTAATAACGGTGTTTACCGGGCTGGCTTTGCTACTAAACAGACGGCTTACGAAGAGGCCGTTACAGAACTGTTTGAAGCACTCGATCATTGGGAAGGGGTGCTAAATCAACAGCGTTATTTATGTGGCGACTGCTTGACTGAGGCAGATATTTGCTTTTTTACAACGTTGCTGCGTTTTGATGCGGTCTACGTAACTCACTTCAAATGCAACTTGCGTCGAATTGTAGATTATCCCAATTTGTGGAACTACCTAAAGGATGTTTACCAGACACCGGGCGTAAAAGAAGTTTGCTATCTAGATCATATTAAGATTCACTATTACCGAAGTCATCCAAAAGTGAACCCATTTGGGATCATTCCTAAGGGACCTATTATTAACTTCGATGAGCCTCACAATCGCGCTCGGTTCTAGGGATGAAAGCATCCTTTTAGAGGCCATCACATCAGTTTGATTGCTGTTGTATTAGCAGAGGATTCTCCCTTTGTAGGAGAGCCTAATTTATCTTTGGAAATTTCTTGGTTTGTTCTTTTGGTAGAGCCTTGCAGAGGACATTATTGATTAGGTTAGTTAGGTCATGAATCAGCAATCATGGCAGCTCTGAAAAACGGCTGCGTTTGCTTGATCACCCTCTATCAATTTAGGTTCGTTGACATGAAAGCACCAAATTATTTGCACAAAACGACTGCCCTGCTCAGCGCGATTGCGATGACCTCCTTCGTGGGTTTGCCTGCCCTAGCACAGTCAAATTCCCGGCCTGGTGGCTCAGGTAGTGGTCAGACCCCCTCTACTGTTAATCAGCAACAGCCTTCTAATCAGCAACGGCCTACTACTCAGCAACAGCCCTCAAATCAGCAGCGGCCTACTACTCAGCAACAGCCTTCTAATCAACAGCGCCCTAATCAGCAACCGTCTAACCAACAACGGCCTAACCAACAGCGCCCTACCACCCAGCAACAACCTTCTAATCAGCAACGGCCTAATCAGCAGACTCAGCCCTCTACTGGACAGCAGTCCTCGGTAGACTTTAATACGGTAGATCGCGAGTTTATCAGGATGGCAGCTGAGGGTAACAATGCTGAAATCCAAACTTCTCAATTGGCTCTGCAAAAAGCGGCAGATCAATCAGTCCGACAGTATGCTCAACGCATGATTACCGAGCATACTCAAGCTAACCAGCGCCTAGCTAGCATTGCTGCTCGATATGGGGTGACTTTGCCTACTGCTCCAGGTCCTCTGTATGTTGCGATCGCACAACAGCTCAATCAACTGTCTGGTGCTCAATTCGATCGAGCCTACATGGGGGTTCAGGAGAACTCTCACCTAAGTTCAGCTGCTTTGTATCGGACTGTCCTTGAGCAAGGACAAGCAGCAGATGTGCAGACTTACGCGTCTGAAATTCTGCCCAGAGTGCAGGAGCACTTTGAGATGGCCAACCAGATGAGCGTAGAGATGAGAGCAGGTGTGAATCAACCCTCTCGTCCTGCAAATCAACTCTAGATTTCTAAGGGACTAGAGATAAGAGATACATCGCTATAAATTAGTACAGCGCTGAGATTTACTCTCAGCGCTGTACTTGTGTCTAGTTTAAGTTGAGTTTTCAGTGAAAAGTTTGATAGGAAGGCACTATGTCGGAAGCTGATTCATCTTGACTTTTACAAATAGCTCGATACTTCCCCGATGAACTTCCATTTTTTGAATTTTGAAAGCTATTTCACCTAAATTGAGATAGGATGCATCGACTATCTCCTTAAGCCGACCCATGAAAGCAGCCATCAGTTCAATGGAAAGGGCTTGTCCTGGCCCTAAAGAAAAACTTTCCATAAGGACCGAGTGCTGATCTGTACGAGGATATACTGTTCCTGTAAATTGAACAGATCGGCTCTCGCCTTTCTCTGTAATCTTAATGCCGCCGCTGAAAATCACCTTACCGTCACCGGGCAGTTGTATCTCCATTGGGGCTTGAAAGGTTAATAGGACAGGTTGCCCCTCAACAGTTGTCTCTAGCCCAATAGGCCGATCCCGTAGATAGTTTGAGTTCAAGTTGCGGTTGATATCGGCCTCGGTGACTACAATTTTACCGCTAGAGTCAATCGGTTGATTGAGTTCTATTTTTCCTAAAAGAGCACTAAGAAGATTGACATCGACTCGGTCGATTTTGAGGTCGATCTCTTTAACCTGAAGATCTTGCTGGGTAACCAGTTCCTCACCTGAAATTGAAATTGATCCTGTCTGCCCCTGAACAAGCTTTCCTAGGTCAGTGTGAACATCAACATCGAGTCTCCCAGCCGTATCAATTTGAGTTGAGAGCAACATTTCGGCTACTTTCGAAATGGCTTGCTCCTCTAACCGGGGTTCATCTTGCATAGGTTTGCCTTTTCAAATGACTTACAAAGACGATGGATAAGTTTCTGGAACCTCTTCAGAGGGTGCTTGTTCTCGGTCTAGAGGTTCTACAGCATGAGTTTCGTCAATATGAATAACTACATCAAACTGACTTGACAGTTGCGCAGAGAAATAATGGCTCTGGCGCTCTGTAGCAGGCCGATAGATGACCCCAATCGCTCGCTCTAGCCGGGGATGAGAAAGGGCTTCGGTCACTTCTTTCTGTTGATGCAGGGGAAGTAGAAAGCGGGGCAAACCAACTTTATGAAATAGGGCTTCGTAGCTATCTGGTAGGGCGGGTCTTACACCCTTCAATTGAGCTGAACCATCCCATTCAGCGGCGGCGGTGACGGTACCGCTGTAAGTGCTAAAGCCAATCAAGACAGCATCTTGGCCATAGCGTTCCCGGACGAGTTGACCGACATTGAGTTCGCCTATGTCACCCATGTCGGTTGCGCGGGCATCTCCTAGGTGGGAGTTGTGTGCCCAAACAACGATTTTAGGTGAGTTTCCACTTCGGCCTAGGTGTTGGGCCAGGTACTCTAAGGTTTCGGCCATATGGCGATCGCGCAGATTCCAGGAGAGCACTCGCCCCTGAAACATGCTGCGATAGTATGCCTCGGCGTTCTTCACCAGGCGGGCGTTTTGCTCGACGTAGAAGTACTCGTCTTCGGACATTTGACCGTCCTGCTGACGGTACTCTAGAGCTTTGCGTTGTATCTCCACCAGTTGTGTGATGGCTTCGTTCTCGCACGACTCACTCAGGCCAAAGGTCGTTGCATAGCCATAGCCTTGAGTATCTTCGCCAAAATCTTCAAAGCAGGAATAGCGGTGTCGTGCCCGTTGGGCTGCTTCCGGATCAACTGTTTCAAGGAAGCTTAAGACGGATTGTATGGAAGATTGCAGGCTGTAGAGATCCAACCCATAAAAGCCTGTTTTGGGAGCCTTAGCAGATAGGCTATCGTTAAACTGCCGCAGCCACTCTACAAAGGACAGGACGGCTGTATTGCGCCACATCCAGTTGGGAAACCGATGAAATTCACCTAGGGCTTCATCTGCTGAGACATCTGAACCATCGCCTCGAACGTACCGATTGATGCGGTAGGCGTCGGGCCAGTCGGCCTCGACAGCAACGGCTGTAAAACCCTTTTCTTGAATGAGTCGCTTGGTAATTTCGGCCCGTTCAGTATAGAAATCGTGGGTGCCGTGGGAAGCTTCTCCAATCAAGACAAAGTGGGCGTCCCCAACCAGGTCCATAAGTGGGTCATAATCAGCAGGGCTGTGGAGTGGATGGGCCACGTTGCGTATCTGATCGGTCAGTTCAAGACGAGTTGTGTTAGTCATCCTTACGGTGCTCCAGCGGTTGCTGGGTCTTTGGCAGGTGTGAAGAGAATCCCTACTCCTTCAGCGTAGATTTGGGTTGCTGAAATCGTGTCGGTCTGTAGTGGTAAATGGCTTTCACTCCTCAAGCAGGGATAGCAATCTGACATTCTTGTTAAGGTGCTGACACAGTGAATTATGGGAGGACACACGTGAGCCTGCTCATGGTCGACATGGATGGGACAGTTCGAGAGCCTCTTAGTGGAGCGCAATACTTCGAGCATCCGGAAGATCAAAAGAGGATTGAGGGGGCGCAGCTTGCTATTCAGGCTTATCGAGAGCAGGGATTGGTTGTGGGGATTACCAATCAAGGCGGAGTGGCAGCAGGTCATAAGTCTTTAGAGGCATGCATTCGGGAACAGCAATTTACCCTGCAACTGTTCCCTGAACTGGAGGAAATTTACTTCTGCCCAGACTTTCAGGGGCGCAAATGTTTTCGAGTCACCCGTGAGGGCGCACATAACCATAACAAGACTCACAGTAAAGCACCTTGGTCAGGTCAATTTCGCAAGCCTGGAGCGGGCATGTTGAAGTTGGCAATGCATTTACACAAGCAGAAACCAGAGGATTGCCTGTATGTGGGCGATCGCACAGAAGACAGAACCGCGGCACAACGAGCAGGTGTTTCTTTTCTATGGGCAGAAGATTGGATTAAGCAGCATTCCAACTATTTGAAGATTTCGGGTTAGGGAATGGCTCGTTAGGCTGCAAGCATAGATGATATGGAGGCCGAAAAATGCCTGAGTCTCAACGCCGAACAGGTTCTGCAACTGGGGAAGAAGGGGTGCGAGTAAGTGCTGAACAGGAGATGCTGAGCGATACGGATCAAGCAGATCTCGATACTGTTATGCACAACATGGATATCCCGATTGAGGATGAGGGCGACGAGGACGACGAGGACGACGAAGAGATCTAACAGTGATGGGGACGAACACACGTTCGTCCCCATCAAATTTCTAGGTCGAGATTAGACTTGGTACTCTATTTATCGTTATGACCCATTAGAGTTTGGGCAGCTGTGGCAATTTCGGGTAGTGCAATAACAAGTGAAGCTAGCGAAGCTAGCGAAGCCAACTGACAGTATTCACAGAACTTTCGGTTGTACTGCCACTCCTCTGAGGCTAGCTTGGCATTTGTCAGAATATCCAGCAGAATTTTTCCGCCCATTGCTAAGGGGATGAGTGGTTGCGTCTTGGCACGATCTTCCCCACCCGCACCTGCTAACCAGGCAGTGATTGCGTAAGTCGTCACCATCATGAACCCATCAGGGGTGTCCAACCGCTTGTAGGCGTACTCAGAAGAATCCACCTTATCAGCATCAAAGATAGGAATGGGGGGGTCGGGCAGGTGCTTGATGATGCCAGTTTGGTAGAGCGAAACCAGTTGCCCGATTGAGGCTCCCAGTGTCGATAGGCCGATGATCATGCGTCGGCGTTGCAGGTCAGGGCTAGAACCCTCCCGCAGTTCCCGGCTCAGTTGGGTCGGATCCATACAGGTGATATTCTCCGTCTAGAAAGGGCTGCTTAAAAGGGGGCTTAAAGGGTGTGAATGCCTAGACACCCTTCATCTGAATACCCTTCACAAAGGGTTGCCTTGATCGTAAAGAGTTGTATTGTCTTGGGCGTCTTTCTAATGAGGCACAAAGAGGAGAGTTCACCCTGAACTGTGGGAGGAGTTCAATCAGAATTCGAGAGGGAGACGGACTGAACAGAAAGGTGCGATCGCACACAAATTTTTCACCAAGCTGTCTCAACTAAGTGCCGCACTTGGTTTTCAAGTGCGGATCTACAACCCATCAGAATGCTTACTTCAAAACCGGGCTTCTGGTGGGAGTTAGCGCCAGAGAAACCCGGTTTTAGAAAGTGCGATCGCAAAGATCAATTAACTCGAAACTAGTTAGCAGTGTTGCTCACTAGGAGTTTGGCATCGTACCCTTGTTGCTGTTCGCTTTGATGTCCTCAGCCTTAAAGTGCCATTCGCCATTTTCGCCCTGTACAAAGCTGTTTCTCACCGAGTTCCAAGCCACATCGTGGGCACCTGCTTCGCTGAGGCCATCAGAGGTCGCTGCATTAAAAGCGGTCATGAAAATTTGCTTGGCTTCTTGAGGAAGAGATTGCACTTCCTGGGGCAGTTGCTCAACGTTTTGATAAGCCATGAGCTTGTCTCCTAAAGTATTTAATAAACGGTCTTATTAGGTAATAAGGCAGCTCAGTCTGTTTAACCTCCCTCTGTGGCAAGAACCCTGTTTTTCCAAAAACAAGAGCTAAATTTTCCTCTGAGTAGGGCAATTTTTAATCACAGGTGAACCTACTTTTTAGCAGTTGACAGCGCCGAGTAAAGAACCTATTGCCAATACAGGGTTTCTGAGTCCGCTATCCTAGTAAAGCTGAAGAAATCGATACAGCGGCAATGGCAGAGGCAATGCAACCGATTCATGTAATTGGCGGAGGACTGGCAGGCACTGAAGCTGCTTGGCAAATTGCGCGGGCAGGTATTCCTGTCGTGCTGCATGAGATGCGGCCTGTGAAGCGCTCTCCGGCTCACCATTCGGAGTACCTGGCTGAGCTGGTGTGCAGCAATTCCTTTGGGGCCCAGGCAACGGATCGGGCCTCTGGGCTGTTGCACGAGGAACTGCGACGGCTGGGGTCTATTGTCATTGGTAAGGCGGACCAGCATCAGGTGCCTGCGGGTGGGGCACTGGCTGTGGATCGAGGCGTGTTCAGCCAGGATTTAACTGAAACGCTGGCCAGCCATCCCTTGATTGAGTTGCGACGGGACGAGGTGACTCGCATTCCTGATGAAGGCGTAGTGGTGCTGACAACCGGGCCGCTGACCAGTGAGGCGCTGTCGCAAGACCTGCTGCGGTTTACTGGGCAGGCCTATATGAGCTTTTTTGATGCCGCTAGCCCAATTGTCGTGGGTGAGAGTATTAACCGGGATGTGGCCTTTATGGCCTCTCGTTACGATCGCGGCGAGGCTGCCTACCTCAACTGCCCGATGAATCGAGAGCAGTACCTCCACTTTTGGCAAGAGCTCTGCCAGGCAGAACAGGCAGAACTCAAGGACTTTGAGCGAGAGACCGCTAAGTTTTTTGAGGGCTGTTTGCCGATTGAGGAGATGGCGCGGCGCGGCGAAGATACTATGCGCTACGGTCCCCTTAAACCTGTGGGACTATTCGATGCGCGATTTGGCGACTTTAAAGACCCAGCGAATAAGGAGAAGAAACCCTACGCTGTGGTGCAGTTGCGCCAGGAAGATCGAGCAGGCAACCTATGGAATATGGTGGGATTTCAGACGAACCTGCGTTGGGGTGAGCAGAAGCGCGTCTTTCAGCTGATTCCCGGTCTGGAAAATGCTGAGTTTGTCCGCATGGGGGTTATGCACCGCAATACCTTCATCAATTCGCCAGAACTCTTGAATGCCGGGTTGCAGTTCAAGGGCTACCCGACGCTACTCGCTGCGGGACAACTGGTGGGCACCGAGGGTTATACAGCAGCAGCAGCAGGGGGTTGGCTTGCCGGAACCAATGCAGCTCGTGTGGCACTGGGCAAGGATCCCCTGATGCTGCCGATCACTACGATGATGGGATCGCTGTTTGACTTTATTAGCTCAGCAGAACCGAAGCATTTTCAGCCCATGCCACCAAACTTTGGCATTTTGCCAGCGCTACCGACAAAGATTAAGAACAAGCGAGAGCGATATGGAGCCTATTGCGATCGCAGTCTCAGCGACCTCACGACTTGGGCCAGCCAGCAGGAGATTGAGCTCAGGAGGGGTGATTTGATTGCGATCGCCTAGTGTGAAGCCAATTATGTCAATAGAGCTTCCAGCTACACAGCGAGATGAGATTAAGACAAAGCTCTTGGCGAGTATTGCTGCACTAGACCCGCAACAAGCTCTTTTGCCTTCTGAGAGTGATTCTCTAACCCCCTTAATTGAGAAGCTAGAAGTCTGTACCCCTATCTCTTACCCGCTCTCTCCAGAAAGGCATTCGGCCTTGTTAGGGGAGTGGGTGCTGATTTACGCCTCACGCGGCACCGTGGTCACCCGTCGTTTACCGCTGGTGCCAAGTTTCCTTGGGGGCATTACTCTAGAGCGAGTCTGGCAGATGCTGTCCACTAGCTCAAATCAAACTGTGGCGTCTGAGAATGGAGCTGCGTTGGACATTCCGATTGTGGGCAAGGTGCGAGTGTGTGCCAATGGCTTTTGGCGCTGGGAGCTAGGGGAGATGCAAACAGCACAGGTATCTTTCAACAGTTTTTCTGTACAGCTGCAACAGCCGCTGGGCTGGCTAGATTGGCCCTTGCCTAATTTGAAAGTGCCCGTTTTGGAATTTCTGCGCCAAGAAGCTGAGTGGACGACGTCTTACTTGGATGAGAATTTGCGCATAGGCCGAGGAGCAACGGGCAATCTCTTCGTTTTCAAACGGGTTTAACTGGCGCTTCCCGTAGCTCGAGAAGTCTTTCTACAGCAAAGGTGGTTGTCAAAGAAGAGTGGGTGTTAAAGGCAGGCCAGATACGGAGCGATGTAGTTTCGTCCACGCTGGATGAAGTACGGGGAGAAGAACGATTCGTAATCTTGTTTAACAAGCTCCATTGCTGCTTCGAGCCGCTGACGTCCGTAGGCTATAAACTGCCCAGTAGAGGCAGCATAATACTGCCGTTCTGCATCTGGAAGATGATTTTTGAAGGCATCCCAGTAAAGCTCACGTCCCTTCTCGATGAATGTTTTGATCTCAGGCCCAAAGGTAAAGCTGCCCTTGCTAGGGAAATACAGTCTTTGCTCTTTAATAAATCCGATGACCCTTTGCATACACTCGCGGGTTGCCTCTGTGGACAGGCTGTGTTTGTCCTTGAGTCTAAATCCCCACTGAACGCAGCCATTGGTCACTTCAAGTACACGTAGTTCAGTCAAGTGTTCTAGGTCTTCTTGACTAAACTGCTTTGTTTGGTTGAACGATTGCTCGATGAGCTTCTGAAAACCTGAGTAATCTTCCTCAAAGTAATCTCTAAGTTCATTGATCTGGGAAAGCCCTTCCCAATCCACATTCTCGAGCGACATTGTCTTGACCGTTCTCCTAAGGATGATTTTACCGTTTCTTCAAAGCTTGAAGTATGCAGCCTAAATGACCACCACAAGCTGTTTGATAAGTACGGTATATTACCTGCTGAAGAGGACTTCAACCGTCGCTTGACAGATTCCCAACAAACCCCTGTCTACCTCTGTTGTGTCATTACCTAAACGAGTAGGCAGCTTTTGGTAGCCTATTGTGTAACAAGAAGTTTCTGCCGTATGGGAATTTGGATGATAAATTCTGTTCCCTGCCCCTGCACCGTGAAGCACTCTAGCTTGCCGTTATGTTTCTCGGTAATAATTTGATGACTGATAGACATTCCGATTCCAGTTCCCTTCCCAATAGGTTTTGTCGTGAAGAAGGGATCGAAAATGTTCTTTTGAACAGAGTCAGGCATGCCTAGCCCATTATCTGCGATCGCAATTTGGACCCATTCTGAATTGACTATTGAAGTGTAAATGGTTATTTGCCTAGAGTGCGCTTGGCTCTCTTGATCCGTTCGTTTTTCATTTAGTTCTTCTAGTGCATCAATTGCATTAGCTAAGATATTCATAAATACCTGGTTGAGCTGTCCAGCGTAACACTCAACTAGAGGTAACTCTTCATACTTTCGGATGACTTGGATCTCTGGACGTTCAGGTTTTGCTTTCAGACGATGTTGCAGGATCAGCAAAGTACTTTCAATGCCTTGGTGAACGTCAACAGCTTTGAATTCTGCTTCATCCATGCGTGAAAAGTTACGCAGTGATAAAATGATATGTCTAATGCGGTCAGTGCCTGTTTTCATGGAACTGAGTATTTTAGGCAAATCTTCCTGCAAAAAATCCAAGTCAACCTCCTCTGTTGCTGCTTGAACTTCAGGAAGGGGATCAGGATAAATTTCTTGATAACATTGCACTAGCTCCATTAGGTCATGAGCGTACTCTTGCACATGTGTCAAATTGCCATGGATAAAGTTGACTGGATTATTAATCTCATGGGCAACTCCGGCAACTAATTGACCAAGACTAGACATTTTTTCTGCCTGAACAAGTTTAGATTGGGCTTTTTCCAAATCTTTAAAGCTCTGTATGAGTTCTGCCTGAGCCTGTTGAAGCTGTTGATTCTTCTGAGAAATCTCCTGAGATTGGTTTTCTATACGTTGTGCTTGCTTAAGCCTCTTAATAATTAAGAGGCCAATGATGCTAGCAAAAACAAACCCCAGTAAAGTACTGATTAAAACCAGCACCTTTAGATTAAATAATGAACTTTTTAGATTTTGGGTATAATTATCTAGTATTTTTTCCTGTTGAGTATAGAAGGCGTGATAGTTGCTATCTGCTACATTCATTCGAATTAGAGGCACTTGCTCAACAGCCTTCTCAACTCGATTCTGTTTTATTAATTCAAAAACTTCCTGAGCAATTTGATCCTGCTGTTGCCCTTCGGCAATAATGGCCAGTAAGTGTCGTCGTTGTTGGCTGTCTTTTACTGTAGCTTTCAGGGAAATAGCTTTTTCTTGAAAAGTTGATCGGCCTTCCTCGTAAGACTTCAAGTAAGTAGAATCTTGAGGAAAAAGTGCCTGCCCTCGCACATTTCTCGCCATTCGTGAAAGACCATAAACCATTTCATTAACGTCATCTATGATTGCTTGCTCTGATTGAGTTGCTTCTGATAGCTTTGTTACTTGGCCAACAGTTGTGTACACAGCGATTGCCGATACGCCTGACAGAAGAACTGGAATTGCATAGAAGACCAATAATTTGTGGCTGAGCTTGAAAGGTTGTATCACGGCTTGGCCTGCCCAAAAATCCTAGCGAAGTTGAATCCTTTCTAAGGATTCCCTTGTACCTAGCAGAACGACCACTACAGGACGCCCACAAGCCCTATCTAGTACTACTCTTTGATTTTGGGCCGCTTCAGCTACGTAATTAGAGCTCCCCAACAATTCACCTAATTGCTTAGTGACTAACGCAGCTAAAGAGTGATTACAGGAAATTGTTCGCGAAGCTCCCCAATATTCAAGTCTTGTGGTAACTGATAACCTTTATGCAGTACGTGCTCAACAGGCTGCTGACTTGCTTTAGTTGCGTCTTCCCTTTTGTTAGAGAGACTTGGTTAATTAGCTGCCACTGTTGCACTACTTGAAGCAATACTGCGCAAAAGTTCAGTAACTATGAGCCCTGGGAACTCTATATACACTTGAGTCAGTGTAAAATCCCCCTGCCTACCATGAAAAGCCATCGGACCCGCAGAGTAAGGGCATTCCCATTACAGAGCGTTCTTGTTGTTCCCTTTGTGCTGCAAATCTTTGGAGCCGTCGGCTTAGTAGGGTACCTATCTTTTAAGAATGGGCAGAGAGCAGTCAATAACCTGGCAGATCAATTGATCGATCGCACCAGCGATGTCATCAATGAGCACTTAAAGTCTTATCTTTCGGTTCCCCAAGCATTGAACCAGGTCAATGCAGACGCTATTCGAAGGGGAATGTTGAATGTGGACGATCGTGAAGCTGTCGGCCAATATTTTTGGGATCAGATGCAGGCTTATGATCTGACCTACATCGGTATTGGGTTAACAACAGGCGAGGGAATCGGAGCTGCCCGTTACGATGGTCAAACTATCTCCATTGATGACTGGACGGCGGTACTGCCTAACAACGTCTATACCTATGCCACAGACAGTCAAGGTAATCGAACCCAGATTACGGCTCGTTGGGATTACAAGAACTCTAATGAATCTTGGTATACCCAGCCAATCGCTGCCGCTAAGCCTATTTGGGCAAAAATTATCACAGGAAACTACCCTACAGGACCTTACATTGCTGCTTCTGCTAGCCGCCCCATCTACGATGCTCAAAATCAGCTATTAGGCATGATCGCAATTGACATTCACCTGTTGAAACTCAGTGACTTCTTACGCAATCTGAATATTAGTCAATCTGGGCAGGTGTTTCTTGTAGAGCGGGATGGCACCCTAATCGCTAACTCCGGAACAGAAAAGCCTTTTGCCATTGTCAACAATAAAGTTCAGCGATTGCAAGCGACAGACAGCCCTGATCTCGTTATCCAAGGCATTGCTAAGCATATTCAAGCCTCTACAGGATTTCAGGCCATTACCGATGATACAGACTTTCAGCTAGAGGTGCAGGGAGAACAGTATTTTGTCGATGTTGCACCTTGGCAAGACCAATATGGTTTGGATTGGTTGGTTGTAACCACTGTGCCCGAAAACGAATTTATGGCACAAATCAATGCAAATACTCGCACCACAGTTGCTCTTTGTTTTGGTGCATTGGCTGTTGCTTCTGTTATGGGCGTAATGACTTCCCGTTGGATTGCCCGTCCAGTTCTTCGTCTCAATCGAGCCAGTGAAGCAATGGCCTCTGGCAATTTGGATCAAACTGTAGAGACAAGCCATATTCGAGAGCTCAATACCCTGGCTAACTCGTTTAACCATATGGCAGAGCAAATGCGAGGCTCGTTTGCTGCACTGGAGCACAGCAAGGAGGAGTTGGAAGATCGGGTTGAAGAACGCACAGCTGAGCTTCAACACACATTGAAGGAATTACAGCGCACCCAATCTCAAGTCATTCAAAGTGAAAAAATGTCGAGTTTGGGTCAGTTGGTAGCAGGAGTAGCTCATGAAATAAATAATCCGGTGAACTTTATTCATGGCAACCTTACTCATGTGCAGGAGTACACCGAGGATTTATTAGGACTGGTTCAGTTATATCAACGCTATGATCCTCACCCTGCATCTGAAATTGAAGCAGCCGCTGAAGAGATCGATCTGGAGTTTTTGCAAGACGACCTGCCAAAAATGTTGGCTTCAATGAGGCTTGGTACCGAGCGCATTCGTCAGATTGTGCTATCGCTGCGAAACTTTTCTCGAATGGACGAAGCTGAATTCAAGACAGTTAATATCCATGAGGGTATAGATAGCACCCTGCTCATTCTGCAGCACCGCCTCAAAGCCAGACCCGAGCGACCCGAAATTGAAGTTATCAAAGACTACGCTGAGCTACCCCTTGTAGAATGCTATGCTGGGCAGCTTAACCAAGTATTTATGAACATTTTAGTGAATTCTATTGATGCACTTGAAGAGAGCATTGCTAAGTGCACCCGTCAAGAGATTCAAGCTAGGCCAAATCGAATTACTATTCGCACATCAGTTGTTGATGCAGAGTGGATAGAAGTTGCGATCGCTGATAATGGAGTTGGTATTCCTAAAGAAGTTCAACAGCGCATCTTTGATCCTTTCTTCACCACCAAACCTCTTGGAAAAGGGACTGGCATGGGAATGTCCATCAGCTACCAAATTGTTACGGAGAAACATGGTGGAAAGCTAACGTGCTTCTCAATTCCTGGAGAAGGAACTGAGTTCATCATGCAGATTCCTGCTCAGCAGAAAGTCCATCAAGTAGTCTCCTGAATTACTTATTAGCATTAGGCCCGCTGCAAAGAAAGTTCTCGATGCGAGCCTGCTTCAATTGTTTGTTAAGCTGCCAATGAGGGCTCATGCCAATACTCATAAAGCTGCGCCAAATAGAGTCTCTAGCATGAAATCATAGAAGGCTAAGGTCGTAGCTCTGGTGTCAGTGCATCAGCTTTGCACTTCAGTATTTCGCCAGACATATCGCACCACTCGCTTCTTGGGGAATACCCTCTGGGCTATCCAAAACAGCAGCCCTTTGCTACTAAGGAGGGGTGATTTAGTGTGAGACCCATGTCCAAACTGCCTACGCCCTTCCAGATTCTCGAAACCCTACTGCCCCAACTTCGAATTGCTGGTGCTTATGCCTGCGAGATCCAGTCTCGAATTGTGTCCCATCCGGCTAAGGAGGCAGACAACTTTTTTGGAGCGGCTTTATCCGATGCTGATCTCTCAGTGCAGACCTTCATCGAGGTCGCGATGTTGGGGCTGTTTCCCCAGGTCCGCTTCTTCGGGGAGGAACACGAGAAAACTTACAACACTAAATACTTCCGGGGCATCAGCTTCGGTGAACAAGACGATTATCTGGTAACGCTTGACCCGATTGATGGCACCCGGTTCTACGTGGACGGGCACCCCAATTTTCAAATTATTTTGTCGGTGCTAAATCGGGATGACTACGAGGCTGCGATCGCACTCACCCCCGCCCAAAATCTCTACTACTACGCCCTACGCGGTCAAGGTACGTTCAAGGGCCAGCTGCAAGATGCGCTTGAAGACTGCGTTCCGATAAAACTATCAAATCCTCCCAATCGAGTTTTTCTGGGCTTTAGCATGGCCTACATGGCATCAGCCCTAGAAGATCGATACGACGTTATCAGCATCAGCACCGATTACTCTAAAGAGCAGACCGTTCCCAGCGTCAACGGCTTATTAAGTGGCGAAATTGCAGGCGTGGCCTTGGCGAAAGGTAATTTGATTGATGGAGCGGCTCTAGCGTTTATGGCTCGTGAGATGGGCTACATCACCAGTACGTTTGAGGGTGAACCACTACCGCCCTTGCATGCTGCTAACCAAAACATGCTGCTGCCAGGTCTACTTGTGGCTGCATCAGAACAAATCCATCAAGATCTGCTGAAAGCTGTACAAGCTAAACCTTAGCGTTCTGTAGGGTGGGCAAAGCCTGCAACTAGCCCGTAGCAACAACGAAAGTTGTGGCGTGCCCACCTACTCCTAGCATGGGTGGGCACTGCCCGCCCTACAGCGCTGTCCTTAGAAATCTTCGTTCTCTGTCTCAATCTCGACTTCGACATCATCGTCGCTCGGCTCGACCGTGATCGGCGCAGCATTGCCCGACATTAATTTTTGCCGCACCAATTTGTCAATTTCCTCAGCGACTTGAGGGTTTTCCTTCATGTAAACAATGGCATTGTCTCGGCCTTGGCTAATGTTTTCGCCGTTGTAGCTATACCAAGCTCCCTTACGGGTAACGATGCCGTTTTGCTCGGCTAAGTCAACCAGGCAGCCCAGGGTAGAAATGCCCTCACCAAAGATGACATCAAACTCAGCAATGCGGAAGGGTGGCGCAACTTTGTTTTTTGCGACTTTGACCTTAGCCCGAATACCGAATTCTTCAGTTCCTTTCTTAAGGGTCTGAATGCGGCGAATATCGAGGCGCACTGAGGCATAGAACTTGAGGGCATTACCCCCAGTGGTAGTCTCCGGGTTGCCGTAGGAAACGCCAATCTTGAGTCGGAGCTGGTTCAAAAAGATAACAGTACAGCCTGACTTGCCGATGTTACCTGTGATCTTTCGTAGGGCTTGGCTCATCAAACGCGCTTGCAGACCGACGTGGGCATCGCCCATTTCTCCTTCAATTTCGGCCCGAGGCACCAGCGCAGCCACCGAGTCTACCACCACGATATCGACCGCGGAGGAGCGCACTAGTTGGTCCACAATTTCCAGCCCCACCTCTCCGGTGTCGGGCTGAGCAACTAGCAGTTCTTCAATATTGACGCCTAACTTCTTGGAATACTCAGGGTCGAGCGCATGCTCAGCATCCACAAAAGCGGCAGTGCCTCCCGCTTTTTGGACTTCTGCGATCGCATGTAGCGCCAGCGTTGTTTTACCAGAACTCTCAGGACCGTAAATCTCAATAATGCGACCCTTGGGCAACCCACCGCCCAATGCCAAATCCAGCGTTAGTGCCCCGGTGGGAATAGTTTCCACCTTCATCCGGCCTGCATCGCCCAGCCGCATGATAGAGCCTTTGCCGAAGTTACGCTCGATCTGGTTTAGCACCAGACTGAGCGCTTTTTGTTTATCGGAATTATCCGCTGCTGAAGCCTTGGCCATGCGCCTCTCACTCAATCTCTAGCAATACAGAAGCAAGAAAACAAACCTGTCACAATCGCTCAAGTGACCGCTCAGGTGATAGTCTACCGGGAAAAGTCACCGATGACGGCTCAAGCTTTACATACAAATGTACTAAACCAGTATAGTCTTATTTAAGGGTTTTATTGCATCCTATTGAGTGTGCCCGTCGTCTGAGTTTTATGGATGCCTTTGCCGCCAATTTCTCGATTTCCTCATTTGCTCTCAGCGTTGCGGACCTAACGGAGCACATCAAAAGTGTTTTAGAGGAAGATCGCACCCTGCGCCAGGTTTGGGTGGTGGGGGAGGTGTCCAGTGCCAAGCAGCATTCTAGTGGCCTATTTTTTACCTTACAGGACGAAGATGTCACAGCGGCAATCAACTGTGTGGTTTGGCGCAGTCAGCTGACAAAGCTCGCCAATGTGCCAGCCGTAGGAGAGCAAATTACGGTGCTGGGCAGCGTACGGGTTTACCCTCAACGCAGCAATTACCAGCTTACGGTGTGGCAGGTGTTGCCTACCGGAGACGGGCTACGCGCCTTGCGCCACCGTCAGTTGCGTCAACGCCTCGCAGCGGAGGGGTTGTTCGACCCGGATCAAAAGCGCCCACTACCAGCATTTCCCAAACGGTTGGCCGTTGTGACTTCGCCGCAGGCTGCGGCTTGGGGTGACATTCAGCGCACCTTGCGGCAGCACCATCCAGGATTGACCGTGATTTTTTCGCCTGCGACTGTGCAAGGGGAACAAGCGCCTGAGTCCATTGTGCGTGCGATCGCACGAGTGGTCAGAGATGGCCGAGCCGATGTGTTGATTTTGTCACGCGGTGGTGGCGCGGTTGAAGACCTAGAGTGCTTTAACGATGAGCAGGTTGTTCGAGCGGTTGCGACCTGCCCGATTCCGGTGGTAACAGGGATTGGCCACCAGCGGGACGAGTCGCTGACAGATTTGGCCGCTGATGTCTGCGCTCACACTCCCACTGCTGCCGTGGCTGCTGCTGTTCCTGCTCTAGAGATGCTAGAAACCGACCATCAAGAGCGGCTGCAGCAAGCGACAGTGCTGATTCAAGAGGCCTTGTATGCGGCTGAACTAAGGACTGTGTCTCTGCGACAGCGGTTGCAACGCTTGCGGCTAGACCGTCAGCTTCACCAAGAGCAAGCCCACCTGCGTCAACTTAAGCAGCGGCTGTTTCAAGCCATGCAAGTGACGCTACGACAGGCGGAGGAACGCTGCGGCTCATTAAGAGAGCAGTTGATTACGTTGAATCCAGAGTCAGTGTTGCGTCGTGGCTATGCTCTGGTTCGTCAAGCGGGTCAAGTCGTCACTCAAGCCGAAGATTTGGCCTTGGGGCAAACGCTAGACATTCAGCTTGCCTGCGGGCGTGTGTCTGCTGAAGTGACTCGCATTTTTCCCGAATCTACCCTGTCTGAAGCTAACCCTAAGTGTGAGAACCCCTTTAATGGCAACTAGATCAAGCCGCAAGCCCGAGTCGGGCGACTGGAATTACGAAGAGACTGTCGGAGCCGTTGAGACTATCCTGGCTCAGCTTGAGGCGGGAGAACTGCCTCTTGCAGAGGTCTTTACACAGTTTGAAAAGGCAGTGTCGTCTCTACAACAGTGTGAAGCGTACCTGAAAGCAAAGCGCGAACAGGTCGATTTATTGATTGAAACGCTTGAAGATGTCTGAGCCCTTAAACCGGAGGCTTTAGTTTAGCCTTGCTAGCCCGCTGCGCTTCAACAAGATGTATTTGGCTCATGACGGGGTGTTTGACCCGCGACTCCCTAACGGGATTCGATGGCTTCAGGCTTGAGTTCCCGCTCCATTAGAGCAATGACTGCTTGCTGCGGCGTAATTTCACCCTTGAGTAGGCGGTGAACCTGGTAGGAGATGGGCACATAAATCTGCTCTCGCTGAGCGATCTCCATCAAAACGTGAGCCGTGTTGACTCCTTCGGCAGTGCTACCCAGATCCGACAAAATCTGTGCTAATGGTTTGCCCTGAGCTAGCCCAAAGCCGACTCGATAGTTACGGCTCAAGGGACTGGTGCAAGTTGCCAACATATCGCCCAGCCCAGAAAGCCCGAAGAAGGTTTCAGTTCGTCCGCCCAAATGGGTGCCAACTCGGATGACTTCGGGCAAGGCGCGGGTAATTAGGGCAGCCCTGGCGTTGTAGCCCAAATTGAGGCCATCACAAACGCCTACTGCGATCGCAATTACATTCTTGAGCGTGCCTCCTAGCTCTGCCCCAAGTGGGTCACTGCTGCTGTAAACCCGGAAGGTTTCGGATGCAAAGACGCGCTGAATGGTGGCTGCTGCTGCTGCCTGCTCGCTGGCGACAACGGTAGCAGCGGGGAGACCCTGCTCGATCTCCTGAGAAAGGTTGGGTCCAGACAGAACTGCGATCGCATGCTGAGGAAACGCATGCTGAAAAATGCGCGAAGGGGTCAGAGTTGTGGCTGGGTCCAAGCCCTTAGTGGCAGTGGCTAGCAAGGTCGTCTCAGGCAGATTCAGTCCGCTCAAACGCTCTACCAGCTCTGGCACCCCTTTCATGGGAATTGCAGAAAGAACGACCTGAGCCTCCGTGACCGCTTCCGCTAAACTCAAAGCTCCCTGGCGCGACCATAGGCGAACCGAGTGCCCCTGACTGATCGCCAGTCTTGCCAGCGCAGTACCCCAGGCACCTGCCCCCAGAACCGCTAGTGTTACAGGAGCCAGTGTTGCTGGCGGAGGATTGGAGTCATGAAGCCGTTTGGTCAAATCGATCTACACAAGATAAAGCAGCAAGCCTAGCCTACCGCAACCCGTAGCGCTCTCAGCTCACGAACTGCTTACTTGGGCTGATTGAACCCATGGCAGGCGTTTGTAGCATTTCTTACAACAATCTGACCCCTA
>DATNQF010000069.1:0-3545 GCA_036702855.1 Trichocoleus sp. | reverse complement strand
GCAGAAGTCCACTTATTTACTAACAGCTTTTCTGGCCTTAACGTCATCTGTTAGGCAACACTCATGCCGCTTTTATAGATCGCATCAACCGATTATCTACGGCACAAAACTGTCCCAGAATGCCCATCTAATCTCTTCTATAGTTTTGAGCAGAGCAGGCACAGCTTAAATTGACAGCAGTGTTTTAATAAAGCTGAAGCATAATGACCTAAACGCCATGTTCTCGCCTCTTTCTTTTCTAATGCCGTGGCTGTTGATTCTATCGCTGCTCGGTCTGACTAGCTGTAACACAGCCCTATTGGAGTCAGGGCAGGCCTATTCTTACAGTGCACCTAGTAGTGACGGCATTGGCAAGGTCTACTTGGGTCGAGAGATTGCTCAAGTGATGGGACACGAAGGCTCTTACTGGTTAGAGCGGCCTAGCCGAGAACTGGAGGAGCGCCCCGCAGTAGCGGTTGAAGCGTTAACGCTACAGCCAGGAGATACCGTAGCCGATATTGGTGCAGGTACAGGCTATTTCAGCTTTCGTATTGCGCAAAAAGTACCTACGGGAAAAGTGTTTGCGGTGGATATCCAGCCGGAAATGCTGGCTTTGCTCGAGGCACAAAACGGGGAAACAGGCCTTTCTAACGTTGAACCCATTCAGGGCAGCTTAGATAATCCTAACTTACCGCCACAAAGCGTTGATCTGGCCTTGATGGTAGACGCCTACCATGAGTTTGAGTACCCCCAAGAGATGATGCAGGGCATTGTGACAGCCCTTAAGCCAGGCGGTCGAGTGGTACTGGCCGAGTATCGAGCCGAAAATCCCTTTATTTTGATCAAGAGGCTCCACAAAATGAGTGAGGCCCAGGTCAAGAAGGAAATGGCGGCAGTGGGACTAAGCTGGATCAAAACAGACGAGCGCCTGCCACAGCAACATCTGCTCTTTTTTGAAAAGATTGAATGAGAAAATTTAGACGAGATGAGTTAATCATGTCGGTTATGGCTGCCTCCTGAGAGAAGCCATGCAACTACATCAAGAAACTCCTATGGCAGATCATACTTAGGAGAACAGCCAGAGTTGCTGGGAGCGAGACGTCGCCTTTCTTCGGTATGCTGGTTGTAAAGATGAGTAAACAACATCCGTATGAAAAAGTGGCTGGTTCTCCTGCTAACCCTGGTTCTGGCGATTAGTTCCCAAGGCTGTGCCACGGCAGGTGCCGGGCTGCGAAGCTACGCAAACCAGTACGAAGGGTATGAGTTTATGTACCCAACTGGCTGGACGGAAGTTAAAGTACCTGGTTCCGCCGATGTTGTTTTTCACGACATTGTGAATGAAACAGAAAACGTTAGTGTTGTCATTAGCGACGTCCCTGAAGGCAAAAGCCTACAGGATTTAGGCGCTCCTACCGAGGTAGGTTATAAGCTCTCTAAGAGTATCAATGCTATGGCTGGAGACCGCGACGTGCAGTTGGTCAATGCTCAGGAGATCGCAGCGGGTGAAAAGACTTACTATATTCTGGAATACGTCGCTGATCTCCCCTCAGGCATTCGGCACAATCTAGCCAGTGTAATTGTTCGCCGGGGCAGGCTGTTTACCTTCAACGCCTCAACCAACGAGAACCGCTGGGAACGGGTCAAAGACCTGATGAAACAGTCAGTTGCCTCATTCAAGGTCTACTAGGATCAGGTTGGCGCATGGTCAAACCCGGTATGCCCCAGTTTATTTTGGCCTCAGCATCTAAGGCCCGACGGTTGTTGCTGGTTTCTGCTGGAATTCATCCCTTCGTCTGCCCAAGTGAGTTTGATGAGTCTCAAATCACGCTGAGCGACCCACCAGAATTGGTGAAAGAACTGGCGCGTTGCAAGGCAGAGACTGTAACCCAGCAGTTTCCCAATGCTCTGGTGCTGGGGTGTGATTCGGTGCTGGCGTTGCATGGTCAGATCTACGGCAAGCCAACGGATCGGGAAGATGCGATCGCACGTTGGCACCAAATGCGGGGTCAGGTAGGCGAACTTTACACTGGCCATGCCCTCATTCCCCCCGACGGCAAACCGCTGGTGCGCTGTGCCATGACGCGGGTTTACTTTGCCAATATCGATACCCCCACAATCGAAGCTTACGTCGATTCGGGTGAACCCTTGCACTGTGCAGGAGCCTTTGCCATCGATGGCAAAGGCGGACTTTTCATCGAGAAGTTAGAGGGCTGCCACACCAATGTTATTGGTCTGAGCCTGCCCTTGCTGCGCGAAATGCTCGCGCAGCTGGGCTACCGTGTCACAGATTTTTGGTAGATTCTAGAGTCCAAAGTTTTGCAAGAGTTCCAAGACAACTGGAGCAGACATCACCTCGATATTCAAGTGGCTCAAGAAATTTTGCCTAACAGCAAACCCTAAAACGCAGCAAGTAAAGGTAGTTGGTCTAAAGCTTAAAGCACAAGCTGTTTTACCGTAAGAGCTTGGCTCCGCAACTCTACCTTGGCAAAGTCAGCTTCTGCTAGCGCCACCAGTTCCTGCAGTTTTTCTGCGCGATGCTGCATTGATGGAGTTGTTGTCATTCCTGCATCTTTCAAAATTGCCTGCCAAACGTACAGCCAATCATACCGCTGTAGGGCATTGACGATATTATCGTGGCGAATCCGCGCCAATCGTTCTGGCTGACTATCAAGCTCAGCAATAACATCGGCAATATTGTTTACATCAAAGGGCAGATTAATCGCGGCATCCTGCCAGTTAAAGCACCGCTTGAACACCTCTGTATCCGGTATAGTGCCAAGGACCACCGTACCTGCGGCCATACCTTCAAAAAAGCGCCAGCCAAACTCTGGCTGCCGATTCTGACTAGACGGGTCATCCAACTTGCTGCGATTGGCGAAGAAATAGCGGGTTCGCTTGAGCTGCTTTGCCAGCAGTTTCCGGTGCTCCCGGTGATTATTGGTGCGAAAGTTCTTGGCTGTGTCATAGAGATAGAAGAACGGCTCGTTTTCCGCTAGGTTCAACAGAGCTTGATGAGTCACCAGAGACCGACGCCCAATATAGCTAACGTCAATAAATCGCTCGGGCGGATTGGGATAAGGACAAAACTCTATCGCATCCACCGTAAACGGCAGATATTCACAGGCGCACCCAGTGGCTGCTGATATTTCTTCTGTTGTGAAAAAGGTGTTGGAATAGATTTTGTCGAACTGTTCGTACTCCTTGCGGAGCAATTCTAGGTCTTCTACCTCCTTTTGCCACAGCTCAACAAAGTGGCAGACAGCATAGCGGCACTTTTCTCTCCAATTGGGAATAGCCCGCAGATTAAAGATCTCCCAAGGTTCCGTCAAAACGACGTAGAGCAAGTCATACTCATATTCCAGCTCAATCGGCTCGACTTTAGGAGCAAAAAACTGATTTAGGGGGGTTGACCACATCAGTTTTCTCACAGTCTTGAAAACTGACTTAGTCAACGGATTTGATGCCAACTTAGATTTTATGCGCCTCTTTAAAGAAACTTTGACCTGAGAAGATACCCCAGTTGTACTGGTGGCAGAGGCTGGGGTAGCAGTCCCACGAGTAGTGCG
>DATNQF010000016.1:0-24676 GCA_036702855.1 Trichocoleus sp. | reverse complement strand
TGTCAGGAGCACTTTTATATCTGGAGACCCCTTTAGGAGATCCTTTTGGACTTAGCAATGGGCGCAAACCAGTTTGATGTTTTGGTGGTTGGGGGCGGCGCAGCCGGTCTCTACACGGCCCTCTGTCTACCCAAACACTTGCGTGTGGGCCTAATCACCAAAGACACCCTCTCAATTTCGGCAAGCGATTGGGCTCAGGGTGGTATCGCGGCAGCCATGTCCCCAACCGACTCCGTACGACTTCACGTAGAGGACACGCTACGGGCTGGGGCTGGCTTATGCGAAAAATCAGCCGTCACTTACTTAGCAGAACACGCCTCTGACTGTATCAATCACCTCGTTAACCTAGGAGTCGCCTTTGACCGCCAAGGGGAGACTCTGGCAATGACCCTGGAAGCAGCCCACTCCCGTCATCGCGTGCTCCATGCCGCAGACACTACAGGCCGAGCTATCGTCTCTATCTTGGCGGAACGGGTGTTAGAGCAGCCCAACATTCAGGTCTTTGAACAGGGCTTCGTGCTCGATCTATGGCAACAAGAGCGTGTTTGTCAGGGGGTCATCCTGTCCCATGGGGGGCAAATTCTATGGCTATCTGCACAGAAAACCGTGTTGGCTACTGGCGGTGGCGGGCAAGTCTACGCCCACACAACCAATCCAATGGCTAGCACTGGGGATGGGATTGCCATGGCATGGCGCGCAGGAGCCCAACTCCGGGATCTCGAATTTGTTCAATTCCATCCGACGGCACTCAGTGTGCCGGGTGCGCCCCCCTTTCTTATTAGTGAGGCGGTACGAGGCGAAGGCGCTCACCTGATCGACCATCGGGGCTACCGCTTTGCCGCCGACTATCATCCCGATGGAGAGTTGGCCCCCCGCGACGTCGTGAGCCGCGCTATTTTTCAACACCTACAGGAAACAGGGCAGAGCGTCGTATGGCTTGATATGCGCCCTATCCCGGCCGAGCGGCTGCAATACCGCTTTCCTAATATCCTCAAAGTTTGCCAAACCTGGGGGATTGACCCCTTCCACGAACCTGTGCCTGTTTCCCCTGCTGCTCACTATTGGATGGGAGGCATTGTGGTTGATCTGGAGAGTTACACCTCACTCATTAACCTCTATGCAGTGGGTGAAAACGCCAGCACTGGTGTGCATGGAGCAAATCGTTTAGCCAGCAACTCTCTTCTAGAGTGCCTAGTCTACGGTGCTCAGGTGGGGCAGCTACCCATAGAGCCGTTAAAGCCTCTTTCAAACACAAACATTCCTCCTACGGAGCAACTCGACTCGCTTGAAACAGCCTTAGTCGAAGCTCGGCAACAGGCTGATCAGTGGCAGCAGCAGCGTGAGGCATTAGCTAATCTGATCTGGCAAAGCGCAGGTATTTGTCGAGAACAAGCCAGGATAGCAGATGCGATCGCACAGCTTCAAACCTGGAGACAGACCTGGCAACGCGCCCCGTTGGCTCAGGCCCTACATCATCTTCCTCCTGGCCAATCTCTCCAACTTTGTCAGTCTTCAGACACCCGGATCCTGCGAACTTGGGGAGAACTCACCAACTTATTTGATATTGCCTGGCTCATTCTTAAAAGTGCCGCCTTTCGCACTGAAAGCCGGGGCGGACACTTCCGGAATGATTTTCCTCACACTGATCCCTCTTGGCAGGTGCATACGGTTGTGCAGGAAAACGACTGGTCAAAGTCCGAGTTAATTCCCTAAAAAGCACAGGGAACAGGCTTAGAAACCCATCCCCATACAATCCCCTGCAATTGTAGGAAGCTGCCAAAATCTGGCAAATACTCAAATCGCAGTCCCAATCTATTGTTTAAAGTCCACTGACCCCGTATAGCCTGACAGCTCAGCCAGCTTTTGTAAGGACTGAACTCCTGGATACATCTGCCCCTTAATTTCCCAAGTCGGGAAACCTGTGACTGCGCCACAGAGCTGAGGTTGGGCATTGCGACCATCAGAAGAACATTCAACGTAAGGCACCTGAGCTATGGCCTCTGCTCCAAACATTTGCTTCTGGTCATGACAGTGAGGGCACCACCAAGCTGCATACATCTTGGCTCCAATTGCCTTTAAGTGTTGGGCCAAAGCTATTTCGGCAGGGCCAGAGGTGGTGGTAATAGGCGGCCCCACTTCTCCGGCTTGCGCTGAAGCAATCCCTCCAGACCCCTTCAAGGGCGCATAGATTGCCAAGACCCCAGTCAAGGTGATCACCCCAATAATGATCCCGGTGAAGAAGAGCTGACCAATATCCTTCCAGCGGTTGCCCAGCACAATTAGGGCCAGCATTGTCACGGTGAACAGAGCTGACGTGACGCAGTAGGGACAAAGCTCCTGAATTTCAAAGGCCATGATGTACATCAGGTAGCTGCTGCAAATCACCATTGCCAGTGAAAAACCAAACATAACTGGCCAGGTTTGGGCTTCTAGCCGCTGCCGACGTTCCAAATGGGTCTCTGCATTGGCAGTCAGCGGCAGCACTGCCAGAATGAACATCGTTAAATAGGCCAGACCACCAAACAGAGTCAGGGGAAGCCCGAAAACGCTAGCGTAGGGACTGTTGAGAACGCGATCGCAGCCTTGTGTTGGACAAACTGCCGTTCCTCCAGTCAATTTCACAATGGTCAGATAGCTCGTTTCGAGAATGCCAAGAAAGGCAATTCCAGCGATCAAGTAGCGAGACCAGCGATGAATCCAAGACGTTTCCTGACGGCGACGGACCATACAGCCCCCGTAATCCCAATAACATCAGATAGAGCAAAGCAGATGAGTGTCTGCTCAGCTCTATCTTAATCGCTTTGGACAGGGCCGTTTTGTTTGGAATTGCTTCTCAGGACAGGGCCATCGAAGGCAGAGAACCAATCTCTTCAGGTTGGTTCAAGCTTTCCTGCATGATTTCTACAAACTGACTCACCCGGATTGGATCAATTGGCTGATTGATGTCGCCATGGCGCTTGAGAGAGCTCGACACAATCACTCCATCGGCTGCCCGCATCAGGGTGCCAATGTTCTCCCAATCTGCCCCACTGCCAATGAAAACAGGGCGATCCTTGGCAGCAGCCCGAGCCAGCTCCAAATCTTCCAGGCTGGGGGGGCTACCTGTTGCCCAGCCCGACAGGATAATGCCATCTGCCAAGCCCCGCTCCAGCGTCTCTTGAACCGCTGTGGTCAGGTTAGGCGACCCCAAGGGACGAGCGTGCTTGACCAGCACATCTGCCAGAATCTTGACATTACTGCCCAGTTCCCGACGGTAGCGCAGTAATTCGTAGGCACAGCCTTCAATTAGCCCCTGGTCAGTGGCCATCACCCCAGTCAAAACATTGACTCGGATAAAGCTAGCTTCAACACAGGAGGCAATTGCGATCGCACTGCGGGCATCGTTGCGCAGCACATTAAGGCCAATCGGCAGCGTTACCAAATGCTTTAGACGATGCACGATCAGGCTCATGGCACTTACCACAGCCGGATCGACCTGTCCCTTCGTAAAGGGCGCATCAAAAAAGTTTTCGACAATAATCCCATGAACCCCGCCAGAGGCTAGGGCTGTCGCTTCCTGCTCCGCTCGGTCAATCACGGCTCGCAGATTTCCTTGCCAACGGGGAGAAGTCGGCAGGGGCAACAAATGGACAACCCCGATGACAGGGTTAGGCGTGTTAAAAATCTCTACTAAGTCCACGTGTGGCTCGTCTCGGACTCTCTAAATATCGCTTTCAGGACTTTCATCCCTCAATTCCAATTTACCTTACCAGCATATCAATACCCACTGCGGTGTCTTTCTCCTCCTTGGAGTCTAAATCTGATTTATTTTGACAAGGACCGAAAGTTATATCATGCAGTTGTGTATAGATATGTTATATTTTCTTTCTGTGTCCTTATTCTCGTCAAAGACCGGGACTTGCTTACCGCTGGCGCTGCCACTTAATTAAGTTTATCTCTGCGCCATCTTCACAAGCCGTATCGTCTGCTGAGCCTTCTCGCGTTCGCTGCGTTCTCGTTTTCCTTCCCCGGCACTGGCGAATTAGACCATACCCCTATCAGTTTTGAGTCTTTTCAACGCCATGGGTTTGAAGCCAACGGTCGCATTCGCTCACCTCGGTTGTGAGAAAAATCGGGTGGATACCGAACATATGTTAGGCCTTCTAGCGAAGGCCGGTTACCAAGTAGACAGCAACGAAGAGCTCGCGGATTACGTCGTTGTCAACACCTGCAGTTTCATTGAAGCCGCCCGCGAAGAGTCCGTGCGGACATTAGTCGAGCTGGCTGAAGCTGACAAAAAGATTGTGATTACGGGATGTCTGGCCCAGCACTTTCAAGACGAACTGCTCTCAGAAATCCCTGAAGCTGTAGCACTGGTGGGTACCGGAGACTACCACCGCATTGTCGAAGTCATTGAACGGGCTGAGGCAGGCGAACGAGTCAAAGCTGTTTCTGCCGAACCAACTTACATCGCGGACGAAACGGTTCCTCGCTACCGCACCACAACCGAAGGGGTAGCCTACATCCGAGTTGCAGAAGGCTGCAATTATCGATGTGCCTTCTGCATTATTCCTCACCTTAGAGGAGACCAGCGATCGCGCCCAATCGAATCTATTGTGGCCGAAGCTGAACAGCTCGTTGCAGAAGGGGTTAAAGAGATCGTTTTGATCTCCCAGATCACCACAAACTACGGAGCCGATCTCTATGGTCGTCCATACCTAGCCGAACTCCTGCGTGCTTTGGGGAAAGTCGATGTGCCCTGGATTCGCATGCACTATGCTTACCCAACAGGGCTTACACCCGACGTGATCCAGGCCATTCAGGAAACCCCCAATGTGCTGCCTTATCTGGATCTGCCTCTACAGCACTCGCATCCCGAAGTGCTACGGGCGATGAACCGTCCTTGGCAAGGACGTGTTAACGATGACATCATCAGCCGTATCAAAGAGGCATTACCCAACGCCGTTTTGAGAACTACGTTCATCGTGGGTTTTCCGGGCGAAACTGAAGCCCACTTTGAGCACTTAGTTGATTTTGTAAAACGGCACGAGTTTGACCATATTGGTGTCTTTACCTTCTCAGCAGAAGAGGGAACCCCTGCTTACAATCTGCCGCAGCAGCTGCCCCAAAGCGTCAAAGACGAGCGGCGGGAAATTCTGATGATGACCCAACAGCCGATATCCTTAAGGCGAAATCAAGCCCAGATTGGTCGCGTTGTTGAGGTTCTAATTGAGCAGGAAAACCCCACGACAGGGGAATGTGTTGGACGCTCAGCCCGGTTCGCTCCCGATGTAGATGGGTTGGTTTACGTCAAGGGACAAGCTCCCCTGGGTCAAATTGTTCCAGTTCAAATAGACGCTGCCGATACTTACGATTTGTTTGGTCGGGTGACAGTCCCGGCTCTCTCTCTCTAGCTCAGCAAAATTTTTTATCCTCCTCAGGAGTATTCATGACGTTATCTTTCTCCAGCTTGGGCTTATCAGAAGCAAGGGTTAATCACCTGACGGCCCTAGGTTTTGACGCACCCACTCCGATCCAAGCAGAAGCTATTCCCCACCTACTCTCGGGGCGCGACGTGATCGGCCAAGCCCAGACTGGCACTGGCAAAACTGCGGCTTTTTCCCTGCCGTTAATCGAACAGGTTGATCCCAACTTGATGGCGGTTCAAGCCCTGATTCTGACGCCAACGCGAGAGTTGGCGGTGCAGGTTTCCCAAGCATTCCGTAGCTTCCGAATCGATCGCCGCCTGCAAATTCTGCCCGTCTACGGTGGTCAGTCCATCGAGCGTCAGTGCCAGCGCCTTCGTAAAGGGGTTCAGGTAGTGGTCGGCACCCCTGGCCGTATTCTCGACTTGCTCAATCGAGGCGTTCTATCCCTAGATAGCCTGGGCTGGCTTGTGCTCGATGAAGCCGACGAGATGCTCAATATGGGCTTCATTCAGGATGTTGAGAAGATTTTGAGCAAGGCACCCGCCGAGCGGCAAACCGCTTTCTTCTCAGCCACCATGGCACCTGAGATCCGGGAGCTGACAACAAAATTTTTGCGATCGCCCGTTACGGTCACGATCAAAGCACCCAAGTCCTCACCTCGACAAATTCAACAGGTTGCTTACATCGTTCCTCGCGGCTGGAACAAAGTAAGAGCCCTGCAGCCAATTCTGGAGATGGAAGATCCAGAATCAGCCCTGATCTTCGTGCGCACTCGCCGAACCGCTGCCGACCTCACCCGTCAGCTCCAAGCCGCTGGGCACAGTGTTGATGAGTACCACGGTGACCTTACCCAGTCCCAACGAGAGCGGTTATTGATGCGCTTCCGTCAGCGTCAGGTACGCTGGGTGGTCGCTACAGATATCGCTGCGCGGGGTTTGCATGTTGATGACCTAACCCATGTCATCAACTTTGAGCTACCCGATTCAGTCGAGAACTACGTTCACCGAATTGGTCGTACAGGACGAGCTGGCAAAGAAGGGGTTGCTATCTCCCTCATTCATCCTCTGGAAAAAGTGAAGCTCCGCCAGATTGAGCGCCATCTACGCCAAGAGTTGGTTTTTGCCCAAATTCCAACCCGCGCCGAAATTGCAGCCCGTCATCTAGAGAAGCTTCAAACTCAAGTCCGGGAAGCTATCACCAGTGAAAGGCTGGCTTCCTTTTTGCCCATCGTGTCCCAGCTAAACGAGGAATACGACCTCCATACGATTGCAGCTGCCGCCCTACAGATGGCTTACGACCAGACTGTCCCGGCTTGGCAGCGATCGGATAGCCAACCTGAGGAATTTGAACGGGAACGGGAACGGGAATATCCTGCTCCTCGGAACAACAGCTCCCGCCCTCGTAAGCAAATTCCCTCACCCCGTCGCAAACCCAATCGGGCAGAGCCTTCCCGCGCCCAAGAATAGGGAAGCGATAAATTCACCTCCCACCCAATTTTGATGTAGCCCTATTAAGCTGTGTATGAAAGCACACAGTTCCTATAGAAGGCTGAAATAGAATGGGATCAAGCATTTGTCACCTCAAATGCAGCGATCACGGGAGGTGATCCCCATGCTAGTGATAGTGATGGATAATCAGCTCATTGCTCCCCATGCTATCTGCCAAGGATGTCTAATGGCCGACCAGCAAGGTCAGCCCAGATGGCACCACGGGGAACTGCGATGTGGGCGAATGCTCAATCGGCTGGACAGTGAGCAGCCAACTCAGTACGAGTGCCAGATGGGCTTCCGCATTGCCAACATTGAGTAAATCTACGGCCTTAAAGTCCAACCTCTGAGTTGAGCCTTCAAAAGAGGACAAGCATCTGTTTGTCCTCTTTTTGTCGTCTTTTCTCTCAAATTTATCCTTTCACGGAAGTCTGATTCGTTCACAACTCTGTAGGTACTGCTATATCGTAGAGACAGGCATACAAATCTTGACAGTGGAGCAAGCACTATGAACTGGCGTGGCTCAACGGCGGTAACTGATCGAATCTGGTCCTCTCTCCCCTATTTGCTTCCTCTCGTCGAGGGACTTTTATTCGGACAGTTTCTGTTCGAGGAGTTTCCCGCGCTGACAGTTCTGCTCATTCCACTAACCCCACTGCTAGCCCTTTACAAGGTCATTCCTTTTTTCAGCGCAATTGTTTTCTTTGGCCTGTTTCTGTTAGTGGTTCGCAACACTAACATTAATAACTTCATTCGTTTCAACACAATGCAGGCCATTTTATTAGACATTGTCCTGTTTCTCTGCCGCATTATTCTCGAGATTCTTGCGCCTGCTCTCAGAGGCGGTCTAATTCTGGAGACCTTAATGAACGTTGTCTTTTTGGGGATGCTAGCTGCTGTTGTGTACTCCGTTGTGCAAACGCTCCGGGGACAATATGCAGAAATTCCGACCATCTCCGAGGCCGTTCATATGCAGGTTCGCTAGAAGCGCTGGCCGCGTTAGCATCTACCCTACTAATGAGCATGAGTCGAAGGGTGTTCAGCCACAAAGTTTTCTAGAGCACCAATACCTTCGATCTCTACTCGAATGCGATCGCCCACTGACATGGGGCCAATTCCCTCTGGGGTCCCTGTTAAAACCACATCTCCGGGCAGAAGGGTCATAATCTGGCTGATGTAGGAGACTAGTATCTCTGGTTTAAAGACCATCTCATCTAGTGATGCGGCCTGAACGGGTTCCCTTGCATTATTGAGGAATGTTTGGATGCGAGCTCCCGGACTCAATTCACGAACAATCCAGGGACCTAAGGGACAAAAAGAATCAAACCCTTTAGCACGAGTCCATTGACCATCCTGCTGCTGTAAATCTCGGGCCGTTACGTCATTGGCGATGGTATATCCCCAAATTTTTGATTGAACTTGCTCGGGGGTACAGTCGACGCAGCGCTCACCAATGACCAACGCGAGTTCACCTTCGTAGTCCAACCGTTGAGTTTGGGGTGGGTAATAAATAGGAGACCCTACTGAAGTGACCGCCGTTGAGGGTTTCATAAACAACAGGGGTTCCTTGGGCAGAGGCGTCCCCATTTCCGCTGCATGCTTAGCGTAGTTCTTTCCAACCGCAACCACTTTGGAGGGGGCACAGGGGGCGAGAAATGTATAGGTATCCGGAGAAAGCACAAGCTCTGTTTTCTGACCCTGTAACCAGGGAGAAGCATCTAAAACCAATACACTGCGATCGGGCTGTAAAAGACCATAGTGAAGCTGTCCGGCTTTAGACTGAACTCGAACGTACCGCTGCGCCATATTACCTGCAAAATCTTGGTATGATTGTAGATCCTTGTCTTTGCACTGAACCCGCTGAGCGAGTTCCTACTGTTTGCAGCAAAGGGTTAAAAGCCCTTGCAAGGTGGAGGAGCAAAGGCCATTTTGTCCATAAGGAGTTTGCATGAAAGATTACGTGTACGAAACAATGTACATTCTTCGACCTGATTTAAGCGACGAATTGGTCGATGCCGCGATTGGTAAATATCAATCTATTTTGAAGGAACAAGGGGCTGACATTCTAGAAACTCAGCATCGAGGTAAGCGTCGTCTAGCTTATGAAATTGATCGGCACCGGGAAGGGATCTACATTCAGATCAACTACACTGGGCCAGGAGCCGCTGTAGCGCCTATGGAGAGAGCTATGCGGCTTAGCGAGGATGTTCTGCGCTACTTGACAGTCAAGCAAGAAGTTTCCACCGCAGCACCCGCTGCTGTTGACGCTTAAGAACCAGTATTCGTTTGATCGGCATTATTGATTGTTTGTGAAAGAGCGGTAAGCAGTATATTGCTTACCGCTCTTTCAGAATTAGGTGAGCAATTTTAGGGTGAGTTTCCTCGGTATTACGACCTCAAGTAGCACAAGGAGCACCAGCACCAATAGGGCTACCTAGCCGGAAATTCTGGATGGGCGAATATTTCTCTAAGAAATTGTTCAAAGCTCGTGCCAATTCTTCAATCTGGTGCTAAATTAGCAGCAATTATCGGAAAGAGTGCTTTTCCGCCGTAAGGGTGAGCTTCTTCATTTGTCATCTATTGTGATTTAGAGTTGGGAGTGGCCTTGTGGCTCAGTCTGATTATCAACCTATGCCCGACAGTCAGGCAGAGCTTGCCCGACTACAGTCAGAGCTAGACATGCGTGATCAGCTCGTGCAGCAACTGTCCCAGGAACTGTTTCGCCTGGTCAAGGGAAATGCTGGCTTTATGCCCAGCCCAGAGGCTTCTGAGCGTCATCAGGCAGAGGTTCGCGCTTTGCGGGAGCAGCTGCGCGGGGTCGAGAAGCAAGTTGATTTTTACCAGGCTCAGTTGGAAGACCGCGATACTGAAATTGTCCAACTGCGGCAAACCGTCCAAGAGCTGACTGATCGCTCTCGGATGCTGGAGCAGGTGGTACAAGAGTTGCCGAAAGTTTATCGCCAGAAATTTGCTGAGCGCATGGATGCTGTACGGGAGAAAGTCTCTCAGATTCAGCGGGAAAACCGACAGTTACAGGCCGAGTTGCAGAGTGTGAGCTACCGATTAGCGGTGAGAACCCGTCGAAGTCAACATTTGGATCTGCCAAGCTTTTCCAGAGGCTCTTTAGAGGATGTTTCCTTGCCTTCCTTTGGCAATGTCTAGCAATTTTTCCTTGAGGTAATGAGCAAGCCTGCCCTAACGGGTGGGCTTGTTCTTTTTGGGTACACTCTATTCGACAGGTAAGGAAATCCTCTCTGGGCAGGTTTTGTCAGGATTTGAGATACTTGTTAAAAGAACTTTAGCTAACCAAGCAAAATCTCCGAATGCTGGACTTTGTCTCTCTGGAAACGATTCAGAATTTAGCCCATGAATATGGTTATTGGGCCGTCTTTTGGGGAATTTTGCTAGAAAACGCTGGAATCCCGATTCCTGGCGAAACCATTACACTTGCGGGGGGTTTTCTAGCTGGCAGTGGTGAGCTGAAATTTTGGTGGGTTTTAGGGACTGCCATTGCTGGAGCAGTCGTTGGGGACAACCTGGGTTACTGGGTTGGACTGCATGGAGGATGGCCTCTGCTGAAGCGGCTAGGTGAGATTTTTCACATCAAGGAAGAGAAGCTACTGGCTGTAAAAGAACAGTTCAGCCAAAACGCTGCTAGGGCCGTGATACTAGGCCGTTTTGTTGCCCTTTTACGGATCTTTGCTGGTCCTTTAGCAGGCATTGCTCAGATGTCCTACCCTAAGTTTTTGCTTTGCAACTTGTTAGGGGCTGGAATGTGGGCCTCGGTCATGGTCAGTTTGGCCTTCTTTGTCGGCCGACTGATTCCCCTAGCAACGCTGGTTAGCTGGGTAGCTCAATTTACAATCCTTGCTCTTCTTATTGTCATTGCTTGGATTGTGGGAACGATGTGGTGGGAGCAGCGGCAGCAGAAAGTAGACCTCGAATCTTAATGTGCTTCCTAGGCCCCTCTTTCTACGAGCACAACCCTTCTACAAACGCTTACGCGACAGGAACTAGGGTTGAACTTGATAGGGAGAGGGCACTTCGTCAGCTTCGCCTAGATACACCAAGGCATAATGCATCATTGCAGCAACTTCGGCACGGGTGGCTGGACGGTTGGGTTCCAGTCGAGTGATATCAGGATAGTTTACGACTAGACCCACTTCAGTTGCGGCAACTAGGGGGGAAATCGCCCAACCAGGCAAAGCATCTTGATCGCGATATTGGGATAAAACTCGGCTTGGAGCGGATGTCGAGGTTAAATTGAGGCCAGTTGCGATCGCACCAATCACTTCAATTTTGGTCACTGGTTGATCGGGAGCAAAGTTCCCCTCCGGCAAGCCGCTTAAAAAGCCCATTTGAACCGCTTTACGAATGCTCCCGGCAGCCCAGTTATCAGATTTAACATCAGAAAAATGAAGACTTGCAAACTGAGGCGGCAGAGCAAAAAAACGGGTAATTTGAGCAGCTAATTCTGCCCGTGTCATCGAAGCCTCGGGTCGAAAGGTGCGATCAGGAAAGCCGACGACCCATTGGTGAGCGGAGAGATCGTCCAAAATGGGCTTAGCCCAGTGCCCTGGCGGAACATCTTTGAAAACAACGGAAGCTTGCACCGTTTTCGTGTCTTGCGACACATTGCTCAAACTCGGTCGAGGAATCTTAGGAGGTGGAACCGAAACAGGGTCAGTCGAGTTGGGTTGCTCAAGTAAGCTATCAGCAGAAAAACCAGCCACCTGACTCAGCGATTCATTGCGTTGCTGTCCGGGCTCCTGCACAATAGGTTTGTCAGCCCCAACAACCTCCGTTCGTCTGGTTGATACCCACAGCAATATGTAGCTAATGACAAGCAATACCGGGGTCACAGCTATCCAATGTCGAAAGTTTAGAGCCGACTTTTTCTCAGGGGAAGGCGACTCTGGGAATTTAGGAGACACCATGGAATGCAGTAGCGTAGCAAACCAATAACAAGGACAGGGCTTGTGTACATTACATCACACCCACGCTAGCGCGAGTCGTTGGATTGGATCCGAGTTTATTGGTGTTAGGCAAGTTCATGAAACGAACAACTGGAGTGGTTGCTACAGTCTCAGTAGGTTTGCTTCTGATATGGGGCATTGTGGCAGAACACCGTCGGTTCCCTATAGACGTACAGCTAGCTGCTAACGTTACGCAACGCACCCTGAATCCCACTGCTGCTCAGCAAGCTCACGTACAGATCCCCTCTTACTCCTCAAGTTGGCTGCGGGCAATTACAAAACCCATTTTTTCCTTACGAGTGATGCAGCGATCCGTTGCAGCCTCTAACAAATCGGCTACTTCTCAAGACACAACGCCTTTAGAAAAACTGTTGACTGCAGAGCTGACTACTAGAGGGCTTGAGCCAATTCGAATTGGAATGACCGTTGCAGAGGCAGCTCAAACGGGAATTCGGCTGATTCCAATGAATGATCATCACACTGGGGAATGTCAGTACCTACGCCCAGCAGACACCCTAGAACCGATTGGCTTTATGGTTATTGATAACCGAATCATTCGGATTGATATCTGGCCGGGTAGTCTTACCCAAACTAAAAGTGGCGCTAGGATTGGCTCTACGGAAGACGAAATTTACGACTATTACGCTGGGAGAATTGAAGTCGAGGCCAACCCCAAAACTGGGGGAAAAATTATGACGTTTGTACCGTCTACAGCAGGTGAGGATCTCTACAGACTGGTATTCACAACAAACGCCCAAGGACAAGTGGCAAAATTTCGAGCTGGCCAGTTTCCAGCTGTCACTTGGGCTGAAGGCTGCTTATAAAGTTTGCGTTAGACTCGCTAAGGATAGTTTCTATCTGCTGCCGCGCTCTAGCCCTTCTGAATGACAAACCGCCTGGCCCAGTCCCAAAGTTTATATCTCCGCAAACACGCAGATAATCCCATCGACTGGTGGCCTTGGTGTGAAGAGGCTTTGCAAAGAGCACGCGAGGAAGATAAACCTATTTTTCTTTCCATTGGATACTCTAGCTGCCACTGGTGCACAGTCATGGAGGGGGAAGCTTTTTCCGATGCGGCAGTTGCTGAGTACATGAATGCGCACTTTCTACCCATCAAAGTTGACCGAGAAGAGCGGCCCGATCTGGACAGCATTTATATGCAGGCTTTGCAGATGCTGAGTGGACAAGGAGGGTGGCCCCTAAACGTCTTCTTGGCTCCCGATGATTTGGTACCTTTTTACGGCGGTACCTATTTCCCAGTTGAACCTAAATACGGTCGCCCCAGTTTTTTGCAAGTATTAACAGCGCTTAGGCAGTTCTACGACACAGAAAAACCTAAAGTTGACGCCGTTAAATCAGAGATTTTGGACAATTTGCAGCAGGCAACCATACTTCCCAAAAGCAAGACCCTGACTCAACCCCTATTGCTGCAAGGGTTATCCACGAGTGCTCACATCTTAGTACCTACTGGGTCAGGCACGTGCTTTCCCATGATTCCCTATGCTGAGGCAGCACTGCAGAGCATTCGATTCTTTCACAGTGAGGAGCAGGCAGCCCTTGAGCAGGATATTGATGTTGTGCGAGTCTGTGTTCAGAGAGGTCTGGATTTAGCCCTAGGCGGAATTTATGACCATGTGGGGGGCGGGTTCCATCGCTACACAGTTGATCCAACCTGGACAGTGCCTCACTTTGAAAAGATGCTGTACGACAATGGGCAGATCGTAGAGTATCTAGCAAATCTGTGGAGTTTAGGCATTGAAGAAGCCGCTTTTCAGCAGGCGGTTGAGGGAACGGCGCAATGGCTGAGTCGCGAGATGACCGCACCCGAAGGGTATTTTTATGCGGCTCAAGATGCGGACAGTTTTCTGTACCCCGACGCGGCGGAGCCAGAGGAAGGGGCGTTTTACGTGTGGGGGTACACCGAGTTACAACGCCTGCTAAGCGAGGCAGAGTTTACAGCCTTAAGCAATGCGTTTACCGTGACCGAGGCTGGAAACTTTGAGGGTCAAATTGTTTTACAGCGCCAACGACCGGGAGCTCTCGACGAGGCAGTTCTGTCAGCTCTAGATACGCTTTTTGACAGCCGCTATGGCGCACCCGTTAACCGAACCACTCCCTTTCCACCTGCCCACAATAACCAGGAAGCCAAGACGCAGCGCTGGCCTGGACGTATTCCTGCGGTAACGGATACTAAACTGATTGTTGCCTGGAACAGCCTGATGGTTTCGGGCCTAGCAAAAGCTGCCGCTGCCTTTCAGGAGACGCACTATCTCACCCTAGCTATCGGCGCGACTCGGTTTATTTTGGAGCAGCAGTGGGTGAACGACCGCTTGCATCGCCTTAACTACGATGGCTCCCCGGCAATGTCTGCTCAGTCTGAGGACTACGCCTTTTTAATCAAAGCACTCCTAGATATTCAGCAGGCAAGCCTTGCATTGCCAGAATTACCTGAGACTTTTGACTGGCTAAGCATTGCCGTTGACATTCAGACTGAGTTTGATCGGGAGCTGTGGAGTGAGGAAGCTAGCGGCTACTACAATGCTCCTGGTAACGCGAGCGAGCGCTTGTTGGTACGGGAAAGAACGTTTCAAGACAATGCAACCCCGGCTGCCAACGGTGTTGCGATCGCAAATCTCGTTCGTCTGGCTCTACTGACTGAGGACTTGAGCTATTTGGATCGAGCTGAGCGCACCTTGAAGGTATTTGGGTCTGTAATGGAACAAATTCCTCGGGCCTGCCCCAGCTTGTTTGCAGCCCTCGACTGGTTCCGCCACGGCACGCTCATTCGCACGAGCGCAGATAAAATTCCGGCGTTAATGCGAACCTATTTGCCTACCGCCGTTTTTGCTGTAGAACCCAACCTTCCAGAAGACGCAGTTGGGCTGGTTTGCCAGGGTCTCTCTTGCCAGGAGCCAGCGCTATCGGACGAGCAGTTGCAGCAGCAGATCACAGCTAGCCTGATGCGAGCCTAATCTGTTATTAGGGAAGTCCTGTGAGTTAAACGTTCTCAACTAGGGGCTCTACTGCTGAGGCAGGGCCTAACAGCGTGATGTAGGGTTCGTTGAAGAACTCTTGGGCAACTGCTTGGGCCTCTTCAGCAGTAACAGCTGCGATCGCATCTTGAAAGTCTTGATCAAACTCCAGACCCATGCCCAAGGTTTCGTACCAACCATTCAGCTGAGCAATTTGGGCATTGGTCTGTTTGCCCAGGGCGTACTGACCTAGCAGCTTGTTCTTAGATGCTTGGATTTCCTCAGGGCTGAGTAGCGTTGTGCACAAACGCTCAAGTTCGTAGCACAATCCCTCAAGCGCCACAGGCGTATTTTCGGGAGCAGTGCCCATGTAGGCAACAAACTGGGATAAACCTAGTCGGGTCGGGTAGAAGGCTGAGACATCATAGGCTAGCCCCCGCTTCTCCCGCATCTCCACAAACAGACGACTAGACAAGCCGTTTCCTAGGTAGGTATTCAGCAGCTTCAAGCCTGCGTAAGCTGGATGTTTAACCGGGGCAGCCAAATAACCCACCATCACAATGGACTGGTTGGTATCTTGAGGTACCGCTACCCGAGAACCTTGAACAGGCACCGAGGGAAAAGACAACTCTGGCACCGGACCTTGAGGAACTGCCCAGTCTCCCAGCACTTGCTCGACCAAAGCCACAGCCTTAGCTGGATCAATACGCCCCACAATCGAAACCACCGTGTTATCTGGGCGAAAATACTGCCGATGAGCCTGCTCTAAGCGATCCCGCGTCAGCATGGCCACACTCGCCTCTGTGCCCACGCCTGGCAGTGCATAAGGGTGATCCCCATACATGGCCTGCCGTAGGTGATTAAAAGCCACCGTGAAGGGCTGCTCCTGCATAGAGCGGATTTGTTGCAGGGTCAAGCGTCGCTCTAGCTGAACTTCTGCCTCCGGGAAGCTGGGCGATCGCAACACTTCTGCCGCTAGCTTTAGCATCGCTGGGAAGTCAGCAGAAACCGTTTTCAAACTGACCAGGCTGTAATCCGCCGAGGCATCACTACCTAGGCTAGCCCCAATAGACTCAACCGCTTCAGCAATCTCCAAAGAAGAGAGCTGTTGAGTGCCCTTGGTGAGCAGAGACATCAGAAGGCTAAACAGTCCTGCTTGGTCAGGCGTTTCAAAGGCACTGCCAGCTCGGACAAAGATTCGGGCCGAAATGATATCAGCAACCGGGTTCTCAGTGACCAGCACAACAAGACCGTTGTCTAGGACCGTGCGATGCAGCGTGGGTGAGGAGAGCGTTGAAGATTCAGTCACAGGTTAATGCGGTATTTAAGAGAACAATCGCAGCAAAACCTCAGCCAAAAGCCTCAAGCTGGCTGCAAAATGGTTGCTACATAGCGGTCAGGCCGGAGGTACTGTCGAGCCAGTTGCCGAAGCTCTGCCTCACCATAGCTTTGAATCGTTGGTGCATAGGTGACGCACAATTCAGGATGGGCCAAAGTACTGTAATACCCATAAAGGCCCGCCACTTGACCAGGCGTCTCAGTAGAGAAAGCGTAGTCATTACAGAGCAAACGTTTAGCCCGACTCAGCTCAGTGTCGGAAATCGGATGTTCGGCGAGGGCAGCAATGCGATCGCACACAATCGCCTCCACCCGATCGAGGTCCTTTGACTCCAGCCAAGCCTGCACCGTAAACAGGCTGCAGTCCCGTTGTAGCGAAAAACTGGCGCTGATGTCCTGAACGAGCTGCTTTTCCTCCCGTAGTTCTCGAACCAGCCGCGAAGATCTCCCCTCGGACAACACCACTGCCAGCAAATCTAACCCGTAGGCGGTTTTTAGGGAGTTAACTCCAGGTCCTAGCCAAGCTAGCGTTAGTCGTGCCTGCTCTAAGCGCGGCAACGCTAAAATTTCTCGATGAATGCCCTGGTGGCTGGGTATACGTCCAACTCCCGCCGGAGGGCATTTCTCAGGTGTGGCAAAAGCCCGAAACGCATGTTTCACCATTTCCACGGTCGGCTCTAGGGGAATTCCCCCTGTAATCACCACCGTCATGTTGGCAGGTTGGTAGTGGGCCTGATGAAAACAGCGCATCTCCTCAGGCGAACGCTGGTTCAAAATAGCCTCTGTTCCCAACACAGGTCGCCCATAGGCATGGTCTTGGTAGACCATCTCTGCCATCGCCTGAAAGCCTAACCAATCAGGATCATCCTGGGCTTGCCGAATCTCCTCCAACACAACATGCCGCTCCCGCACAAACTCATCCGCCGGGATTGCAGCATGGAGCAGCAAATCTGACAAATACGGTAGCGTCTCGGGCAACGCATCCGCTGCCAATGTCATAAAGAAGTGAGCATAGTCATGGCTGGTCGCGGCATTGGTCATGCCGCCCCGGGTCTCGATTGCATAGTCAAACAAACCAGGCGGCAGCCGCTCGGTTCCCTTGAAGATCATGTGCTCTAGGAAGTGAGCCATGCCTGACCAAGCCACTGGCTCCGCTACAGCCCCAGCCCGCACCCATACGTCAGCTACCACGACTGGCGTCGCTGAAATCTCTTGATGAATAACAGTCAGCCCGTTATCCAATCGCACTATGTTGGCTGGGAACTCAACCAAATTCAACCGTCAAATCACCTGGTTCAAAAAAACGGAACCCGGCTCTATTTAAGGATCAAAGCGATGACTCAGACATGACCGCCATAAGCCGCTTTAACCTATCTCGGAAGGCTTATTGCCAAACCTGAGATGAGCTGTATTCCAGGGTATTCGTTCAATAGTAGCGCTTTGTATCCTGGATTGCTTAGGGATAACTCAAACAAAGATCGCTCACTCAGAATCTCAGTAAGATGCTGCCTGAAGAACAGATTCTATAAAAATTCCCCTGTCTGGTAGAGCAGGGGAAAAAGCTTGAAATGTTCACCGCAACGCCGTCTTACCTCAGTTTCCGACCTGGAGAATCCAGGTGGGAACCCCGGCATCAGGCTTAAGGTTTCCGGGTACAAGCCCGGTATACCGCCACCGACACAACTCGGCTCCCGTTTAAAGCAAACATAGATCGACAAACATTGTTGGCAGTCACCAACGCCGCAGTGAACTTAAGACCATCATAGCCAACAACACCGGGGAAAAGGCAAGGGGCAATGTCAGGAGATCTCCCTTTCGATAGGGAGATAACCCCATCAACACACCTGAAAATTTCGTCAGAGAGGGGGATGTGTTCTAATATGTCATGACCCGATCCCCATTCTTGCTGTGCTGCGGTCATGAACTCCGACATCTCCTCTCCAACGCCAGTTACCGAGCCACCTCAGCCCTCTTCGGTGACTGAGCTGCCTCAATCTACTCCTGAGGAAAATCCTAATCTTCAGGTGCGCTTCAAAAGTGAGGGTGGACGGCTCTTGCTACTTTTGCCGCCAGAACCGGAGATGAGCCCGACCGCTCTTGCTTGGCCTGAGGTTTGCCAGCAGATCAGGTTTCATCTGGATGCAGGAGAACGGTTTTGGCAGGCGCGCACAGTGGTTCACCTAGTGGCACGGGATCGGCTGCTCGACGTGCGGCAACTGCAAACCATTGCTGACATGCTGGAAGACGCTCAACTGCTGCTCAAGCGAGTTTATACAAGCCGTCGCCAGACCGCAGTTGCCGCTGCTACTGCCGGATATTCTGTTGAACAGCAATCTGATCTGGCTCACCTGATTCAGTCTCCAGCAGAACTGGGGAAGGCACTGGCTGATCCCCTGTACCTGCAATCCACTGTTCGCTCAGGAGTCGAGATTCGCCACCCCGGCACGATTGTGTTGCTAGGAGATGCCAATCCTGGCAGTGCGTTGGTGGCAGAAGGCGATATTCTAATCTGGGGACGGTTACGGGGTCTGGCTCATGCTGGTGCCACTGGCAACCGGACCTGTCGGATTATGGCCCTGCAAATGCAGCCAACTCAACTTCGCATTGCCGATGTGGTCGCTCGCCCGCCGGAAAAACCGCCTGCTGAGTATGTACCCGAAGTGGCCTATGTGGGTGAAGATGGAATGCGGATTGCGGCAGCGACAGAGTTTGCCAGGAGCTTTCTGAATCGAGCTGGGAAGTTGGACAATCGCAAAGACCCTTCTTAGTGCGTTTTCTTCAGGCTGCCTAAACAGAGCTTGTTTTTCCGCCTTTAATTTTTCGTTATTGAGTTAGACGACTGGGTTGACCATGGCTCGCATCATCGTAGTAACCTCCGGCAAAGGCGGCGTTGGCAAGACCACCTGCACCTCTAATTTGGGTATGGCCCTAGCCAAGCGGGACAAAAGAGTGGTCGTGGTCGATGCTGACTTTGGCCTGCGCAATTTGGATCTGCTGCTGGGTCTGGAAAACCGCATTGTCTTTACGGCCCTAGATGTCTTGGCAGGCGAGTGCCGCATTGAAAAAGCACTGGTGAAAGACAAGCGCCAACCCAACTTAGCTCTGCTGGCAGCAGCCCAGAATCGTTCTAAAGAAGCCATTACCCCAGATCAAATGAGGGAACTGGTGAACGGGCTCAAGGATCAATTCGACTTTGTACTGATTGACTGTCCGGCTGGCATTGAGATGGGATTTCAAAATGCGATCGCACCTGCCAAAGAAGCGATTGTTGTGACGACTCCCGAAATCTCTGCTGTTCGAGATGCTGACCGAGTCATCGGTTTGCTAGAGGCCAACGATGTTAAAAACGTTAAGTTGCTGGTTAACCGACTCAAGCCCGCTATGGTCCAGGAAGAGCAGATGATGTCGGTGCAAGACGTCCTCGACATTCTGGCAGTGCCGCTCCTGGGTGTGGTTCCCGACGATGAGCGCGTAATCGTTTCCTCCAACCGAGGTGAGCCGCTGGTGCTGGAGCAAAAGCTCTCTCTAGCTGGAATTGCCTTTTCCAATGTGGCTCGTCGCCTGCTGGGAGAGAAAGTTCCCATTATGGATTTGTCTGCTCCCCACGATGACCTGTTCTCCCGTCTGCGCCGTCTGTTGCGGGGCTAGCAGCCTTTGCCTGTCTACCGGATTCTTGGCGTAATCTCCCTCCTGGCGACTTCTCATGCTCAGCGAACTCCTCGACCGACTTTTTAACCGCCCTTCCCGACCGCTCACCAGTCGAGAAGAAGTAAAGCAACGGCTCCAGTTTGTCCTGGCCCATGATCGCGCCGATCTGACGCCTGAAACCGTCGAGAAGATGCGGAAGGAGATTTTGGAGGTGGTTTCTCGGTATGTGGAGTTGGACCAAGACGGGCTGGAATTCACCCTGGAAAGTGACCAGCGCATGACTGCTCTGATCGCCAATCTCCCGATTCGACGAATTAAGGGCGAGCCGATGGCTAGCGTTGAAAGGATCGCTACTGCCGATGACTAGCACGCCCCCTCCGGCAGATGCTTTGGCTAGTACAGTTGCAGCTCTGAGCCTCGACCAGATCGAGCGACACGTCTTTATCTGCGCTGACCAAACTGTACCGAAGTGCTGTGACAAAGCGGCCAGTCTCGAAGCTTGGGACTACCTCAAAAAGCGCTTGAAGGAACTGAAGCTAGACGCCCCTACCGCAGAGCGGCCAAACTGCGTCTTTCGCACCAAAGCCAATTGCCTACGGACCTGCCAGAAAGGACCCATTTTGGTGGTCTATCCTGATGGTGTCTGGTATCACAGCACCACACCAGAGGTCATCGAGCGCATCATCCAAGAACACCTGATCGGTGGCCAGGTAGTTGAAGAATACGCGTTCCTAAAGCGGCCTCTGCCCACCCCAAAATCTGAGCCTGTAGTGCAGGGATAATTGCCGCCGGAACAGAACGCATCTGTTCCGGCTGTCCTCATGCGCTCTAGAGAGCTTGGGCGATAATAGTGCGATGGCGGGGGCTGTTGCAGCTAATACTGGGCGTTTGGAACCCGGCATCGCGGCAAACCTGCTCAAAATTTAGGGCAAAGTATTCATCTAGATACGGCTCTGTGCTCTTGAGTAGGGTCAGCACGAAGGGGGGCATCTTGACGAAGACTTCCGAGCGCGGGTTCATGTCCATAATGGCGAGGTGACCACCGGGCCGCAGGAGACGACGCGCCTCCTGAATAATGGCAGTGGCAGCAGATTGGGGCAGTTCGTGGAACACCAAGCAAGCTGAAACCAAGTCATAGGATGCTTCCGGCAATCCGGTTGCTTCCGCAGCAGCATGATGCCAGTGAATTTGGGCATTACTTGCGGTCTCTAAAGAACCCTTCTTTTCAGTTACGGTGCTGGGATCGCTAGCTTTGGCGAAAACACCAGGATTCTGGGTGCGGTAGTTAGCAACTGTGAGGAAGTAAGGAGAGAGGTCTACCCCAGTCAAGCGGGCACCAGGAAAGGTTTCCCCCAGGGTTGTAGTGCTCATGCCAACGCCACAGCCTAAATCCACAATATCTTTAGGTGCTTGGGGCAGTTTGGCCTTGAGAACGTCGTGGTAGCTCTGGCGCAGCTTGGCATCACCTTCGGCTCCTGCTTCAGGCCAAATGCGGGCATGGACGGCACGGGCAGCAACTTCGACTTCCATGGCGGGCAACCAGCCCAGATTACCTTCATCATAGGCATGGAAGCTGGTGACGTAATAGTTGGGGTAGCTCAAATTGGGATTGCGGATAGCCGCAAGTTCAGACTCCCAATCTGGGTCAAATTCAGTAGGGGTCTGGCGCGATCGCAACTCCCTAACCTGATCTCGCCACGGCACCCCGATTGACTCAGCCCGCTCGATCATCATGTTGCGGGCGCGGGATTTGGCGAGATTAAACAGCGGTTTAATCGCCAGAATTCGATTAACTAAGCTGGAGACAAGATTGGGGGCTGCGATCGCATTCATAACAAACACATGAAGGGGTTAAACCCGTTGAACAAGCAAAAATCTTGTTGAAAACAGGCTGGAGCTGTTATAGATGCATTATCTCAAAGACCTGACCCTCCAGCCCAGGCAAAACGTTACGCTGATTAATTAGGGTTGCACCACCGTCCAGGTACCTTCAGGGCGGTCGACACGTGGCAGATAGGGTTGCCACACCGAGTCTTCTGTGTTTTTCAAGGATTAGCGTTTCCCATGCTCAATGCCCACCGTTTCGACACCGACAACAACGGCCATAAGTCATTTGAACTGCCCGGAGCCCGCCCCCACTATACTCCCGACCGGCCCGGACAGGTCGAGCACATTGCCCTAGATCTGAGCTTGGATCTGGCGAACCAAATTTGTGAGGGCACCTGCAAAATTGAAATCAAGCCGGTGCGGGACGGCATTGAACGGTTGACTCTAGATGCTGTGAATCTACAGATTCAGTCGGTCGAGGTGGGCAACACGCCGCAGGAGTTTGAGTACGACGGAGAACAGCTCCATGTCCGATTAGGAGACCCGACTCAGGCTGGGGAGAGCATGACACTTGCGATCGCATACCGAGCCGAGAAGCCCCAACGCGGCATCTACTTCATTGGTCCTAGCTCCCATGAGCCTAACAAGCCTGTTCAGGTGTGGACTCAAGGAGAAGACGAGGATTCCCGCTACTGGTTCCCCTGCTTTGACTACCCCGGCCAGCTCTCCACCTCCGAGATCCGGGTGCGGGTACCCAAGCAGTACCAGGCAGTTTCCAACGGTGAGCTGGCCGATGCATTGGAGGAAGGGGATTCCAAAATCTACCACTGGGTTCAAAAGCAGGTGCACCCGACGTATCTGATGGCTCTTGCTGTTGGTGACTTCGATGTCATCCAAGACCAGTGGCAAGACATCCCAGTGACCTACTACGTTGAGAAGGGGCGCAAAGCAGACGGTCAGCGCACCATGGGCAAGACGCCCCAGATGATTGAATTTTTCAGCGAAAAGTACGGCTACCGCTACGCCTTTCCCAAATACGCCCAAATCTGTGCCGCCGATTTTATCTTTGGCGGCATGGAAAACACGTCCTGCACGATCTTGACCGACCGCTGTCTGCTAGATGAGCGTGCTGCCCTAGATAACCGCAACTCCGAGTCATTAGTCGCCCATGAGTTGGCCCACCAATGGTTTGGTGACCTGCTAGTGATCAACCACTGGTCCCACGCTTGGGTTAAAGAAGGCATGGCGACCTACTCCGAGGTGATGTGGACAGAGCGAGAATATGGCGCGCAGGAAGCTGCTTACTATCGGCTAGGGGAAATGCGCAGCTACCTGTCCGAGGATCGGGGCCGCTACCGCCGCCCGATGGTCACCCATGTTTATCGTGAAGCCATCGAGCTATACGACCGCCACATCTACGAGAAGGGTGCCTGCGTCTATCACATGATCCGCACGGAATTGGGGGATGACCTGTTCTGGCGGGCTATCCATACCTTTGTGCAGGAACACGCTCACCAAACCGTGGAAACCATTGACCTAATCCGGGCCATCGAAAAGACCACTGGGCGCAACCTACGCTTCCTGTTTGACCAATATGTGTTTCGGGGTGGACACCCTGACTACAAGGTGACCTATAGCTGGGATGGAGATAGCAACCTGGCAAAACTCACCGTTACCCAAACCCAAGCTAAAGACGGCGACACCAGCAGCACCAGCGGCTTGTTTGACCTAAAGATTCCTATTGGCTTTGGCTATGTTATGGGAGAAGGCAAGCAGGCGCAGATAGAAGTTACCCGGTTTGCTGTGCGAGTCCATGAGCGGGAGCAAAGCTTTTTCTTCCCACTGGCCAAAAAACCAGACTTTGTCAGCTTTGACATTGGCAACCACTTCCTCAAAACGGTGAGTCTGGAGTATCCCATGGCCGAACTCAAGGCTCAGCTCCGGCACGATCCCGATCCTCTATCTCGAATTGAAGCGGCAAGTGCGATCGCAAAGAAAGGTGGTCTCGAAGCCGTCAATACTTTGGCTGAGGCTCTGAAGAATGAACCTTTCTGGGGTGTGCGGGTTGAAGTGGCCGAGCAACTGGCTTCCATCAAGCTAGATCAAGTCACAAATAGCCTGCTCGGAGCCCTTCAAGACAGCGACCCCAACGTTCGTCGTGCCCTTGTAGAAGCGTTAGGCGATCTGAAGACACTTGAGAGCTACAAAGCTCTCAAAACCTTTGTGGAGAAAGGGGATCCTAGCTACTACGTAGAAGCCACCGCAATTCGTTCCCTTGGTAAAGTTGGGGCTTCTGAAGTGGACGGTAAGAGCAAGGACAAAAAGACCCTCAAGCTACTAGAGAGCATCCTCAAAGAACGAGCCGGATGGAATGAAGTGGTGCGATCGGGTGCGATCAGCGCTCTAAGTCAATTCAAAACGTCTGAAGAAGCCCTTGATTTAATCCTGCAATACACCGAGCCTTCCGTTCCTCAAGCGCTTCGGTTAGCCGCAATCCGAGCCTTGGGCAGCATTTCCGTGGGGCAGAGTAAACCCAACATTGAGCGGATTCTAGAACGGCTAGAAGTTATCTCCCGCGAGTCCTTCTTCCTAACCCAGGTTTCCGTGGTGATTGCCCTAGGCAGCATGGAAACTCCCCGCGCGATGAATGTGTTGCAGGCACTTGCAGATTACACGTCAGATGGCCGAGTTCGCCGTCGGGCGGAAGAGGCCGTACAGCAAGTGCAAAAAGCCATTGGCAAAGATCAAGCTGTCCAAAAGCTCCAGCAGGAAATTGATGACCTGAAGAAATCGAACCAGGAACTCAAGAGCCGACTAGAAGCTTTGGAAGCAAAAGCCAAGTAGGATCTCCAAGCCGGGATGGAGTTGTTCAACTCCATTTGTCTCCTTTTCAGGGTCTTCAATTTCGATGGAGGCCCTGGAAATTCTCAAATAGGGATTCTTAGGCTTTGGGGGGTTGCCCAGAGTTATCATCCTTAAGTCGGTTCAATACTCCCCAAAGCAAACCTGCAATCAAGACA
>DATNQF010000012.1:0-19641 GCA_036702855.1 Trichocoleus sp. | reverse complement strand
GTTGTTCCCGCACACACAATACAGGTTTTGGGAAGGTTGAAGCGGTCGGCTATATCAGGCTGAAGTGGTGCGATCGCATCGCCAGGTTTCTTGACCGTAGGTAATAACTCCCGCATCTCCAGCGCAGTTAGCCAATCGGGGTAACGTAGTTGACCTACGTCATAGCCTAGCTTAAGGGCATTATGGTAGTCGCTGACTCCAGGCTGACCGTGGAGCAAAAATCCGATCCAATCGGCCTGATGCATGAGATAGCGAACGGTTGACCAGGTTGCCAATGGTAAAGTTTCGCGCCACCAAAGCAGTTTGGCCAAACTGGAAGTAGCACTGCAAACGGTGTGTCCTGGAGGAACAATTTTGCTGAGTTGTGCGATGACTGCTTTTCCCCGATCGTCGTTGTACAACAGAGGCAACGTGACAGGCTCCCCTGCTGAATCGCATAGCAAGACGGTCGAAGAGGTGCCATCAAGTGCGATCGCACCGATTTGCCCCCGTAAGCGTGCTGGAATCTGCTCTAGCAGGCTGAATAGGGATTGCCGCCACCCTTCTGCTGTGAACGAGGCTGCGATCGGGTAAGCACAACGAACTTGCGCCAAAACCACCTCGTCTAAATCCACAATGGCAGCCCGTGCGCCTGAAGTCCCAAAGTCAATACCAAGTGCCAAACGGGTCATGTAGCCGCTTTCCTAGACACACAGCCCTCCCAACTATGCAGTCCTGACAGATTGCTAAACAGACAAATGGGGCACCCGCAGATGCCCCATTTGTCATTTCTGGTGGAAAAGATTTCCAGCAGCAACCATAGAAGGTTACTTACACGTTTTTCTCGCTCAGTTCCCGAGACATATAGTCAAAGGGTTGCTCGACGAAAGAAGCATCGGCTACTCCAGCAGCCTCAACTTTAGCTTTCACAATCCCTTTCATAATCTCGATACCCATAACAGTTGGCCCAATAGGTACGCCGAGGGAGTTGTAGGTTTCGCGCAGACCTGTGAGCACACGCTCATCCAAAACATCCACATCAGCAGCAACCAAGGCGTAGCTGCCGTACCGGAGGTAGTAGTCCATGTCCCGAAGGCAAGCTGCGTAGCGACGGGTTGTATAGGCGTTTCCACCAGCCCGGATTAGTTCGGGGACTTGCTCAAACAGTTTGGCCCCAGCCTCTTTAACAATTTCCGCTGCGTTGGCGCTGATCACAGCTGCGGCTTTAACCCGATCTAGGCCCGTGTCAAAGTAGGACTTGAGAGAGTCTAGGGCGTTGCGATCTAGGTAGCGTCCAGTATTGTCGTAGGTTCTGATGAGCGTCGTTACGGCATCCCGCATTGATTATTCTCCCAACTCTCGTTCAGCAAACAGCAGTGATTTTTATGATTAAACTGACGGATTAACGGTCATTTCAACAGTTAACAATCCGGGGCTGTCAGTCTGCCCATTAGAGCAACTCCCGTCTGTATCGGGCTCTAGAGTCTTTAAAGGTGTCTTGGCATTTCCTCAAATCGGCAGGAGTCGCTTAAAGACACAGCCCTAGAGCATTTAGACGTTTGTTTACCAGGAGTCAGTCTACCACGCAGGCTTGGGCGCGAACTGCTTTAGCCCTCTAAGGTAACGGCTTAAATGAGTGGATCGTTACATTTCTAAAATTTCTGCAATGTTTTGAGGTGAGGCTACAAGAGTTGCAGGGATTTCGGGGCAAAGGTTCGCAGGAGCGACAACGTTGTGAAACTTCTCGATGACGTTGACCTTTATCTAAACGCTTCGAGATTTTGAAAGCCTTCAGAATGTTTGAAGCTTCAGATTAGGTGCTGGAGTCCTTTGAATTCAAGGTTTGGCAGGAAAGGTTTCCAGGGGTTTGGAAAAAGTGTAATCCTTGATACAAAACGGACGTACCCCTATTCCTACGATTATTCAGATGAGTTCAATGCCTGGACATTGACGATCAGGCGGATGTGCGAACTGGGAAGCCCATGCTTACGCCATCGCTGTTCAGCTCCAGGGTTCAATCCCATGGACATGGATCAAGAAGCAACGCCACAAGTCGCAAGCTGGCTCCTAACCGGTCGCACGGCATCCAGGCATCTATCGAGTCTGAAACACGTTCTCCTAAGTTTTGAACGCTAGAGAGGTTAAGGAGTAATTCATGGCAACCGCCTCTGAGATCTTGCAAAAGATTAAAGACGAAGGCATTAAGATGATCGACCTGAAGTTCATCGACATGCCGGGGATTTGGCAGCACCTGACGCTGTACTACGACCAAATTGATGAGAGCAGCTTCGTTGATGGGGTTCCCTTCGACGGCTCCAGTATTCGGGGCTGGAAGGCGATTAACGAGTCTGATATGTCGATGGTGCCCGATCCCAACACCGCTTGGATCGATCCCTTCATGTCAGAACCCACCCTGAGCATGATCTGCACGATCAAAGAGCCTCGGACTGGCGAACTGTATGAGCGTTGCCCCCGTGCGATCGCACAAAAGGCCGTTGACTATCTACGCACCACTGGCCTGGGTGATACCGCCTACTTTGGCCCCGAAGCTGAATTCTTCATCTTTGACGATGTTCGCTTTGACCAAACCGAGCACTCTGCTTACTACTACGTAGATAGCGTTGAAGGCCGCTGGAACACAGGTCGCATCGAAGAAGGTGGCAACCTGGGTTACAAACCCCGTTACAAGGAAGGCTACTTCCCTGTAGCTCCCACCGATACCTCTCAGGACATGCGGACTGAGATGCTGCTCACAATGGCCCAGCTAGGGGTGCCCATCGAGAAGCACCACCACGAAGTGGCCACTGGCGGTCAGTGCGAACTCGGATTCCGCTTCGGTAAGCTAATCGAAGCTGCCGACTGGCTGATGACCTATAAGTACTGCATCAAAAACGTCGCCAAGAAGTACGGCAAGACCGTGACCTTCATGCCCAAGCCGCTGTTTAACGACAACGGTTCTGGTATGCACACCCACCAGTCGATCTGGAACAACGGCCAACCCCTGTTCGCAGGCGATCAGTACGCTGGTTTGAGCCAAATGGCTCTGTGGTACATCGGCGGTATCCTCAAGCACGCCCCCGCGCTGCTCGGCCTGACCAACCCCACCACCAACTCCTACAAGCGGTTGGTCCCTGGTTTCGAAGCTCCGGTGAACTTGGCTTACTCCCAGGGCAACCGCTCTGCTTCTGTGCGGATTCCCCTGTCGGGCAACAATCCTAAGGCCAAGCGCCTTGAGTTCCGCTGCCCCGATGCGACCTCCAACCCCTACCTAGCCTTCGCAGCCATGCTCTGCGCTGGTATCGACGGGATCAAGAACCAGATTGATCCCGGCGATCCTCTAGATGTAGACATCTACGACCTCAGCCCTGAAGAACTGGCGAAGATCCCCTCTACGCCTGGTTCTCTGCTAGATGCTCTAAAGGCGCTAGAAGCAGACCATGAGTTCCTAACCGTGGGTGGTGTCTTCACCGAAGACTTCATTGGCAACTGGATCGAGTACAAGCTCGACAACGAAGTCAACCCCATGCGTCTACGTCCTCACCCCTATGAGTTGGCGCTCTACTACGATTGCTAAGGTCTTTATGGGAAGTGTTTCCCTAAAAGCCTAAGTTTCTCAAAAAGAGGGATGCAGATACCGCATCCCTCTTTTTATGGTTTGAAGTGAGATGTGTGTCAGTAGAAGGGTGTCGAGCTTTTCCAGGGCAGACTCTACTGGTTTGTCATTTTGTTAGCTCTGTCTTTTGACAGACTTGATCTTGCAGCACTCCTAAGAAATTCTCGTTACAATCATTTACACGCAGAAAATTTTCACCAATAGACATTTGAGCTGGCCGTATGCCTGATACGTTGACAAAACTGGCCTATCAGACTTTCCAGCAAGGAAAGAGCCTTTTTGGGTTGACTCACAAGACAGTGAGCGCGCAACTCCTGCAAATGGTTAGTCCCCCAAAAACGGTTAAGTCTCAACCGCTCGACCCCAACGTTTTGCAACTCATCTACAAACGGATGGAGGCGTTGCTAGAGATTGACTGGCGGGATGCAGAGAATGGTGTGTATCCCAAGGAAGTTCTGTTTGATAATCCCTGGGAAGACTTTTTCCGCTACTACCCGTTGATGTGTCTTGATACACCCGGTATTTGGGAGCGGGCAAACAAGCGGGATTATCACACCTTTGACCCCAACATCGATACATCGGGCTATCCCAAATACTACCTGCAAAACTTCCATCACCAGACGAACGGCTACCTGAGTGATCTGTCAGCCAACCTCTACGATTTGCAGGTTGAAATCCTCTTCAATGGCACCGCAGATGCCATGCGCCGCCGTATTCTAGCGCCGCTAAAGCAGGGGTTGGCAGCTATGAAACCTAACGGAGCCGTTAAGGTGCTCGATATTGCCTGTGGGACAGGCCGAACCCTCAGCATGATTCGCGAGATGCTGCCTAAAGCCTCCCTGTATGGAGTCGATCTCTCCCCTGCTTACCTGCGCAAGGCTAACCAAACTCTTTCTCAGAAGCCTAGTGTGCTGCCACAGCTTATTCAGGCAAATGCTGAGTCGTTGCCTTTTGTGGATAACTACTTTGAGAGCACTGTTAGTGTCTTCCTATTTCATGAGTTGCCTGCCGCTGCTCGGCAAAACGTGATCAACGAGGCCTTCCGGGTAACTCAACCGGGCGGCACCTTTGTAATTTGTGACTCTATTCAGTTGAGTGATTCACCTGAGTTGCAGGTGACCATGGAAAACTTCCCAGCCCTATTCCATGAGCCTTACTACCGCAACTACATTGCAGATGACTTGAATGCCCGCTTATTCGAGGCAGGATTTGTGGACATTTCGAATCAAGTGCACTTTATGAGCAAGTACTGGATTTGTCGGAAGCCTGCCTGACTTTAGGGGGAGAGCAGGTTTCATCTCAATTCCACTGGGTGGTTAGAACTCTTCTAGGCGAAACTCAGGTTATAGATTGAAAGATGGTATAAACCGTAAAAAAATCTACAGTCTGTGGATGCTCCTGTTTTCTAGCGATACAGTTGGCTTAAATCACCTGTTTAGGTGAGTTGTCGCTACCATATCCACGTAACTCGATGGAACTCCGCTAACCATGTTTACCGAAGAGACTTCTGAGGGCGCGACGGCTTCTGAAAGCCAGTCCTTGACCGCCACAAACCATATTGAAATGATTGAGACGGTTATCTCTAGCCTCGATCAGGACAATAGTGCCATGGTGAGTCATACCGATGAGGGTCACCTCTGGAAGTTTAAGTACGGCACTGTAGAAGTCTTTGTTCAGCTAACGGGCACAGGCGAAACCGACACGCTTACAGCTTGGTCTCCAGTGTTGACTCTGCCTGCCAAGGATGAACCCGGACTCATGCGGCACTTGCTGGAGATGAACTGTGGTGAAACTTTTGAGTCCTGCTTTGGCATTCTTGGCACACAAGTTGTTGTGCTTGCCAGCCGCATTCTTCAGGATATTTCTCCTGGAGAAGTTTCTCGTCTGATGACGATTGTGGCCACGATCGCAGATGACAACGACGAAGCGTTGCAATCCCAATTTGGCGCATCCTGATTCTTTATCAAAATCAATTCTTGTAGGGTGCGCAACAGCGCACCCTTTGTTTGTTTAGTGTATTAAAAATCCTTGTTCTTGGGCTCATTACTTTGACGCAGCACTGGCGCTTAATTCCGCTGGCAGAAGGGACTGGAAAAACGCATATGGCAGTAGATCGCTGGCTGCTGCACCAGCACCAACAGGGCCATCTGCCCTCAATCCTACGGTTTTATACCTGGGACCCACCAGCAATCTCATTGGGGTACCACCAGCAGCGTTGGCCAGAAAAGTGGTCTGACCTAACCTGGCAGAACCAACGGATCGATCTGGTGCGACGTCCTAGCGGCGGACGTGCTGTCCTGCATCAAGGAGATTTGACCTATGCACTGGTCACCTCAGGCATTCCTGGCAATCGGCTTCAAGCGTATCACTGGGTCTGTCAATTCTTGATTAATGGATTTCAGGCTCTAGGAATACCGCTAACGTTTGGAGAAGTGGGGCGAAGCTACAGACACAATCCCAATTGCTTTGAAACTGCGACTGGGGCAGATTTGGTCTTAGCAGAGAACCCGGCTTACAAACTGATTGGCAGTGCGCAGTTGTGGAGTGAGAGGTGTCTATTGCAGCACGGCTCAATTCGCTTACAGCCTGACTGGGGCCTGTATCAGCAGGTGTTTGGGCAACTCGAACTCTTTCCAGCTCAGGTGCCGGAACCTTTAGCTGGTTTGGCTACGGGGCAGCATCAACGGATTGTGGAGGCCCTAACGACCGCTGCTACAGTCTGTTTTAAAGCCTGTTTTGAGGTTAAGCCTTTAACAACCTGGGAAATCGAACAGGCTTTAGACCTTTTTTCCTCAGAAGTTTAGGGAGAAGTTTATAGGGTTACTCGACTGCGGTTTTTGCGATCGCAGGCAGTTGTAGCCCCGGTGGGTATTTGCCCTCCTCCTTGATGCGCTGAATAATGGTTTCGGAAACCGCTAGGCCCATCCGCTCAGCGATAGCTCGGACAATGTCTCCGCGATCGACAATCCCGGCAACAGCATCGGCAGGCGTAAGCACCGTAATGCGGGGCAGCGTTGAGGTTTCTAGGTAATTAATGACGTCTGGTAGGGGCGTTTGCTCTCGGACAGATGGAATATCTAGAAGAGGCCGAGCAACACTGTGGACGGTCCGGGTTTCCCACTCGCTGCGCTCAATGTCACGGAGGTCATCGACGGATACTAAACCCCGATAGCGCCCATCAGAGGCGGCAAAATAAACAGGAGAGCGGGTTTCTTGAAGGACATACTCGTCGGCAAACTGACGCAGGCTCATGTCGGCATCAATCACTCGGAAATCTCGCATCATGGCATCTCCGGCAGTGAGACCTGCCATCACCTCTTGCAGGTCAGTGACCCGGTTGTAGGCAGCAGAGTTGCGCAAAGCAAACCACCCAATCGCGGCAATCCACAGACCAAAGAAGTTTTGGTAGGCCAAGACTGCAAACAGACCTAGGGCGATCGCTATCCAACCAAGCATTTGCCCTGAGGCCGCAGCCCAACGAACGCCTTTTGTACGGCTTTTCGTCAGCTTCCAAACCAAGGCTTTGAGCACTTGCCCCCCGTCTAGGGGCAAGCCAGGAATGAGGTTAAACAGAGTCAGGACTAAGTTAATCTGGGCAACGTTGCTGGCAACTACTTGAACGGGAGTAGGAATGCCAGGAATGGCACCAACGGCAGACAGCAGCAGAAATAGGCTCAGGCTGACCAAGGGCCCTGCGATCGCAACTTGAAAGGCCTCTCCTGGAGTCTTAGACTCCTGCTCAATCGAGGCAATCCCACCAAACAAAAACAGAGTAATGGAGTTGACCTTAATCCCTTGCCGCTTAGCAATCAAACTATGACCTAGCTCGTGCAGCAGTACCGAGGAAAACAATAGCAACGCCAGCATTAGGCCCATGCCCCAGGCTAGGGTGCCCCAAGTACTCTGCCACACAGGATCGATCCCATACGAGTAGGCCACCAAAAGAAGAATGACTAGCCAAGAGGAGTCAATGAAGAAGGGGATGCCAAAAAGGGAGCCAACACGCCAGGCCGATTGCATAGCTGAAGTCCTGAAAGTATTCCAAGGCTGGTGGGGGAGTTGAAAGCCTTGCCTTTATTCTAATAGCGAGCCTCAAAGACGCGGTTTGAGGATAACCCTACAAAAAAAGGAAGCTTACCCTGACAGGTTCGCTTCCTTGAGCAGTTTCATCATGGAGTGCAGTGGATAGATGGCGCAAAGCGTGACGCACGGCTTTGTAGCAATCTACGAGGTTTTTAATTGACTAACAGCGGCTAGAGCAGTCCGGCGTTGCCCATGCCTAAAATCATGCCTGCTCCTAGAATATGACCGAAGCTGCCAATTGCCAGCAATTCAGGCAGGCCAAAGCCCTCAAACAACATGGGCAACTGAACGGGTAGCGCTGGGCCAGCACCCGGTTTGTGAATGGCATATTTACCGATAGCCAGAACAAACAGGTTGCAGGCAATCATCACAATGGCAACTTTGGGCGACCACTGTGGCGTAGAAGGTACAGCCTGAGCCAGTAGAATTGCTAGAGTTAACAAGTTTTGACCCCCCGGCAAAGTGTAATTCAGTGTTGCTAAACACCAAGGATTATAAAGAGCCGTAGAATCAATCTTGCGACTTGTTCAACAGAGTTAACATGCGGGTTAAGATTTGCGGCATTACACAGGTGGAGCAGGCAGTTGCGATCGCGCATCTAGGTGCCACCGCCCTCGGCTTTATTTGCGTTCCCCAATCACCCCGCTTCATTACGCCAGAGAAAATTCGCTCTATTATTCAGGGCTTGGAGGAAACAATCAACCGCCTCCCAGAAACAATTGGCGTATTTGCAAATACTGATTTAAAGACCCTAGAAACAGCAGTTGAGGCAGGCGGCCTTAGCTGTGCTCAGCTGCATGGTGACGAAACCCCTGAGTTCTGCTCCCAGATTCGCTATCATCTGCCCCATATCACCCTGATTAAAGCTCTACGGATTCGAACCCTAGAAGACCTAGCACAGGCCGCTTTATTCGAGCCAGTTGTTGATTGCTTGCTGCTTGATGCATATCACCCTCAAATGCTAGGCGGTACGGGAAAGACACTGGATTGGGCCTCGCTTCAAGCGTTTCGTCCGGCCTGCCCTTGGTTGTTAGCGGGGGGCTTAACTCCAGAGAATATTGTCACTGCTTTAAGCCAGCTTGCTCCCGATGGTATTGATCTGTCGAGCGGTGTGGAAGCGTCCCCTGGCATCAAGGACTTGGACAAGGTCAAGCGACTGTTTGAACAATTAAAGCCTTGGCTCAGCCCGGCTGATTGACCTGCTTCTCAACACAAAGAGACGCGAGCAGTCGCGTCTCTTCGAGAGGATGATTTAAGGGAGAGCCTTAGCAGAACTAGAAGAAGGACGGCTGATGGCGAATCAGGGTCAAGAACTCTTCACGAGTCTTGGAGTCGTCCTGGAAGGAACCCAACATAGCGCTGGTTACTGTCCAAGAACCGGGCTTTTGAACGCCGCGCATGACCATACACATGTGGCTGGCTTCTACGACGACTGCGACCCCTTGAGGCTCCAAGATTTCTTGAATCGCTTCAGCGACCTGGCGGGTCAGGCGCTCTTGGACTTGTAAGCGGCGGGAATACATTTCCACAATGCGGGCCAGCTTGCTCAGACCGACCACTTTTTGGTTAGGAATGTAGGCAACGTGGGCGCGTCCCATAAAGGGCAGCATGTGGTGCTCACATAGGCTGAAAAGATTGATATCTCGTACCAGCACCATCTCGTTGTGGCCTTCATCAAAGATGGCTCCATTGACCAACTCATCGAGGGACTGCTGGTAGCCACTGGTTAGGAATCGCATTGCTTCTGCAACTCGCTTCGGCGTCTTTAGCAAGCCTTCCCGCTCAGGGTCTTCGCCAACAGACTCAAGCATGGTGCGAACAGCAACCTGCATATCCTCTTGAGATGTTTCTGGAATCGCGTAAGCTTGAGCCTCTTGACCGTGGCTAGTGCTACGGTCAGGGCGCACCACGGGCTGGTTCTCCTTAGCAGCACTGTTGCTATTTGAGGCCTGAGTAATCTGGTTGCCGCTTAGGCCATTGGAAGACGCAATAGTCATAAATAATCCTTGGTAGCTTTGATAAACATGGGAAAACTTCAAGCCAAACGAATAAGCCTGCAAATGGCGGCTTATCTCCTACATCCACAAACCTTTTGGCTATAACGCCCCAGCACTGGGCATCAGCGTTAGATCTTCAATCACGGCATAGCTGGGTAACAAGACGGTGTTGAGAAGGGTTTGAGCAACCACTTCAGGGGTCAGCATTTTGGAACGGTCAAAGTCGGCTTGCACGGTATCGGTGTCCCAAATGGGAGTATTGACTGATCCGGGCGAAAGCGTCACAACACGGATGCCATGCCCCCGCTCCTCTGCTGCCAAAATTTGTGATAGGGTAATCAGCCCTGCTTTACTAACACTGTAAGCACCCCAATCGGGAAACGCAGATTTGCCTGCAATGGAAGCCACATTGACAATCGTGCCCTTTCCGTTCTGTCGCATTCCCGGCAACACGGCCTGGATGCACAACAGCACGCTGGTCAGATTGAGTCCCAGCACCTGCTGCCAATCAGCTAGAGGCGTTGTTGCCAGAGGGCCTGTGTAACCCATGCCAGCGTTATTTACAAGAACATCTACAGGGCCAAAATCGGCGAGCACTGCCTCCAAGGCAGAGCGCACTTCTTCTAGGTTGGCTAGGTCAACAGGGTACGCCTTGGCCCGGACTCCGGTTTCTGCTAGCTCAGCTAAGACTGCTTCTAGCTTTTCGGAAGAACGGCTAACCAAAGCGACGTCAAAGCCTGCCTTTGCAAATGCGATCGCAGTAGCCCTGCCAATACCGCTGCTCGCGCCCGTAATTAAGGCACGGCGTAGGCCATCGGAACTCATCGAATTATCCAAATCAACACACCATTTTGTAGAAGGTGGTAGCGGTATAGCCTCAGCAGGGGACTTAATCAGCCAGTTTTTGGGAAACGGTGGCTGCGATCGCAGTGCTGAGCATTGCTCACTTAGATTATGTTAACAAACGTTACGAGATTCTCAGAGAACCTTCTTTCTACTCTCAGGATTTAAGTCTTCTTGCTAACATACCCCGCTCTGAGATCTCAGAAATTAACCCCCGGTTAAAGGGGTAGAGCTGGATTACCTAACCCAAATTTTCAGAAAAGACACCAATTTGCCGGAACTTTTCGTATCGCAGGCGCTGTAACTCCTTAACTGGAAGCTGGCTAAGGGTTGCTAAGTGCTGCAACAAAGCCTCTTTTAGAATGAGCGACGCTTTGACCGGATCGGCGTGGGCTCCCCCTACAGGTTCGGGCAGCAGTTCATCTAAAATGCCCAAATTCTTCAAATCCCAGGCAGTGATCTTTAAAGCTTCTGCTGCTTGGGCTGCCCGAGAAGCGTCTTTCCAAAGAATGGCCGCACATGCTTCTGGGCTGGCTACAGTGTAGACGGAATGCTCGAACATTAACAGGCGATCACCAACGCCAATTCCCAAGGCACCACCAGAGCCGCCTTCCCCAATCACCGTACAGAGAATGGGGACTTCCAGCGCAAACATTTCTCGCAGGTTGTAGGCGATGGCCTCACCCTGTCCCATCTCTTCAGCTTCGTAGCCAGGGTAAGCCCCAGGGGTATCAATAAAGGTAATGATGGGCATGCCAAAGCGATTAGCGTGCTCCATCAAGCGCATCGCCTTTCGGTAGCCGCCAGGCGATGCCATGCCAAAGTTGCGAACCACATTGTCTTTGGTGTCGCGGCCCTTTTGGTGTCCAAGCATGACAACAGGACGACCTCCTAATCGGGCCACCCCGCCGACCAAAGCGGGATCATCTTTGCCAGTGCGTCGATCGCCATGCAGCTCGATCCACTCATCGGTAATGGCCTGGATATAGTCGAGTGTGCTGGGTCTACGGGGATGACGAGCGACTTGAAGCCGCTGGGCTGGGGTAAGGCTGTTGAAGATCTCCTGGCGGAGTTGGTTGGCGCGGGATTCGAGCTTACGGATTTCCGCAGAAACGTCAACTTCGTTTTCCTCTGCTAGTTCACGAATCTGGGTGATTCGGGCTTCAAGTTCGGCTAGAGGCTTTTCAAAGTCGAGAAGAATCGGTCGTCGCTCAGTTGTTGCCATAGTGCAGCATTTTAGACGTCATAGGACGATAGACCGTATTAGCCAGCGGCGTAATCACCCGCATCACCCCTAGAATTCACCCCACCAACAGGCGGATTTACCCTTTTATCTGCCCGTTGCTAGGACCGTCATCTTGAGACCGCATTTCCCCGCACAACCTTTTAGCCGCTTCGGTAGAGAGTACGACCGCCCAAGTCTATCTTCACCAAGAAGTATTCAAACTAATTTCCTAGCGAAGAGTTAGTTTACCATTTCCGCCCTACCCTCGGATGGAGAGGGTGCCCTTGCTGATAAATCAACCTTCTTATACTGAAATTACTAATTTGAGTGGTTCGTGTAGACGCTTTTGATGGAGTAGAACAAGTGATCCGGTAACAGCTTAAGTCTAGGAGGCAAACCGTATAAGATCTAATTAAGGATCAAAGAATTAGCCTTAAGGCATTAAGTCTAGGGTAAGACGCCTGCACAAGCCCTTCTAAGGAAATCAGAATAAGGATAGGGACTGATAAAAATAAACAATTGGTTTATAGCTTTTGCTAATCATTCAGGCTCGAAATTGACGGCTAACGGTGGTGAAAGGGGCTCAAAGTGGAATTGCAGGCTATATCAGCGAGCTGAAGTGCCTCTAGAAGGATGATGGGTTGGTTAAAGTTCAGTACGCTGGCAGAAGCAAAAAAGATCTAACGCTTAATTGCTCATATCCTGCATCACGTGACAGCCTAACCGAGCATTTGGGATAAATCCGCAGTATCTGAGATAAAAAGGTGTGCTGATGTCTTTTTTTTGCACGATTGTAGAGTGAACTTTAGTGAGAAAGCACTAGGTCAAGGTTATAGAAGCGTATCTATGAGTAACGGCTCTGCTCCAGGATCTCCCGAAGTGATGACCCTTGTTGATTTATTAAATGTGCGATCGCAAGACCAGCCCAATCAGCTTGCCTATCGCTTTTTGCCAGAAGGAACGGTTGGTGATGAAATCACCATTACATACCGGGGGTTGGACCAGCGGGTCAGAGCGATCGCATCGCTGCTGCAAGAGCTAAGCTGTCAGGGGCAGCGGGTGCTGCTGCTCTACCCGGCGGGAATAGATTACATTGCGGCATTTTTGGGTTGTCTCTATGCGGGTGCGATCGCAGTGCCTGCCTATCCCCCTCGTCCCAATCGCTCGCTACAGCGCATCCAAGCCATTATTCAAGACTCAGACGCCACCATTGCCCTAACCCAGGAAGCCGTTCTCTCTAAGCTAGAGCAGAGATTCGCGGAGTGTCCCGAACTCAAGTCACTCTACTGGCTAAGTACGGATGCTTTAGACGATCAGCTCGCTGCTGATTGGCAGAGGCCGTCTATTACCGCCGATAGTCTAGCGCTGTTGCAGTACACCTCCGGCTCGACTGCTGCTCCCAAGGGCGTAATGATCAGCCACGACAACTTGCTGCACAACTCCAGCTTGATCAATCAGTTCTTTCAAGATTCCCCTGCCAGTTCAGGCGTTTCTTGGCTGCCGCCCTACCATGACATGGGGTTGGTGGGAGGTATTCTCCAGCCGCTCTATGTAGGCGCTCCCATGACACTGATGCCCCCAGTCGCCTTTTTGCAAAAGCCGATTCGTTGGCTACAGGCAATTTCTCACTATCGAGCCACGACCAGCGGCGGACCTAACTTTGCCTACGATTTATGCGTTCGTAAAACAACGCCTGATCAATGGAAAACCTTGGACCTCTCCTGTTGGGATCTCGCCTTCAGCGGGGCTGAGCCTATTCTGTATGAGACGTTAGAGCGATTCGCTGAAACATTTGGCGCTTTTGGATTTCGGCGGGAAGCCTTCTATCCCTGTTACGGCATGGCTGAAACCACGCTGATGGTGACGGGAGTCGAAAAAGGGAGCTTGCCACAAACCCACGCGGCTAATGCTAAAGCTTTACAAGTCAATCAAGTGCTTCCCCCAACGAGTGCAGACGAGGTGCGCGTGTTGGTGAGCTGTGGGCAAGCCCCTTCACCTGAGCAGGTGCAAATTGTTAATCCAGAGACTACTCAGCCTTGCCCAGCGGACACCATCGGCGAAATTTGGGTCAGACATTCTCGCAGCACTGCTCAAGGCTACTGGAATCGGCCCGGGCAAACTCGCCACAGTTTCGATGCCCATCTTCTAGGAGACGACCAGCCGTTTCTTCGCACAGGTGATTTAGGATTTCTGCACAACGGCGAACTGTATGTGACCGGACGCTTGAAGGACTTGATCATTATTCGGGGTCGAAATCATTACCCCCAAGATATTGAGGCAACGGTAGAAGAGGCGCATGCAGCGCTGCGAGCTGGATCGGGTGCTGCTTTTTCCGTTGATCTGGGTGAGGCAGAGCAGTTAGTAATTGTGCAGGAACTGGAGCGCAGTCATCTCCGTAAAGCCGACCCGGAAGAGGTGTGTGCAGCCATTCGACGACGAGTGGCAGAACAGCACGAGCTTCAAGTGGCAGCGATTGTGCTGCTAAAAACTAACAGCTTGCCCAAAACCTCTAGCGGCAAAATTCAGCGCTATCTATGCCGCAGCGGATTCCTAGATGGTCAGCTAGATGCGGTGTATACCTGGGAGGCTGACAAGCTGGAACGTTTGGCCTTTGAGGAGCCAGAGAGCAGTTTAGAGGCACGCTCGGCGGTTGAGGTAGGTGCTGAGCGCAAGGCCTTAGGCCAAGAGGGGAGTCCGACGACGGTTTCCCGAGTGGCTTTGGCTGAACCTGCTGACCTCTCAACTGCTGAATCTATCCAGGTCTGGATGTCACAATGGTTAGCGGAGGCTCTGCAAACTTCGGAGATGGCGATCGATGTGCGCAAACCTTTTGCTGAATATGGCCTGGACTCTGTGACCGCAGTGGAACTGGCCGACGCTTTGGAAACAGCGTTGAAGCTTCCTCTAGAGCCAACATTGGCTTATGAATATCCAACCATTGAAGCCCTTGCCCACCATCTGGCAGCCCAGCGTACTCCGGCTGCTGTGACAGCGATAGCTGAACCAACTAACAAGGTTGAGGATACCGAAGTGGATCAGCTCGTTAGAGAATTAGAACTGCTATCAGACGCAGACATTCAAGCGCTACTGGGCCAGCAGAATAACTAACTTAATGAAGCCAGGGAGTCAGCCTGTGGAGGATCTCGCGCGGCGAATTGCCAGTCTTTCGCCAGAGAAGCGGCTGTTATTGGAAATGGAGCTGCAAAAGAAGAAGGGATTGCCCGAACCCATCGCGATTGTTGGGTTGGGTTGCCGCTTACCAGGTGCAGAAAATCCTCAAGCGTTCTGGGAGTTGCTCTGTGAAGGCCGGGATGCCATTCGAGAAGTACCGCCGGAACGGTGGGACATTGATGCCTTCTATGATGCAGATCCGGGAGCAGCAGGTAAAAGCTATTGCCGTTGGGGTGGGTTTCTAGACAACGTAGATCGATTTGACCCAGAGTTCTTTGGAATTGCGCCACGAGAAGCGCCCTACATGGATCCACAGCAACGGCTGCTGCTGGAAGTGGTGTGGGAAGCGCTGGAAGATGCAGGCATTGTGCCCCAGCAATTGAGCGGTAGTCGCACCGGAGTTTTTGCAGGTGCGTCAACGTTAGATTACGGCCAGTTGTTGCTGCAAAGTGCTGAAGGCATTGGCACATACACAACCACCGGACTGGCCTCAACGATGCTGGCGAATCGGGTGTCTTATCTGCTGAATCTACGGGGGCCGAGTCTTAGCGTTGATACGGCTTGTTCTTCTTCGTTAGTGGCGGTTCACTTAGCCTGTCAAAGTTTGTGGCGACAGGAAACCGACTTGGCTCTAGCAGCTGGAGTCAATCTAATTCTGACGCCAGCGTTGATGGTGGGCTTTAGCAAGTTGACGGCCCTTTCTCCCGATGGCCGCTGTAAGGCTTTTGATGCTGACGCTAATGGGTTCGTGCGCTCGGAAGGGGCTGGAGTTGTCGTGCTGAAGCGACTTTCTCAAGCGTTGGCAGCAGGCGATCGCATTTATGCTCTGGTCAGAGGTAGTGCCATTAACCAGGATGGCCGCACCAATGGTCTAACGGCTCCTAACCGGGAAGCTCAAGAAGCCGTGCTGCGGGAGGCCTATCGGCATGCCGGTATTACCCCTGGTCAGGTGGAGTATCTAGAAGCGCATGGAACAGGTACTTTGCTGGGCGATCCTATCGAAGCTAAAGCCCTGGGCAATGTGTTTCAGACGGAACGGAGCGGAGACAACCCAGTTCGCATTGGATCTGTCAAAAGCAACATCGGTCATACCGAAGCCGCTGCTGGCATTGCCAGTTTGATTAAGGTGGCGCTGTGCTTAAAGCACCGGACGCTGGTACCGAGTATTCACTTCAACACCCCCAATCCCTACATTCCGTTTGACCGCCTGCCATTACAGGTACAGCAGGTGCAGGAACCCTGGCCCCAGTCGGCCAACTTGCCCTTGGCTGGAATTAGTTCCTTTGCCTTTGGTGGCTCAAATGCCCACGTTGTCTTGCAGGCTGTGCCTGAGCCTCAAGCCGTGTCCAAATCACCTGAGCGCTCTGCTCATCTGCTGACACTGTCTGCCCCTAATGAGGTTGGCTTACAGCGGCAAGTGCGCCAGTTTGAAGCATTTCTTCAAGCGACTGACGTGGCTGATGTGGCTGACCTCTGCTACACCGCAAACGCGGGTAGGACTGCGTTTGCTCATCGGCTGGCGCTAATCGGCTCTAATCCAGCTCAACTAGCAGAGCAGCTCACTGCGTTTGCTGAAGGCAAGCCATTGAGAAAGGGCTTTAGAGGCCAAGTTGCTGAGTCAGCAACGCCTGCTGTAGTGTTTCTCTTTACCGGGCAAGGGTCGCAGTACTGGGGCATGGGCCGAGCGCTGTACGAAACCCAACCTGATTTTCGAGCAGCCTTGGATCGCTGTGATGAAATCCTTCGCCCTTATCTGAATCGGCCGCTGTTGTCGGTTTTATTCGACGAAGAGGACAGAACTGATCTGAATCAAACCCAATACACGCAGCCTGCCCTGTTTGCCCTTGAGTATGCCTTGGCCGAATTGTGGCAAGCTTGGGGCGTGAAGCCTGCGGCGGTTGCGGGTCATAGCATTGGGGAATATGTAGCAGCGTGCGTGGCGGGTGTCTTCAGCTTGGAAGATGGGCTGAAGTTGATTGCTCAACGGGGTAAGCTCATGCAATCCTTGCCTGCTAACGGCGCGATGGCAGCGATCTTTGCTGATGAAGCGACGGTGGCAGATGCGATCGCACCTTTCTCGGCCACTGTTTCCCTGGCAACCCTAAACGGTCCCGAAAATACAGTTATCGCCGGGGTTAAAGCAGACGTGCAGGCCGTTTTGGCCCAACTGGAAGAAGACGGTATCCGCAGCAAGCTTCTGGAGGTTTCCCATGCCTTCCACTCGCCCTTAATGGATCCTATTCTCAACCTGTTTGAGCATACCGCTCGTCGGATTCCCAGTCACCCTGCTCAGATTCCCTTGGTATCAAACGTCACGGGACAATTTCTGGCCCCCGGTGAGGTGCTAGATGGATCCTATTGGCGGCGACACGCGCGTGAGCCCGTCCGGTTTGGAGATGCGATCGCATCCCTCCACCACGCTGGTCACACTCTCTTTCTGGAAATCGGTCCTCACCCTATCCTCAGCGGCATGGGTAAGCGTTGCGTTTCCGATCCGGCTCTGCAATGGCTGCCTTCGCTCCGCAAAGGCGTTGATGAGTGGGAAACCCTGCTCGCCAGTTTAGGACAGCTCTATTGCAAAGGCATCAAAGTTAACTGGGCTGCTTTTGATCGCCCCTATCGCCGTCGTAAGGTTTCTTTGCCAACCTATCCCTTCCAGCGGCAGCGTTACTGGCTTGATGTACCAAACCCCACTGTACCCGCAGCCCATAAAGCGATCGCTCAGGCTGAGACAGCCTCGTCTACTCAGGCTGCTTTTTACCAGCTCACCTGGGAAGCTAGCCCGATGGTTAAAGCGGCAGGATCTTCAGCAGGTCGATGGCTGATATTCTCCGACAAAAATGAGTTGGGGGATGCTCTCATCGCTCAAATTCGGGCAATGGGAGGACAAGCGGTTCAAGTGACTTCTGGCGAAGGCTTTAAGGCTCATTCTTCAGACTTGTATCAGGTTGCCCCGACTTCCCAGGAAGATTTCCAAACCCTTTTGCAGACTCTCCCTGTGAACCCAGATGCCTCTTGGACTGGGATTGTCTACTTATGGGGACTAGAAGCCTGGGCAAATTCCCAGAACTCGAATCAACCCTACACATCACACTTAGGGGTTTTGGCCTTATTGAGAGGACTTGTGGCCACCGACTGGCACCCTCTGCCTCGCCTGTGGCTAATGACTCAAAATGCGCAAACTGTTCAAGCAGGCGCAGATACCCCTAACCCAATCCAGGCTTCTTTCTGGGGCTTAGGTCGTACCGTGCGACTGGAACACCCTGAACTGTGGGGAGGTTTGGTCGATGTAGAAGCTGCCTCTGAAGCTGCCCCAGTAGCTGATGTTCTGTTTGCCCATCTCTCAGCATCACAGGGGGAAGACGAAGCTGCTTTCCGGCAAGGACAACGGTATGTAGGGCGGCTAACGTCGCTGAACCTAACACCGTCGGAAAATAACTCGCCTTCCGTTCACGCAAATGCCACCTATCTGATCACGGGTGGAACAGGCGCTTTAGGGCTGGCAGTAGCCCGTTGGCTGGTAGAGCAGGGTGCCCGATCTCTGGTGCTGGTTAGCCGTACAGGCTCCTCAGGAACTTGTCAATTGGAACTGGAGGCTCTGCGCCAACAGGGTGCTACGCTCTGGGTGGAAAAAGCAGATGTATCAGATGCTGAGCAGGTAGAAGCTCTGGTTCAACGCATCCGGCAACAGCTTCCTCCCCTAAAAGGAATTCTGCATTTGGCGGGAGCGCTGGCCGATGGTACGTTGTTGAACCTCACAGAGGCTCAATTTACCCAAGTCATGGTGCCCAAAATTCAGGGGGCTTGGAATCTACACCAGGCAACCCTAGCGGATTCCCTTGACTGGTTCACTTTGTTCTCGTCGATTGCTTCTTTATTAGGCTCTCCTGGTCAGGGCAACTACGCTGCTGCCAATGCCTATCTAGATGCCCTCGCTCACTTCCGGCAGCAGCAGGGACTACCAGCTCAAAGCTTAAGCTGGGGACCTTGGGCTGGCGACGGCATGGCCGCTGTTAGCAACGGAACTGCCCAGCCAGAAACTTTGCGCGGGCTACATAAACTTTCCCCAGACCAAGGACTCGTGCTGTTGCAGCAAGCGCTGACTGCGCCCCAAGCTCACTTGGGAATTGCTCGGATTGATTGGGATGCGATCGCACGCAGTTCCCCCTTCAATCTCCCTCCTTTGCTGAGCCTGGTTTTGCCACTTGTGCAGTCGCCTTCTCGTGACTCTGAAGCGTCCTCTCAGTCGATATCTCAGCCAGAGTCTCGCTTGTTGCCTCATCTTCTGGTGCTGTCTGACTCCGAACGTACATCTGCCCTGGTCACGTACTTCCAACGTGAGGTGGGTCAAGTCCTAGGATTGCAGGGTGATGCCCCAAGCGATCGTCCCCTCCTCGATCTGGGAATTGATTCGCTAATGACGGTGGATCTGCTGAATCTCTGTAAGCGAGATCTGCATTTGACGCTGTATCCTCGAGAGGTCTTTGCTCACCCGACAATTCAAGCTTTGGCGGCGTATGTAGCTCGAGAATTGGCTAGATCCCATCCGGCTGCTATCCCTGCATCTCCCCCATCAGATTCCTTCTCGTCTGCCCCCGACACCTTACCCACAGGTTTTTGGACAAGTCACACGCTCCCGGCTGTGCCAGAGCGGCGTAATGGCAGCATGGTCTTTCTGTTGTCTAGTCCCCGCTCAGGGTCAACCCTTCTGCGGGTAATGCTGGCAGGTC
>DATNQF010000003.1:0-3409 GCA_036702855.1 Trichocoleus sp. | reverse complement strand
AAGGCAACTGTGAATTTACGGACAATGCTTTGATACAAAAAACGCTGCCTAGGAGAAGCTATCTGTTTCTCCTCCGTAGAGAAACAGAGTTACTAAAGGGTTTCGCTCCCCGCTAAAAACAAAGCCCACCAATTGTCAAATTGGTGGGCTTTTGATTAGGAAATGGGTGGAACCGCTTAACACTAGGCAGCTATTCCACCCCGCAGGAATATTATGAAACCAGCGTTCCCTGCTCCATCTCACGTTCGCCCAGCTCGGGATGGAACATCGCCGCATCTACACGACAACCTCGGTAGGCGAGGATATATAGCTCCTTGAGATCCCGAATTAACGGATAGCGTGGGTTTGCTCCCGTACACTGGTCGTCAAACGCTTGATCAGCTAACTCTTCAACGTGATCGTAGAACGCTTTGTCATCGTCGTTAAGAGCTTCCCGTAGAGTCATGGGAATGTTCAATCGGCGCTTGAGATTTTCAATGGCCTCAATCAGCTTCTCAACTTTTGCGTCCTCGGTTTCGCCGCCCAGGTTCAAGTAGTCGGCAATGCGAGCATAGCGCCACTTCGCATTAGGATACTTGTACTGCGGGAAGATGGCTTGCTTGAAGGGCACATCCGTCGCGTTGTAGCGAATGACGTGAGAAATCATCAAGGCATTCGCCAAGCCGTGGGGTACATGGAAGGTAGAGCCTAGCTTGTGCGCCATTGAGTGGCAAACGCCTAAGAAGGCATTAGCAAAGGCCATCCCAGCCATCGTTGCCGCGTAGTGAACCTTCTCCCGCGCCTTCGGATCTTTTGCGCCGTTCTCGTAGGCACTGGGCAAGTACTTCAGCAGCAGCCGAATTGCTTCGAGGGCCATGCCGTTGGTGTACTCCGATGCGTAAACCGAGACATACGCTTCCAGCGCGTGGGTCAGAGCATCAATGCCTCCAAAGGCAGTCAGCCCTTTCGGCATATTCAGCACCAACTCCGGATCAACAATCGCCATGTTCGGCGTCAGTGCATAGTCGGCCAGAGGATATTTGATGCCTGTGCGGTCATCAGTCACTACTGCAAATGGGGTGACTTCAGATCCGGTGCCCGATGTGGTGGGAATTGCAACCATCATCGCTTTTTGGCCGAGTGTTGGTAGCTCGTATACCCGCTTGCGAATATCCATGAACCGCATGGCCAACCCCTCAAACTCAATTTCGGGGTGCTCATACATCAGCCACATCACCTTGGCTGCGTCCATCGGTGAGCCACCACCAAAGGCAATGATCACATCGGGCTGAAAAGTGTTCATCAGCTCCAGACCACGCCGCACTGTACTCAGCGAGGGATCAGGCTCGACATCGTAGAACACATCAAACTGCACACCGATAGCTTCAAGGCTTTCCTCAACCCCCTTAGTCATACCCATGTCATACAGCGGCTTGTCGGTGACAATGAAGGCACGCTTCTTCCCGGACAGTTCCCGCAGAGCAACGGGCAGACAGCCGTACTTAAAGTAGACTTTGGGTGGAATGCGGAACCACAGCATGTTTTCCCGCCGCTCGGTCACAGTTTTGACGTTGAGCAGGTGGTGAACCCCTACGTTTTCGCTCACCGAGTTGCCGCCCCAGGTGCCGCAGCCCAGCGTCAGCGAGGGGTCAAGGCGGAAGTTGTAGAGGTCGCCGATCGCACCCTGGGAAGAGGGCGTGTTAATCAACACCCGTGCCGTTTCTACCTTGCTTTCAAAGCGCTGAATGTGCTCCTGATTGCTCGGTGCAGTGTAAAGGACCGCAGTGTGGCCTCGTCCACCAAAGCTAATTAGCGCATGAGCTTTTTGCAAGGCATCATGGAAATCGCTACCCCGATACATCGCCAGGATGGGCGAGAGCTTCTCGTAAGCAAAGGGCTCTTCAGTGCTAATGGCGTCTACTTCACCAATCAGTACACGGGTGTTTTCAGAAACGGCGATCCCGGCTAGTTCAGCTAGTTTGGCAACAGGTTGACCAACAATCTCTGCGTTCAGGTGGCCGTCTTTAAGAATGATTTGACGAACTTTGTCGAGTTCTTCGGCGTTTAGGAAGTGGGCTCCCCGGTCTACAAACTCTTGCCGCACCTCGTCGTATACCGCATCGACTATGACCACCGACTGCTCGCTGGCGCAGATCATGCCGTTGTCAAAGGTTTTGCTGATCAGGATGGATGACACTGCCATTTTGAGGTGGGCTGTTTCATCGATCACTGCTGGAGTATTGCCAGCTCCCACACCCAGCGAGGGGTTACCAGAGGAGTAGGCAGCGCGCACCATACCAGGACCACCTGTCGCCAAAATCAGGTTGATGTCCTTGTGCTGCATCAACGTCTGGGATAGGGGCACTGTCGGTGCATCGATCCAGCCAATAATGTCGGTGGGTGCGCCTGCTTCGACTGCAGCCTCTAACACAATCCGAGCTGCTGCAATGGTGCTGTTTTTAGCGCGAGGGTGAGGAGAGAAGATGATGCCGTTGCGGGTCTTCAGCGCCAGCAAGGCTTTGAAGATTGCGGTTGAAGTTGGGTTAGTGGTTGGTACAATCCCTGCCAAAATGCCTACAGGCTCAGCAATCTTTTGAATCCCGAAGCTCTTGTCTTCTTCGATGATGCCGCAGGTCTTCTCGTGCTTGTACTTGTTATAGATATATTCTGAAGCAAAGTGGTTTTTGATCACCTTATCTTCAATCACACCCATGCCTGTCTCTTCAACAGCAAGCTTGGCTAGGGGAATGCGGGCGGCGTTAGCTGCAAGGGCCGCCTTTTTGAAAATTTGATCAACTTGATCTTGCGTGAAGCTAGCGTACTGTTGCTGAGCAACTTTTACCCGTTCGATGAGGGCTTCTAATTCCTGCGTGTTAGTAATGTTCATGGTTCCTAAGAAGTAGCGTCAATGAGGCTATCAGAGTGTTATCAATCACACTCAGACGCTGGATGAAGGGAGCTAGTAGAGATGCGATGCTGTGATACTTATGGCTGTCTGCTGGTGATGAGTGCGCTATTCAGTTTTCTGCGCATCGCTTATTTAACTCTCTACCTGCATCCTAAAGTGTTCACTATCTGATGGCAGATTTAACACCGTTTCTTTAATCTTTTGTGAGACAAGAATCCATAGCGCAAAAACTGTTTTTAGGTGAAGCTTTTTACCTTTCTTTGTGAGGTAAAATCTCCCTTCGCTTCTTGTAAAAAAAGCGTTATTTTCACTTATGAGGTGGGAACAATAAGGCGTAAAGATAAGTTCGTTTGAGGGGCTAATAGGCCAAACAATTAAACAGACAATAAATTTTCTTTGTGCCCCGGATATCTTTCTTAGGTCAGGAAACGATCTCGGCAGAAATCGAAACTCAACTCAATAGACCTTTACATTCCGAAACGTTTTTTGATGATGCGCAATAGCTGAGTTCCTTTCTTTATG
>DATNQF010000243.1:0-36203 GCA_036702855.1 Trichocoleus sp. | reverse complement strand
CCCCGAGCCATAATCATCAACGCCAGCCCAATCGTACCCACTGCCCCAAAGGAAGTGCCGATCAGAATCGAAACGAGAGCTGTCAATCCAAACGCTGATAGCACAAACAGTTTTGGCTGGATCAGCATGAGTCCGTAATAGACTAGCGCCGGAACAGTTCCTGCCACTATCCAGGCAGCCATAAGTGTCCCGATCAAGAGCAAAATGCTCATGACCCCCAGAGCTTTAAGGACGCCAGCTTTCATCATGTGTAGGAGCGATGTCGGTGTAAGACCTCGCCACCAATAGAGGCCGAAGAAAAGTCCTAGTGTTAGCAGCAGTGGATATAAAACCCAGCCGCCTTGAATGGCTGTTGCAATTAGGAGGGTTGCAGAGACCCCTAGCAGTACGATGTCCATACGCTCTTTGTAAGGCGGGTTGACTCACACTAGACCGCCGGGATTAAGTACGCACCCTAACAGGGGCCTGCCTACCAAGCAAACGAAAATGCTGCTCCTAAAAATGAATGAAATTCATGAAGGAATATTGCACCTTATTACAGCGGAACGACAGCTGTTAAAACGGAATATTCAAAGCGGCCAGGAACGCTTCCGATTCCTATTAGGTATCAGTAATGGGGTTTCATAAACCACTAAAATTAAAGGTCTGGAGACCGATCAAGAAATTTGAAAGAACCCTATGAAGTCTTACCTGGCGGCGGCAGTGCAGATGACGAGTGTGCCAAATTTGGACAAAAATTTGGCACAAGCGGAAGAATTAATTGATTTAGCGGTGCGCCAGGGGGCTGAATTGGTCACACTGCCAGAAAACTTCTCTTTTCTGGGAGATGAAGCTGCCAAAGTTGAGCAGGCTGAAGTCATCTGCAAAGCCAGCGAAGCGTTTCTAAAGACCATGGCCCAGCGCTATCAGGTCACGCTTTTGGGCGGCGGTTACCCCGTTCCTGCTAAGGAAGGCAAAGTTTTTAACACAGCTCTGCTGATTTCCCCAGATGGTCAGGAGCTGATGCGCTACGAAAAGGCTCACCTGTTTGATGTGAACCTGCCCGACGGCAACACCTACCGTGAGTCTAGTATTGTTCTGTCCGGTCAACGGCTGCCTGACGTTTATCCTGACAAGGAGTTGGGTATTGTCGGTATGTCCGTCTGCTACGATGTTCGCTTCCCTGAACTGTACCGCCATTTGTCTCAAATGGGGGCCGAAGTTCTAGTCGTTCCAGCCGCCTTTACCGCCTTTACTGGAAAGGACCACTGGCAGGTCTTGCTGCAAGCTCGCGCCATCGAAAATACCTGTTACGTCATTGCTCCGGCGCAAACTGGGTTTCACAATGCGCGTCGTCAATCCCACGGCCATGCACTAATCATTGACCCCTGGGGTGTTGTGCTGGCAGATGCCGGGACTGAACCCGGAATTGCGATCGCAGAGATTACCCCCTCTCGCCTCTCTCAAGTCCGTCGCCAGATGCCCTCTCTCACCCACCGTGTCTTTATCTAACTGTAAGAACTTGGGCCGACTACTTTGAACACTCTGGCTTCTGAGAACTCATGTAAATTGAAAAAGATGAGTTGTTGCAGTCTGCATGGTGGATTGGACGAGCGGACTTTTAGAGAGTGGGGCAGCAGCTTCTGGAGGCGGCTTTGGCAGCCTCCTTTGGTTAGCAGAAGCGGCTTCAGAAGCAGAACTGGAGCCGTTGGTGTTCGCCAGTGTTCTGCTGAGCCTGGTCGTAATTTACTTCTCAGCGAAGCTTGGTGGTGAAATCTGTGCCCGGATCAACCTTCCCCCTGTACTGGGCGAACTGGTTGCAGGGGTTGTGGTTGGGATTTCAGCTCTCCATTTGGTGGTTTTTCCAGGAGAAGCGGCTGGGGAAGCCAGTTCACTGCTAATGAAGTTAGTGGGTCTGACCTCCGGCCTAGAGCCCGCAGGGATCTTCTCAGTATTTCGCAGCGAAAGTGAGGTCATTTCCGTCCTGGCTGAACTAGGGGTTGTGATCCTGCTGTTTGAAATCGGCCTAGAATCAGACCTCAAAGAACTCATCCGGGTGGGGCCTCAAGCGGCTGTGGTGGCCGTAGTGGGGGTAGCTGTGCCATTCGCCGCTGGAACGGCTGGGTTAATTGCCCTTTTTGGGGTTCCTACCATTCCTGCCGTCTTTGCTGGAGCAGCGCTAACCGCAACGAGTATTGGTATCACGGCAAAGGTTCTGGCCGAACTGCAACGCCTCAGCTCCAGAGAGGGGCAAATCATTATTGGCGCAGCCGTTCTTGACGACGTGCTAGGAATTATTGTTCTTGCCGTGGTCGCCAGCTTAGCTAAGACAGGCGAGATCCAGATTGCCAACGTGATTTATCTAATCATTGGAGCAACGATTTTCTTGGTCGGCTCTATCTTTTTGGGCCGCTTGTTCAGTCCTTACTTCGTGGCGGTAGTTGACCAACTGCGAACGCGGGGTCAGGTGATTATCAGCTCCTTGATTTTTGCCTTTGTCCTCTCCTACGTCGCCGCAGCTATTCAGCTAGAAGCCATTTTGGGGGCTTTTGCAGCGGGTCTAATTTTGGCTGAAACCTCCAAGCGTAAAGAACTGGAGGAGCAGATCAGCCCTATTGCAGATATCCTGGTGCCAATTTTCTTTGTCACCGTGGGCGCGCGAACGGATATCGGTGTTCTAAACCCGCTAGATCCGGCTAACCGGGAAGGGCTAATTATTGCTTCATTCTTGGTAGTCGTTGCTATTTTAGGAAAGGTTGTGACGGGCTTTGTAGTCTTTGGTCAGCCTGGAATTAATCGCCTAGCAGTTGGCGTTGGCATGATTCCTCGGGGTGAGGTGGGCCTGGTTTTTGCTGGGGTAGGCTCTGCTAGTGGTGTTCTGAGCGAGTCTTTAGATGCTGCAATTATCGTCATGGTTATATTGACCACGTTTTTAGCCCCGCCGCTGCTGCGAGTGGTTTTCCGGGATGAGCCTGAAGTGGCTTTAGAGGATGCGCCTAGCCTGGCAGAAGCCACGGTCTCAGAGGTGATTTCTGGGAGTACCACACCTGCTCAGCCAGAGTCTTCTGAAACAACTTGAGCCCTAAATAGCCAAAAAACTCCTATAGGGTAGGCTTTGTCTTTCCCTATAGGAGGATTGGGTGAATAAAACTGGCTTGCAATGCAGCAATTTGTCCTAAAAAGTGCGATCTCATTGAGAATAGTTCACCTGAACCTTTAGCAATTTTTCTAAATACGACTAAACTCTTAAAAACAATAATCGAATCTTGAGCAAAATTACTTATGGTTAACTGGGCAGCTCTCAATAGCGTAGCAACTGGTCCGGCACGCATTGGTATCTTTGACAGTGGTGTAGGCGGCTTAACCGTTTTACGAGAGCTCTACCGCCAGTTACCTAACGAGTCCATTCTCTATTTTGGAGACACGGCAAGACTGCCCTACGGTACCCGCTCCCCTGAAGAAATCCTCCAGTTTGTTCGCGAAATCTTGGGCTGGATGGCAGAGCAAGGGGTCAAGATGGTGATGATGGCCTGCAATACCAGTTCAGCCCTAGCGTTAGAACAGGTGCAGCAGGAGTACCCCTTTCCTATCTTGGGGCTGATTTGGCCAGGAGCACGGGCGGCTGCTCAGCAAGGCCAACGAATCGGCTTAATTGCAACCCCAGCCACGGTTAAAAGCGACGCTTACCGCCGAGCTATCCTAGAAGTCTCTCCCGATCGGCAGGTTTGGCAAGTAGGTTGTCCCGAATTTGTCACCTTGATCGAGCAAAATCGACTGCAAGACCCTTATACCTATCAGGTTGCAGAGCGCTATCTGGCTCCCTTAAAGGCAGCGGAGATTGACACACTGATCTATGGGTGTACCCACTATCCTCACCTGGCTCCTGTCGTTCAGACCATTCTGCCTCAGGTCGCTTTTGTGGATCCGGCGGTCCACATGGTTGCGGCAGCGGTCAAAGAACTGGATGCCCTAGGCTTGCGTAGCAGTAGCCCAGCCTGGCCAACCCAGTTCTATGTCAGTGGCTCGCCTCGTCAATTTGCCCGACTAGCAGTTCAGTGGCTCGGGCACACCCCACCTGTCGGTCAGGTTCACCTGCCACCTGTGGCTGCTCCTAAAAACAGCCCAGCTAGCTCAGCCACGCCGCTAGACCACTAGCAACTTCACCCAAGAGGCAGAGATGAACCTTGCTTCTTGGGTGACACCTTCTCGAACGGGCGAAGTACCTGAGTGGAAAAGGTTTTTAGGTGCCCGGTCGACTAGGTCGCTCAGCCCGTTTTGCCAGCAGCAGGAGTCCATACACCAGCAAAAGGTAGCCGATAGCAAGCCCAGGAATAATAACAACCGCGAAGTTTGAAGTCATGACAGTAGTAGGGCAGGCAGCAGAGGAAGGGAAAGAAGTTCCTGAAGCCAGCTCAAGGCAACCCTCAGTGGCATGAAAGGCTAACGCCAGCAGCCCAACAGCCCAGAGAATTTTGCCGTCCAAGAAACCCACAAGCTGGACTCTAGGAAGGATTCTCAAAGGCTGCTGGGTTTGAAAGATTCTCAAAGAAACACAGGCTAGGCACGAAAAACATCATGCTTAAGCCATGGACTCACATCTTTGAGATGTCCATCAAACTCGCTGCTTATCACGTAAGCGACTTTGAATATTTATTTTTGGGAAATTCTTAATTATTAAGATAACACAGATGCTTCTAAATGAGTGTACGACGGTCTATTTTTACAAAACTCCAAAACCAGAATGCGGAAATTGGTAATCTTGAAAAAATCATCGCTTTTTAGCCTGCGGAAGGGAGCTTTTAGCCCTTGTCAGAAGACCGAGGTCAGCGTTTTCTTTCACTTGCTGTGGGCTTGTCTTAGAATGAAGACAGATTATGTAAAATTTCGTAACTAAAACGCCCTTGCCGGTAGCCCATGACTTCAGCAACCTCCCTTTTTGCACCGGTCGAGACTGATCTCAACTTGCTGACCAAAAATCTCAAAAGTTTGGTAGGTGCTCGCCACCCCATTCTTTCTGCTGCTGCCGAACATTTGTTTGGAGCGGGTGGAAAACGCCTCCGTCCAGCGATTGTGCTGCTGCTGTCTCGCGCCACTCTGCCCAGTCAGGACATCATGCCTAAGCACAGGCGCTTGGCTGAAATTACAGAAATGATTCATACCGCGAGCCTAGTTCACGACGATGTGGTCGATGAAGCTGAGGTTCGACGGGGAGTTCCCACGGTTCACAGTAGCTTTGGCAACCGGATTGCCGTTCTCGCTGGGGATTTTCTGTTTGCCCAGTCCTCTTGGTATTTGGCAAATCTAGACAACCTAACCGTGGTTAAGTTGCTATCGCAGGTCATTATGGATCTGGCCGAAGGGGAGATTCAGCAGGGGTTGAATCGCTTTGATGCTGGGTTGACCATTGAAGCCTATTTAGAAAAGAGCTACTTTAAGACCGCTTCTTTGATTGCCAATAGCTCCAAAGCGACTGGGGTACTTAGCGACCTTTCAGAGGAGGTTAACGATCAGCTCTATGGCTATGGTCGTAATCTAGGGCTGGCGTTTCAGATTGTAGATGACATCCTCGACTTCACAAGTTCTGATGAGATTTTGGGCAAACCTGCCGGCTCGGACCTTAGGAGCGGCAATCTGACCGCACCCGTTCTCTATGCCCTAGAGGAAAATCCCGCTTTAGCCACCCTAATTGAGCGGGAGTTTGCAGAAGAGGGAGACTTTGAGCAGGCCCTAGCTATTGTTCATGGCAGCAAGGGAATTGCTAGATCCCGTGAACTAGCTGCCCTTCATGCCCACGATGCCATTGCTTGCCTCCAAGTGCTGCCGCATTCAGAGGCGCGTCAGGCCCTGCTGGATATCTCTGAGTATGTGTTAAGGCGGCTGTATTGAGATCAGCACTCTAAAAAGAGGTTGCAAGACGGGCTGAAACGTGCCAACTTAGCAGGTGTGGAGCAGCCCGCAGGAGCGGATAAATGGGCGCTAAGGTCATTTGTCTGGGTGAATGCCTGATGGATCGGTTGTTTGGACAGCCGGATCAGGTCGATAACGCGTTGGTTAACTGGCAGGATTATCCCGGAGGGGCTCCTGCAAATGTAGCGGTTGCCTTGTCTAAGCTAGGAACGCCAGCCTCCTTTGTTGGCTGCCTGGGGATGGATGACCCAGGTGAGGTGTTATTCAACCAGTTAGAGCAGGCTGGTGTTCGGTGTGAGGCCATCCAGCGACATTTAACAGCACCGACCCGGGTCGTGTTGGTAATGCGGGATGCCGCGGGTGATCGGCAGTTTGTAGGGTTTCATCTACCAGACCCCACAGGTTTTGCAGATGCTCATCTGGCTGTTGCGCGTTTGGACGAAGCGATGTTTGCTGAAGCGGCCTTCTTAGTGATGGGCACGCTGGGTCTAGCTTATGCAGACACTGGGCAGTCGATGGAGCAGGCGCTGACTTGGGCCAGACAGCAGGGGGTGATAACAGTTGTAGATCTGAATTGGCGGCCTGCCTTTTGGCCAGACATTGCGATCGCACCTCAGCGAATACGGCCCTTTATCGCTCAAGTTGATCTGCTAAAACTGTCGGAAGATGAGGCTCTGTGGCTATTTCAAACAGGTGATCCGCAAGTAATTCTTAAAAATCTGCCCCAAGCTCAAGCAGTTGTCATCACGGCTGGCGCTGAGGGTTGCCGCTATGCTACTCGACAAGTTCATGGCAGTCTCCCAGCCTTTCAGGTCGATAGTGAAGACACGACAGGGGCTGGGGACGCCTTCCTGGCGGGTCTGATTCACCAATTAGCCAAGCAGGGGATGGCCAGTCTAGAAGAATCGGCCACAGTAGAGCCAATTTTGCGTTATGCCAGTGCGGTCGGGGCTCTGACAACCATGCGAGCGGGGGCAATGGCGGCTCAGCCTCAGGCTAGAGAAGTAGAAGCCTTTCTCTATCTGAATTCCTAATCTGTGGTTATTAAGATGTTGGGTTAGAGATGCGATCGCATCCGCTCAAGCAAGCCATACTGAAGGCGGGTAAAAGGGAAGCAGGCAGCTATGGGACAGGAAATTGAGCGAAAGTTCTTGGTCGTGGGCGACGATTGGCGAGATTTAGGAACAGCTACCCTTTACAGGCAAGGGTACATCCCCACTTTAGATACTCGAACAGTCCGGGTTCGCATTGCTGGGGAACAAGGCTATCTGACCTTGAAAGGACCGCCTGTGGGAAACGTGCGGCCTGAGTTTGAGTACCCCATTCCGGTAGAGGAAGCCGCCGAAATTCTCGATACGCTCTGTGATCCTCCCCTGATTGAGAAGAAGCGCTATCGTGTCCCCATTGCCGACTTGGTCTGGGAAATAGACGAGTTTTTAGGGGACAATGCTGGGCTAATTGTGGCTGAGGTCGAATTGCCTCAGGCTGATTACGCTTTTAGTTTGCCGGAGTGGATAGGCCTGGAGGTAACTGATGACCCCCGCTATCTCAATGCCAATCTCGCTAAATTGCCTTTCAGCCAGTGGTCATGATTGGATCGGATCTGATGTAAAACCGCTGTATTCGCGGCCCCGCCAACGGGTTGGCCGACGGGTTGAAGAAAGGGCAATGCGGTAAACAGCCAACACGTCAGCAAGTGGAGCCAGCCAGAAGGCCCATTTCCCTTCTGCTTGACTTAAGTCGTAGGAGGGTTGGATTGCTGCTTGCAAGCCGAAACGGGCCGCAATTAAACCCAAGTTTATCCAGAGTAGAAGAGCCCATGGACCGGATAAAGTACCGCCTAGCAAGGTCATGATGAGAAGAAGTGGCCCTAGGATCCAGGGCAGAGCCTGAACGGCCATGAGATACCAGAGATCCCACCACACTTGCCCCACTGAAGCCGCATCCTTAAGATCAAGAGAGCGTCCCCACTCTTGCCAAGTTTCTGTGAACCCTTCGTACATTCGCACCTTTAGAAGCCTAGACCCATCCCAAAAGCCAACCTTAGCTCCCTGGGCCGCGGCATAACGAGCGAGGGTAACGTCATCACAGAAAGAGGCGCGGGCAGAGGCATACCCGCCCAATTGGGCTAATACAGAGCGGCGGCAGAGAAAGCATTGACCATTGGCCATAACTCGCTCGGGTGTCTCAGTTTCGGCCCCAGCAGGGCCAAACCGATAAACCAGCGTCATTAGAAGGGCAGGCTGTAGCCAGAGCTCACCTAGCGTTTTTAGAATGAACTGAGGCGCAAGGGAAACGAGATCGTACCCCTCGCTCTCTGCAGCTCTGATTAAGGCAGAGACTAGCCCTGGTTGAGGCTGCGTATCTGCATCAATTCCCAAGATCCACTGACTTCCCTCAGAACTCTGGAGAAATCCGGTGTGTAAGGCCCAGGGACGTCCAACCCAGCCTGTAGGTAAGGGATCATCCGTGACCAAGCGAAACCTTGGGTCTTTTAACTGTCTCTGTTTAATTAGGTCGGGTGTACCGTCTGTAGAGCGGCTATCGACTACAATCACTTCCCGCACTTCATAGCCCTGCCGACTTAATCCCTCCAGACAAGGGCCAATGCGATGGGCCTCATTTAGGGTTGGCACCACAACGCTAACAGCACCGAGTTGATCGGAAGTTGCTGTCTGCGGTTGAAGAGGTTTACGCCGCCCTGGCCCCTGAAGCAGTCGAGAGAGTAGCACCAGCAATGGAGGAATCTGCACAGTCAGCAGAATTACCCCAAGGCCTAGGAAAACTACTGGCGCAGACACGACTTCAGCAGGCAGCAAAGCGATGAAAAACAATGGTTTTACCCGGTGCGAGGAATGGCTGAAAGGATGCGGGATATATAGCTTTGAATCTACTTAGTCACAACTCCGACAGGAGCGACCACCGCAGCTTCCACTGGGTTATTGGCAAGCACAGTCAGGCTCGGTTCACTGGCTAAGGAAGTGGCTCCCTTCCGCCAACAGAGAACGGCGGGTAAAGCACCCAACAGGATACCGAGTAGGATAGGCACCCAAAAGCCAGCAGCCAAACTCATTACAGTGGCAAAGGCAAAGTTGCCGAGGTAAACAGCTAGGGGTGTATTTAGCTGTTCTCGATCCAAGTTGAAACTTTGAGCGCGGTTGCCCCAGATTAAAGTTGCGATCGCCATGAAAACGGCACCTGTTCCCAACCAACCAGCAAAGTTTTGGTAGGGCATACCAAAGAATGCACCAGGCTGATGCCAGTACCAAAAGGGCATTGCCGTTTGGCTCATAGCTGGGTCTAGAACAAAGTCCCAAGACATGAGAAGAGTTGCACCGATCAGGATTGCCCCTAGAACTCTGAAGATGCCTAGGCGAGAGGAGGAAGCTGTCTTAGCTAATCCTGCTCGTGCCAAAAGGTAGGAGGAAAGACCTAGATAGAACCAGGACAGTGGAATGGTAAAGGGGACAAGCCCTGCTATCTTGTAACCCAACCCATTGAGATAGTTGTAGTCTCCAAAGGGAAAGCCGGTGCTGGTTCCTAGCAGTTCGCTGCTTAAAGAAATGCCAACAGACGGAATGAAAAAGCCGAGTAGAGCAGTTAAGCCCAGGGTTCGATAGGCATGAAGAGTTACAGTTAAAGCCCCTAATAGGATGTACACGACGCCACCCCCAGCCATGCTCCATTGAAAGAGAGTTGAACCAGCAGGAACGTGGGTTAGAAACTCAGGGTGGGGCATGACCAGAAGCAATCCAGCCAGACCAAAGGCCATAGAGGCAAGATGTCCAAATAGACAGGCGCGCTCGACAGTCAAGAGATGTCTCATGGCATTCCCTAGGTGGTGTGCAGAGTAGTAACGGCAAAGAATAAGAGTTTTTAGAAATCTGACTTAGGCAGCTTGTTTTCTACACTTATTTATGAAATCGTGCCTCAAATCCTAAGTTTTGTAAATGTACATGAGCAATCCCATCTTCACCTAAGAGGAGCTTAGGGTGAGTTGACCTTGAAAGGGAGACAAAGTTCTATAGACTCTATAGGGAGGCGCGAAGCGCCAGATGATTGTGCAGGGCGTGAGGAAATTCAGTGATTACTGGTGTCATTAGCAGTGTGCTGGGTGGGTTAGTCCTTCTTATTGCAGCAGGATGGCTGTTGATTGAGTGGCAATATCGCAAACGTCAGGGAAATAATCTGGTCTTTGGGGCGGGGGAGTGGAATTTAGAGGTCTATGAACCCCAGCACTATGTGATTGTCGGCGAGCCTGAATTGATTAACCGGACGACAGCATCCGAAGTGATGGTGCCAGAGCTTACCGTCGAAACGACTTTGCTGTCTGGTGATACCTTGCAAGGTATCACGGTTAAGGCTGAAATTACGCCTCGTCATCCCGATGCGGAGGCCCGTTCAGATAGTTACTGGTTTGCCTATATTGTCAAGCTCAGAAAGACCACACGTCTACAAATTCGGATCGACATTGAAGGGCCAGATCTCAGGGCGCTAAAAGCACTTTGGGTCAGGGTTCCTTATGTTACCTATGGGCCTCAAGGTCGCGTTCCTAAACAGGGACATGTTGTAGTGCCCTTGAAGTTTCCCAATCCTGATGAGCAGCTTGGCTGGCGACAGACCCCGGTTGCCCAAGTCCTGCCAGTACCCACGCACCTGTTAACCCATCTCGATGATCCTGTTTCAGTCGTGAAGCGCTATGTCGTGTCCAATGCTCAGCCAGGCGACATCATCACCTTGGGAGAAACCCCCGTGGCTATTATGCAGGGGCGTTGGCGGCATCCGCAGGATGTCCGACCCGGTTGGGTGGCAAGGCGACTGTGCTACTACTTTATGCCCACTTCCAGCTTGGCAACTGCTTGCGGCATGCAGACGTTGGTAGATATTGTGGGGCCGTGGCGGGTACTGTATGCCTTTGTCGCAGGTGCGATCGCTAAGAAGTTTCTAGGTAAGCCCGGCATGTTCTATCAACTTGCTGGAGAACAGGCCCGTCTAATCGACGATGTCACCGGCACGTTGCCCCCTTACGATCAATTTATTGTGCTGGGACCAGCCAATCCTGAAGAGGTGGTGCAGCAAATTCGTCAGGCTACTGGTTTAGAAGCGGCCATCGTTGATGTCAACGATTTAAAGGCCGTTAAAATTCTGGCAGCTACGCCTGCAGTAGATTCTCAATTACTGATCCAGGCATTGCGAGATAATCCTGCGGGTAATGCAGATGAACAAACACCTCTTGTCTTAGTTCGCCCAACGACTGTGTCGTCCTAGCTTGTCATCATTAACTTGTCAGCAACTTGTCAGCATTGAGGGCGGTTCTGTAGGGCCGCTCGCAGGTATTTTGGCCTCTAGGTTAGGATAGACAAAATCTCCGGTAGAGCAATTCAACAGGTATCTAGGTACGATCTATGGCTTCTATCGCATCAACCAGTTCTACCCTAACCATTCGCCCACTCCAGTACCGCGACCTGGATACACTAAAGCAGTGGACTGTGGACGACTTGGATGCTGGAGACTTGCTAGCTACCGAGCGAGTTGTTCAGGAGATTGAGCGCGTTTGCCGTTGGTATGGCCCACTCAAGGCATTGAGCGTAATGCCCAATCCCTTACGCCAGCCCTTCACCCTGTTTGTCGCAGAGCAAAATGGTCAACTCTTTGGTCTGATTCAGGTTTCCCCCTTTAACCGAGGGCGTAGCACCTGGCAGGTCAACCATATCGCGGTTAATCGGGCAGTGTTATCAGAGCGGTTGGCCTCTGGTTTTCTTGATGTGGGTTCGCGGTTGTTGCGCTACTGCTTTGATAAAGTTTGGGAGGCGCGTACCTGGGTTATTGAGACTGACATTAACAACACGTCGGCCTTGGCTTTGTACCGTTTTAACGGCTTTCAGCCCCTAGCCCAGCTCACCTACTGGTGTATTTCCTCTGAGCAACTACAGACTTTGGCAGAGCGGGAGCCTGACCTGCCAAACCTGTTGCCAGTCAGTAATGCGGATGCTCAACTGCTCTATCAACTCGATACAGCTTCTATGCCGCCGCTGGTGCGCCAGGTATTTGACCACCAGATTCAGGATTTTAAGACGCAGGCGATTGAGGTGATGACCGCTAGCTTTGAGCGCTGGCGGAAGCAGACCGAAACTGTGAGCGCTTATGTGTTTGAGCATCAGCGCAAAGCCGCTATTGGGTATTTCAAACTTTCAATTGTTAAAGATGGTCAGCAACCGCACCAAGCTGACCTAATGGTTCATCCAGCCTATACGTGGCTTTATCCAGAAATGCTGGCTCAGATGGCTCGGATCCTGCAGCCGTTCCCGACTCAAAGTTTGAGGTTGGCTTCTCTGGATTACCAGCCTGAGCGGGAAGAGTATCTGAACCAGATCCAGGCATCACCTCAGGACCATGCCCTGCTGATGTCCCGCTCGGTTTGGCATAAGGTACGAGAGGCTAAGCCCTTATCGCTAGAGGGGTTGCAGTTATCTGATGTGCTCTCAAGTCTAAAGCCTGTTGGGAAACCCATCCCTAGCCGCATTTCCTGGTCAACTGACCAGTGGTCTTCTCTGTCTAGCAGCGCTTCTTTTTCAACTCCTTCTACTAGGGGCCAAGGAGGGGCACACAATGCAGGGCAGAGCGATCGCACTTCTCAACCCCATCGGTTTGAAATTCAGGGTCCAGAAGGGGCCGAAAATGCTGCTGACTCTGAGTCCTTGGATGAGGGAACGCCTGATTAGCAGTTAGTGATGGGGCTAAAACCCTGTTTCAATGGGAGGTTAATAAGGAACGTTGGCGATCAAGTACATTTCTGCACTGGGCTTGGATGTGGGGAAAAAACGCATCGGAGTGGCAGGCTGCGATCGCATGGGTCTACTTGCCTCCGGTATCACTACGCTAGAGTGTAAATCCTTTGAGCAAGTGTTGACCTCGTTGCGTAACCTAGCCGAAGAACGACAAGTTCAGGTGCTAGTAGTTGGCTTACCCTATACAATGGCTGGCGAGCTTGGCTTTCAGGCGAGGCAAGTGCAAAAAGTTGCCAAACGCTTATCAGCCGCGCTCAATCTACCCGTTGAGTATGTTGATGAGCGGTTGACCTCTTTTGAAGCGGAGCAATTCTTGCACGCTGAAAATAAATCCCCCTCAAGACATAAAGGCATGATTGACCGTAAAGCAGCGGCCATTATCCTGCAACAATGGTTAGATAGGCGACGGGAAACTCTCGCAAGGGAGGCTTTTGGGGAAATCCCCCTCTCGGATAGCCAGCCTAGGAAGTGAGGAGACGCCAACATGGCTGACGAAATGGAATACGATGAATCGACTGTCCTGCTAACGGATGAAACCGGACTTACTCTACCGTGTGTAGTGGAGCAGACCTTCGAACTGAGTCAGCAAGAGTACCTGTTGCTGCTGCCCGTAGATGCGCCCATCGAAATTTTTGTGTGGCGTACTGAGGAGGGTGAGGACGAAGAGGTTTTGATGGACGTGGAAGATGACGAGATCAGTGCCATCTTTCCCACTGCCAAAGCTGTCCTGGCTGAGCAGAACCTGATGCTCCAAAGAACAGCCATTACTCTGACTGCTTCTGGAGAACTACCGGAAGCAGAGGAGGATGACTGCTTGACCTTGGAACTGGATGATTTAAACATTGGAGAAGATGGCTCTACAGAAGAATTCCAAATTTTAGCCACCTTCTTCTATGAGGATGAGGAGTACACCCTGTGTACGCCGCTTGATCCCTTACTCATTTTTGCCCGACGCACGGCCAAAGGAGACTTAGAGGTCGTAACACCGGAAGAATTTCAGCAGATCCGGTCTAGTCTCGAAGAAAAACTGTTTGACATGCTTGAGTAATCAACTGTAGAACTTGTTTTGATCGAGGTGATTTGTCGTTAGCTAAGAACAATGGCTAAACAATCTCAGTGGGCTAAGGGCCTGTTCTATGTCCTGCTACTTCCTGCTGCCATGGCCGTTGCTGCCTGGCAGGGATGGGCTTGGTGGAGTTGGGCCAGTGCCCCTGTGGTTGTGGCTTCGGCTCAGGGCAGTGAGGTAGATAACACGGTCAAAATTCAAATTCCTCCTGGCACTCCAGGTCAGCAAATTGGGCATGACCTGGAAACGGCAGGTGTAATTCGTTCGGCGTTGGCCTGGAATCTGTGGTCTCGCTGGAAGACTCTACAGGACAAAAGTGGTAGCTTTCAAGCAGGAACGTACTCACTTTCGCCTGACGAACCTTTAAGTGCGATCGCAAACACGATCTGGTCTGGCCAAGTCGTTCAGACAAATTTTACGATTCCTGAAGGGTGGAACCGTAAAAAAATGGCTGAATACTTTGAATCTGAGGGCTTTTTCACCGCAGCTGATTTCATGGCAGCTACCGGAAAAGTGCCTAGAGACCGTTTTCCCTGGCTGCCCGATACCCTTCCCCACCTAGAGGGCTTTCTGTACCCCGATACTTACCAACTACCCGCTGCTGAGATTACACCCGAGGCGGTTGTTAATCAGATGCTGACTCGCTTTGAGGAAGTTGCGCTTCCCCTCTACCAGCAACAACCCTCAGCCCCTATGGCCCTTTTAGACTGGGTAACCCTTGCCAGCATTGTTGAAAAGGAAGCGGTTATTCCTGACGAGCGTCCTTTGATTGCCGGAGTGTTTAGCAACCGCTTAAAGCAGAACATGACCCTAGGCGCAGATCCCACGGTTGAGTACGGCCTCGGAATTGAGCAAACACCTGAGAACCCCTTAACCTGGGCCCAGGTTGAAACTCCCTCTCCTTATAACACCTATCTCAACCCAGGTTTACCACCAACGCCTATTGCTAGCCCTGGTGTTGCCAGTTTAGAAGCAAGTCTTAAACCTCAGGCAACTGACTATCTTTACTTTGTGGCCCGCTACGACGGTACTCACGTCTTCAGCCGTACACTAGCTGAGCACGAAGCTGCCCAAGCCAAAATCCGGGATGCGGTCGATGCCCAAAAGCCACCCTCCGGAAGTAATTGAGCATCGCTCAAGGCTTAGGCAACTCGTTTGCAAATTGTTTTAGGGGAACTGCCTCATGACTTGGGGAAAATTACTGCAGCCAAATCTTGTCCTAGGAGACTGCGTGTTAGGCGTGACACCGGAGCTAATTCAGCGTCAGGGACTTAAAGGGGTTGTGCTGGATGTAGATGAAACTCTAGTTCCCATGCGCATGTCTGAGACGACGCCTGAAATCCTCTCTTGGATTAATCAATTAAAACCGTTTACTGACATCTGGTTAGTTAGTAATAACCTGCATGAACCTCGGATTCAGCGGATTGCTTCTTTCCTCTCTGTTCCATACATTAGTGGGGCTGGCAAACCTTCTCGGCGTAAGCTTCGACAAGCAATCACAGCCATGAACCTCCCAGCCCATCAAATTGCAATGGTCGGCGATCGCCTGTTTACTGACGTGCTCGCTGGCAATCGGCTTGGTCTCTTCACAATTTTGGTGGAGCCAATGCTAATTCCAGGAGAAGTCGTGCGCAAACACCCCATCCGGACTTTGGAAGTATGGTTGACTCAGCAGTTGGGAGTTTCTCTGCACTCTAGATCCTAGTACCCCCTAGGGCCTGCAATCCAACCTAAAAAAGCTGTGAGTTGCCTCAACCTCAAGCGGTTTAGCAGCCGTAAATAATCGCCCTACTGCGCCTTTCGATAGAAGTTGACGAATCGTTACCCTCCTTAAGCTAAGTTTTCGTCGTGAAACATAAAGAAAACATTATGAACTCGGCTTTTAGGAGTTGGAGTTGAGACTATAAATTTAGTTATTCAATGGGATCAGCAAATATAAAGATCCTAGTCAATATATTCGCGCGAAAGTTTTAGGCGCTCACCTCCGCTATTTGGAGGGAGCGCCTAAATTGTTTTGTTGCCAGGGTACACTCAGCCGATACGATATCTTGTGAGTCCAAACACCCTGTATTGCGTTCGTGAATTCTCCTTGCACCCTCGTTGTCAAAATCGGCACCTCAAGCCTGACCTCCCCTGAGTCTGGTCACCTTGCTCTCTCCACAATTGCAACTTTAGTAGAAACCCTGAGCTTTTTAAGAACCCAAGGGCATCGGGTTATTCTCGTATCTTCAGGAGCCGTGGGCGTGGGTTGTAGGCGGTTGGGATTAACAGAGCGTCCAAAAACCATCTCCATGAAGCAGGCCGTTGCGGCGGTTGGTCAAGGACGCTTAATGCGAGTTTACGATGATCTCTTCACGTCCTTAAATCAGCCTATTGCTCAGGTACTATTAACCCGCAGCGATTTGGTACAGCGTTCCCGGTACGTTAATAGCTACCGTACGTTCCGCCAGTTGCTCCAATTGGGGGTTATTCCCATCGTGAATGAAAATGACACAGTAGCAGTAGAAGAGCTGAAGTTTGGAGATAACGATACCCTCTCTGCACTGGTTGCTAGCCTAGTTGAAGCAGATTGGTTGTTTCTGCTCACGGATGTGGATAAGCTTTACTCTGCTGATCCCCGGTATTATCCAGATGCAAAGCCAATTCATCGGGTTGAAAGATTGGAACAGCTCACCGATCTCAATGTGACGAGCGGTGAGCCAGGCTCAGCTTGGGGTACAGGCGGCATGGTGACAAAACTAGCGGCTGCTCGGATTGCGACTACCGCTGGAATTAAGATGGCAATTACAGAGGGGCGTTATCCGGGCAACATCCTCAAGATCCTCAGAGGTGAGCAGGTGGGAACCCAGTTTGTGCCTCATCCCCGCCCTACAAATGCCCGTAAACGCTGGATTGCCAATAGTCTCATTCCAACAGGACGGCTCTACTTAGATGCAGGAGCCGTAGCGGCTATTCGGATGGCTGGAAAATCTCTTTTAGCTGCAGGCATTACTGAAGTTGAGGGCGAGTTCCAATGTCAGGATGCTGTGCAACTGTGCGATCCCGGCGGAGAAGAGGTCGGACGGGGGATCGTCAATTATAGTCATCAGGAGTTGCAGAAAATTCTGGGGAAGCGCTCAGATGAGATTCCGACTATCCTGGGTTATTCAGGGGCAGATACAGTTATTCACCGAGACAACCTGGTTGTGACGCCAACAGCTTCAACACATGAGGTGTAGTTAATTTAGTAAGCTCCGCCTCGATTGATCAGAATCAAAAGGGTCTTCAAAATGATTCGCAAGTCGTAGCCCGGTGTCCATATAGATTGATACAGCAAATCAAGCTTTACAATCTCCTCAAAGTCCTTAATGGCTGAGCGACCACTTACCTGCCATTGGCCCGTTAAGCCAGGTTTAACATCGAGTCTGCGCCAATGATGATCGCTGTAGCGAGTGACTTCATCTTTAGTTGGAGGACGAGTGCCCACTAGGCTCATGTCTCCAATCAAAACGTTCCAGAATTGAGGAAATTCATCCAAACTAGTTTTGCGCAGAAACCTGCCCACGCGGGTAATACGAGGATCATTCTTGTTCTTGAAGATTAATCCTTGGGCTTCATTCGTGACGGAATCCTTGATTTGCTCAGCATTTTGGACCATTGAGCGAAACTTCCAGATCCTGAAGGCTTTGCCCTGAAGCCCATGTCGCTCCTGGTAGTAGAGTACAGGCCCAGGACTGTCTAGCTTGATTGCAAGGGCAATGGGTAGAAAAATGACCCCTAGAATCAAGAAACCAAAGAGTGCGCCTACTATATCAATTGCTCTCTTAATAAGAGATGTAGCAGAGGGATGAGGCTCCTGCATACCCAGGCTGCCGTTATGAGTACCCTGAGAAAATGACATAGCTAATTTCGATGTATCCCTATGGTATTTCCTGAGGAGAACAAGTCGCTGACAATTAACTTCATGCGCTCGACAGCACTCTTGTCCTGCTCGAAGGTGGATGATTGCTTGAAGGTAGATAATTGACTTTAAATAGCCTTCGGACATTCCCAGGTCGAAGCACCTATTTCAAGCTTCAAAACCCTTGATTGCTGATCCATTTTTAGTTTAGGGATAACCGTAGAATGGTTACTTTTGAAATCGCTAAGTTCTTAATTTCGCAGAAACTTTGAGCTCACCGATTTCCCATAAAGTTTGTATAAAGTGGCTCACGTTGCCTTTACTTTATTAGGAATCTTGACTAGCAGAAGGGAAACCCTTGTCCTGGCGGCATTCACTTAGATAGGTGAAGTAACAGCAGGAAAGCCATAAGTATACAAAAGCACATTGCTGAATTGTGTTTTTGCGTGCGTTGCTTGTTCTAGGATGCTAGTTAATTGGCTCTAGGTAATTTGTAATCGTACTTTTGCGGAGCGTGGATATTAAGATAAGCCTACGGCTAGCATGCAGATTGGTAAGAGAGGCAGCGCATAAATGTCCGTTGCAGACAAAATTGTTGAAAACTGGCGCTTGCGCCTCCAATCAGATTATCCCAGCCAGGAACAGGCTGTTCAGGGCAGCGTAGTGAATTGGTTGCTGGGGGAAGATGTTAGCCGCTTTGATAGGATGTCTGCTGATGATCTGCAAATCTCCTGTCAAGCGATTGAGTATCGTTACAAAATTCTTCAGCAGCGATATTGGGGAGTGGGGCCTGAAAAGGCTTATCAGCATCTCATTAAACGCCTAAGTAGCCTTTTTCTTATTCGCAGCAAGGTGAAAACTTGGATTGCCTTAAGTCGCGACCGTCATCGGACAGTTGTGGACGTACTCCAAGAGGTGATTCAAGAGATGCTTCAGAGCGATCGCCATCTCGCTCAACAGATTGCTTGGATCAGCCAATGCACTCAAAATGCTCGGATTCGCAATCTCCTAATGCTAGCCAGCTTGGAGGAGTATTGCCTGCGACCAATTCGAAACCAACCCCTGATTATTTACCGTTTTGTCAATCACCTACGTCGTTCCCAGAAGGGAGGCATGACTCAAGTGCCGTCTGGAGAGCTGATTCGATTAGTCTCAGATGAGATTAGTGGGGAGGATTCAGAAATGTCACTAAGCCTACTAGACGTGGAAGCTCTAAACAACTATCAAGAGCAAACGGGCTTAGCTGAGCAGCAGACTTTGCGGGAGCAGGTGAAACAAGATTTTTTGAGTTATCTTTCCCGTTCGTTGGATGGAACAGCTGCTCAATGGCTAGAACTTCATCTAAAAGGGTACTCCCAGGAAGTCATTGCTGATCGCCTAAAGCTGCCCATACAACAGGTCTACCGATTACGAGAGAAAGTTAGCTATCATGCTATTCGTGTCTTTACGCTACGAGAACAGCCTGATTTGGTGTTTAGTTGGCTGAAAACATCTCTTCAGGAACACAATTTTGGTCTTAAACCTTCTCTGTGGGAGCAGTTTTGGGCTGGTAGAACTACCCAGGAAAAAAGGTTGTTAGAAGAGTTCAAACTTGGTAAGACTGTAGATGAGATTTCTCAGATCCTAAAGCTTAAGCCCAAGCAGATTCAGACGCAATGGGCGCAGCTTTATTTAGAAGCGCAGGCGCTACGAACCAAGGGCGATTAGCTTTAGACGGTTTACGTGCTTGTCTATCAGCCTAATTCTTTTGATCAGTTTCTCCTTTGAAGGTAGGACTGAGCCGGGCTTGTCTCTCTTAAAGGTGAGGTAACAATTTAAACGAGGTTATGACGCCATAGGGAGTTCAACCCTAGGATAGGAATAACGAGTACCAGTTTCAGTTCATGTCGCAACCGCCTAAAGATTCGTCAGCGGCACAGCCTTTTTCCGCCCATGAAGAGTCCAGGGAGGCTGCTTTAGTCGAACATCGAGTCAATGCAGATGAGATGTTCACTTTAATTGATGGCATTCTGCCGTTTGAAGCCTGCTTGTATTATCAAGTTCTACCTCTCTGGATAGAGGGTAGCCGCTTAAACTTGGGCATGGTTAATCCGGTAGATCAGGCCGCAGCCGAATATGTCCGTCGTCAAATTTCCTACATTAACTACTCCGTAGTTACTTGGAAGGTTTCTTCAGATTGGCATCGTGATAGCTTATCTCGGTATCTTAGTCATGCAGCTAAGATCAAGCAGCTTAGACAGCGCACTGCACAATCTACAGAAGAAGATGCCAATAGCGTCGCAACTTCCTCAAATTTCGTAAATAGCCAAGCGACCCTGGTTGTAGATACACCAGAGGAGTTGGAGGCTGAACGTCATACGCAGAAAGCTCCCGCTTCTCCACCTACAGCTTCCGTAGATAGCCCTGCCAGTCAGGTTCCCGAACAAGCAAAAGCGGTAACTCGTAAGCCTGTTTCAACGTCTAAAGATGTTGACGATGCTTCACAGCCATTAGAACTGAAAATAGAAACCAAATACCGCTCTATGTCCCTGGAGGTATTGCACCAACTTTCCTCCAAAAGTCTCATGGAGGCTTTGCTTAGCCAAGTTTTAGAAGAGGGTATCGGTCGGCTGTATTTTGAGTGGCACCCTGACCATGGGCGAATTCTTTGGAGCCGAGATGGTGTTGTGCAGTCGGTCCTAAATGCAGTTTCGCTTGAAACCTTTCAGGGGGTAATTAACGAGTTTAAGCGCTTGACTCATTTGCCGATGCTTCGGATGAGTAAGGCTAAACAGGTTGAAATTGAGCGCCTGTTTCAAGGAGATCGCGTTCTGCTACGGTTCCGGGTAATGCCGACTGCAGAGGGAGAAGAAGCAACTTTACAGGTTCTTAGAGGAACAGCGCTTAAGTTCTATCAACAGCAGCAGATTGAGAATTTAGGCCGAGATGCGCTCGGTATTGCCCAAAATTTACAACAACGGCTCTCAGAAATTCGTGATCGAGGTCGCCAAACTTTAAACTTCTCGGTTACTCAGCAGGAAACTCTGCCTGCAATCATCCGTATGCTGAGGCAGATGGAAGCTCAAATTCAAGAAATGATGCAAGCTGCCTCTACCGACGCAGATAATAAGGAGGAAGAGGCGGAATAAGGTAGTCGTTTTAAGAAGGTTTGCGGGACGAGCGCCAAGCCTCAGTAAGCCTGCCGAAATTAGCTTGAAACTCGTTTGCCCCAAACCATCCTCCTAGGCGATCTTCATCCCAGGAGGCAGAGAGGGCACCGTAACTAAGTCCAAGCACCCCTAACCCGAAGCAGCCAAGGGTAGTCAACAGAACGACGTACTTAGGAAACTCAATGACGTGGTTGACGAGTAGGAAATAACTCAGAAAGAAGATGCTTACCCCTAAGGCTGTAGGTAAGCCTGAAAAGATGATCATGCGCCGCAACATCCGACGACTAACGACCTCGGGAATGGAGGTGTCTGGTCGAGATGAGGGTGATTTAGGAAGAGAAGTGGATGAAACCGCTTTTTTCTCTATCTTTTGTGGCTCAGGCTTCCCTTGTAAGGCCTTAGAAGCCTGCTTCTGATTAGACTTCCCTTTGGCAGAATCAGAAACACTCTTCTTGCGCTTACTGGCTTTCGGCTCAAAGGGAAGAGAATTGCGCGGAGAATCAGAAGGCATACATCCAGTACAGAAAAACCTACTTCGCAGCTGTCAGGGATACTAGGTAGTTAGTCTCTAGCCCCGAATCCCGAGCCGTTGAATAAGCGCTCGATAACGACCACTGTCCTGCTTCAGTAAATAAGTGAGGAGGCGCTTACGATGACCAATCATCTTAAGCAGACCCCGACGGGAGGAATAATCTTTCTTGTTTTTTTGCAGGTGTTCGCTAAGTTTGTTGATTCGCTCGGTCAACATAGCGATCTGCACATCTACTGACCCGGTGTCAGTCTCGTGCACTTGGAAATCAGAGATCAGTTCTTGCTTGCGCGCTTGCAACAATGCCATTGGGAGATGATGTACTCAAAGACAACATAACAGTCCAGAGTTAGACATCATAACACAGCTAGCTCTCACTGCGATCAAGCGGGCGAAGGGTGTCAACGGCTTAACCAGGCAATAGCCTCACGCACCCAAGCTTCTGAATCGGCGGATTTACTTAGAGTGGTGTTGCGGCCAACGGCTTGTAGAGCCTGTACGATTTCGCTGCTAGAGTAACCCAATGCTAGCAGCGTTACCTCCACGTCTTCCTGAATCGCAACGGCTGGTCCTCCTGTAGGCATCAAAACAATTCCAGATTGTTGTTGCCATTCCAAAAGTTTATTCTTTAGCTCCAACACAATACGTTCAGCCGTTTTGCTGCCAACTCCTGGTGCTCGGGAGATCAACCGGGTATTGCCTCCGGTAATTGCCTGTATCAGCTCTTCACCCCCTAGTGTGTCAAGCAGTGCCATTGCCATCTGGGGACCAATTCCACTTACGCCGACAAGCTGACGAAACAGCTCTCGCTCTTCGCGAGTGCTAAAACCCAGCAGAGTCATCTGATCTTCTCGAACCTGTAGGTGGGTGAAGATCTGGACTGGCTCTCCCAACGGCGGCAGATCTGGCAACATTCGGGCAACAACCTGCACGTCATAGCCTATCTGGTTAACTTCCAGGGTGACGATAATTTTGTGGCCGCCCGGCTTTTGGACGTCACTAAGGATTCCTTTGAGGTAGCTGATCATGGTAAGCCCACGCTTTACTCACTAGCGACGAGGTCGATCGGGACGGGGAGTAGAATTGGTGCGGGGTGAACTGTTCCCAGAAGGCTCTTGGGGTCGCTTTGCTGCTGAGGAGGAAGGGCTACTACTCGCCTCGCCGTTGGAGCGCCCCAGTTGTTGGCGACCGTTCTGAATGACGCGTAGCATATCGGTTAACTGGCGCTCTAACTGACCCAGTACATCCCCGGCATAGGCGTCAGCATCTTCTTGAATAGCGGTTTTCTCGGAGAGTGCTTGCTGTCGCATGGACTCCCATTCTCGCTGAGCCTGGAGCCGCACTTGATCAATCTCAGCTAGGACTTGCGATCGCATGGCATCACAGTCTTGCTGAGTCTGGGTCTTCAGCTGTTGAGCCATTTGCTCGGCCTGACGGACAATGCCTAATTCATCAAGAATTTGAGCCGCCTGCTGTTCTGCAGCAGCAATGAGCTCTTGAGCATAGCGCTGAGATTCAGCCAGAATGGCGTCTCGCTGCTGAATCACCTGATTTGCCTCCTGGAAGGCTGTTGGCAGACTCAGTCGGATCAAGTCGAGTTGATCTAAAAGTTGATCTTCCTCTACCAAAGTGCGGCCACTCAAGGGGACCCGAGGGCTAGATAGAATGATTTCTTCTAGCTTGTTGAGTTCCTGCTGAATATCTACCCCTCCGGCTGTGGAGAAGAGGCCAGCCTGTCCAGCGGCATCGGTCGGGGTTTCCCCGGTTCCATTGGCTCGGGAATTGATGCGGGGGGTTGGGTCTGGGCGTAGCATTGGCAGATATCTCTCGCTACATGGTTGGGAACAAGGTGATCGACGGGACCACCAAATTGGGCAATTTCTTTAACCAAGCTGCTGCTGAGAAATCCGTATTCAGTCGAGGTCGAGAGAAAGAGGGTCTCAATGTCATCAGCCAAGGTTTTGTTAGTGTGCGCCATTTGGAGCTCTTTCTCAAAATCCGAGAGCACTCGCAGCCCTCGCAGGATTACCTGAGCCTGCTGTCTTTTGGCGTAGGTGACAGTTAGCCCTTCATAACAGTCGATTTCAACGTTGGGCAGGTGTTGTACGGAGAGCTGAATTTGCTCGATCCGTTTTTCCGTAGAGAATAGGGGGAGTTTGTTGGGATTGCTGGAGACGACAACAACGACCCGGTCAAAAAGTCGGCTGCCCCGTGTGATGATGTCTAAGTGTCCAAATGTAATTGGATCGAAGCTACCGGGATAGATGGCAATCAAAACGGCCTGTACCAGTCTCAATGAGGCGATTATAGCGAACTTAGGGAAACCGCAGATGCTTCACATAAATGCGATCGCACCGAGCCGTTTCCACTCCTGAGGTTGGCTGGTATCCTGATTTTTCATAAAGAATCACAGCTTCTTTCAAAACACTAGCTGTCTCAATCCAGATTTCCTTAAAGCCTCTCTGCTGGATGGTCTGTTCTAGAGTATCCAGTAAGTGTCTGCCGAGGCCCTGACCTCGGACATCAGGCAAGAGATACATTTTCCGAATCTCAACACTTTTCTCTCCTCGACCAATCGGATAGTAACCCCCCGTGCCCACAATCCGGCCCTGATGCTCAACTACCCAGAAATCTCCACCCGTTTCCAAGTAATGAGCCTCAACCTGGAAAGCATCTAAATCACTATCTACAGGTTCACAAGTTAGACCATACTCACTTAAAACTGTTCGAATAACATTAAATGCAGCCTCTCGATCCGAAGGTTGCCAATCTCGGATTAGAAACGCCTTAAAAACTTGGTGCATACTCTGTAGGTGCAGCTCTTTAGCTATGGATGCGGGGTTCGGGGTGGAGGGTTGCGAGTAAGTTGCTTTCGGCAATGGACAAAGTTTCTAGTCGGGTATCTACTTCCGCGCGGGTAAAGTAAGTAGTTGCTAGTACCCAATAGGCTCCGTAATGACGAGCTTCTGAGGCCATGAGCCCTCGGTAGAACCGGGCCAACTCAGCTTCTGGGCAGTGCTGACCCAACAACCCCAATCGCTCGTGACTGCGAGCTTCGATAAGAGCCGCAACCAACAGCGTATCGAGCATTCGTCCTGGTTCTTCCCGGCGAACCTGGGCAGTGAGGCCTGCTCCATAGGGAGGCGGGGTCAGGGAGCGTAGGGGAATACCGCGCCGCTCTAGCCATTGGTTGACTTGCTCAAAATGGCTGAGTTCTTCCTGAGCAATGGCTGTGAGTGCCCGCACTAGCTTCTCGCTAGAGGGATATCGAAACATTAGGTTAAGGGCTACCCCAGCTGCTTTGCGCTCACAATGGGAATGATCCAGCAGAATCGTATCTAGGTGGGCTAAAGCCTGCTGAAGCCACGCCTCTGAAGTGGCGCTTTTCAAAAGCTTGATGGTGGGCAGGGTCGCAGTCACAACAGAACCTCAATTGCCTTTCAGCCAACCCTGATTGTACCGAGTTCTGGAAGATATCTGATGACCAGAAATTATGTCACCAGCAACCAGGTGACTACAGAAGATAGGCGATCAGAAGCTAGACGGGGCGAGATCTCAAATAGTTAACGAGGGCTTGCAATCCTAAGCGGTAGCTCTCCGCTCCAAATCCAGCAATTTGACCCAAAGCAACGGGAGCAATATAGGAGTGATGGCGAAAGGCTTCCCGCTGATGAATGTTGCTCAGGTGAACTTCGACGGTGGGAATGCCGACCCCTGCGATCGCATCTCGAATGGCAACACTGGTGTGAGTGTAGGCACCTGGGTTAATCACAATTCCTTGGGATTGTCCCATTACGGCTTGGATGTGATCGATCAAAGCTCCCTCATGATTAGATTGAAAAAACTCGACAGCCACTTCCAGCCGTCGAGCCTCTTCTACCAACATTTGATTAATCATCTCAAGAGTTTGCCGACCGTAAATTCCTGGTTCTCTCGTCCCTAGGAGATTTAGATTAGGCCCATGCAAAATTTGAATGTTGAGCAAAGGTCGGAAACCCTAATCAAAAATTTTAATTAGTGAAACTTTTAGCGATGATAATTGCGATCATCCACAGGGATCGGGATCGGCTCATGCTCAGGCTGAACTTCGGGACCTAAAAGAGTGTCAATCACGCGATCAATCCACTCTCTCAGTTTTTCTAGAGCCTTCTCAATGTAATCCATCAGCGAAAAACTCCCTGTCGGCTTAGCACTCCCGGTTGGTAGAATGCCCAAATCCGAGAGCGAGTCACCACCTACTAAGATGGGACTGCTGTTAGATAGCATGTAACCATAATAACCAATTGAAGAAAATGATCAAGGGTTCTTCCTTGAGGTCTCTTGACCTTTTTGGAGCAAGTCTGAGACTAAAGTAGGGCTCGTCTGAGATGGTCGAGGGCGAAAGAAGCACTGAGATGGCGGATTCCATCGCGTGCCCTGAATTCCCCAAAGGTATGGACATAGCTGTGGCAAGTATGCTCGGGAGTTGCCAGCCCAATGCAAACCAGCCCTACAGGCTTTTCAGGACTACCGCCACCAGGTCCTGCAATGCCAGTGATGCTGAGCCCCCAATCGGTTTGCAGCCGTTGTTTCACACCCAAAGCCATCTGCTCGGCTACAGCAGTACTGACAGCACCTTGCTGGGCTAAGACCTCACTATCTACTCCCAAGAAATTGATTTTCACCGCGTTGTCATAGGAAATCACCCCACCCAGAAAATAGGTGGAACAGCCTGCCACTTGGGTGATGAGTTGACCTAAACCGCCCCCTGTACAGGATTCCGCTACAGACAGGGTCTGCGAGTGCGATCGCAGCAGTTCTCCAACAACAGAGGCTAACGTATCATCATCTTGGCCGTAGCAATCCTGTCCAGTCAGTTCCCGCAGGGCTGCTTCAATCGGCTCGATTAAAGCCAGAGCATCTGCTTCGGTAGTAGCCTTGGCGGTAATTCTAAGCCGCGCTTCTCCCAGGTCGGCATAGGGTGCAACGGTAGGATTAGTTTGCTCTAAGAAAGGAGCCACTTTTTCTGCCAAAGCTGATTCACCAATGCCCCAAAAGCGCAGCGTGCGGCTAATTAAAGTACCCTGACTCCAGCCCTGACTTTGAAGATAGGGCACGGCAGTTTCCTGCCACATGGTTTTCATCTCGCTAGGCACGCCCGGAAAAGTCAGGATGGTCAAGGTGGGTTGGGGTTGCCAAATCATTCCTGGAGCGCTACCTGTCGGGTTCGGCAGTTCCATTGCTCCTTTTGGCAGCCAAGCCTGCTTACGGTTACTTTCGGGCAAAGGCCGCTTGAGACGGGCGAACTTCTGCTGAATATCAGCCCAAATGTCAGAGCGCTCTTCTAGAGGGGTGTCAAAAAAGTTAGCCAGGGTTTCTGTAGTTAAGTCGTCTGGAGTGGGACCAAGCCCTCCAGTAAAAATCAGTAAGCGTGAGCGTTTACAAGCAATCGCCACTGCTTGTTGAATTCGCTTCGGATTGTCGCCTACCACCGTTTGATAAAAATGGGGAATGCCTAGCTTGGCAAGCTCTTGAGCTAAAAACTGAGCATTACTGTTGAGGATGTCCCCCAACAGGAGTTCTGTGCCAACACAAATGATTTCAGCGCTGTCTTGCAATTGGCCTTCCAGGTTCATGGCATGGGGTAGGGGGGGTGGATAGATAGTGTCATTATTAACATTGCACAGCCTGATCTGCTGCTATTTTCTGCCTTCACTGCCGTGACTGCTGGCTTCCTGTCGGGCTTAGACTCTGGTTGGAAGTATGGGTGAGTATTGCTTGTCTCAAACTTTCCCTTAAACGCGGAATGTACCTTAAGCAGATTGCTGTGTTTCGATTGTGAGACCTGATCGCATGAATGTTTGGCCTGCTAAGCCCCAAAAGACTTTGGGAACGATTGTTTGGCTTTTGATCGGGGGACTGCTGGTGCGCACCCTTATTGCGGCCTTTTTGTTTCCGGGTTTTGACGAAGCTTACTACTACCTCTATAGCCGCTATTTGCAATGGAGCTACTTTGACCATCCCCCTTTAGTAGCGCTGACAACAGGAGTGGGCTGGTGGTTAACCGGGATTATCTCTCCTTTCACCATTCGCATTGGAGCGCTGCTGCTGCATACCCTCAATTTGGGACTGCTCTACTTGGCGGCACGACACCTGTTTGGGCAAGAAGTAGCCCGCATGACACTTGCGATCGCAACCCTAGTACCCCTCTTTGCGATCGCCTTTGGTATTCTCACCTCACCCGACAACGCGCTGATTTTATTTTGGACGGCAACGCTCTACTGGGCTGCGATCGAGTTTTTTCCCGTTCCTGCCGATTCGGATAATTCGGACGAAACGGCCTCGCTAGCAAAGTCACCCTATGTACCCACCTGGCGCATCAGTTTATTTGGGGTGCTGGTGGGATTAGCCTGTTTGGGAAAATACCACGGGTTTGTGTTGGCTCTTAGTCTTGTGCTGTTTTGCTTGGCTAGCCACCGATTTCGCCGAGTTTTTAGGTCACCTTGGATTTTGCTGGCTCTGCTCCTCTTCGGTCTGACCCTGTTTCCCCTCTGGTATTGGAATCTGCAACACGACTGGATCTCCTTTCGATTTCAGCTTTCCATGCGGTTTGAGGGCGTCGAAGATCAGGGGTTTAACCTGCTACAAATGCTTGGCTTCTGGCTACTCATGATTGTTTACCTGTTTCCCGGATTTGGGTTTCCTCTCTGGTGGGTAACAGGACGACAACTGCTGTCACATGTACGCCAGTTTCAAGCGACGCCTGTCTCACCCCCAACTCTACAACTGCGCCAAAAACAAGCTCTTATCCTCTGGATTTCTCTGCCGATTTTGCTAGGGTTTACCTACTTAGGCGGATCAAAACAAATCTTGCCTGCCTGGCCTGCTCCCGGCTTTTGGGGTATGGCGATACTGTTGTCTAGCTATGCAGTCCAGTGGCAGCACCAAAAGCCTCAGTTGGTTCGACGCTGGCTGTGGGGTTCCGGAATCTTTCTGGCAACCTTGGCTAGCGTTGCCTTATTGCACATCACGACAGGAACTTTTCAAAAATCCGGCCAATATTCCCTGCTTGGAGGGTTCATCGACTCTAAAAGCGATCCTTCCAGAGACCTGATCAATGTGCAGCAATTGAGCCGTAGCTTCCAAGCTTCCGAGCCTGTTAGAACTGCTTTAAATGAAGTTGGATTTGTTTTTACCAATGAATACTATTTGGGTGGCTATCTAGCCATGGCCATTCACCCGTTCAAAGACATTTCAGTGACGGCTTTTAGTCAAGACCCTAGGGGATTTGCCTTTTGGTTTGATCAGTGGGATTGGCTGGGGAAAGATGCGCTCTACATTACTTTGGAGCGCTTTTATGAGAAGCCCGAAATTGTCGAGGAATACCGGGAGAATTTTGCAACCTTAGAAGAAATTGCTCAGATTCCTATTTTGCGGGCTGGGGCTGTAACAGAGGTTTTTTATGTCTACCGCGCCACTCAGTTTCTCAAACCCTACCTCTATCCCTACTGAAGGAAGGTTTTTGACACCGGGTCCGTGAGTTCGGAAAAACAGCCTACAAGTCTTCCTGATTAGCGGTAGCGCTGCTGAACTCGCCATCCTGTATAACTCAGCAATGCTGTTGCTCCAATAGCGTAAGCAACTCCACTAGGCATCCCAGAAAAGGCGAGCGCGAGACTGCCAGCCCAGAGCGTGAGAACGTAAATAAAGAGAACGGTAACTCGATGGGAGAGCCCTGCTTTTAGCAGTCGGTGGTGGAGATGGCGTTTATCCGCAGTGAAGGGGGATTTGCCAGAGCGGATGCGATCAACGATGACTGCTGACATGTCTAGAATAGGGACGGCCAAGATCAGATAGGGCAGGAATACTGCTGCCGTTGTCACGCTTTTCACCAAGCCGATGATGCCAACGCCAGCTAGGGTAAAGCCCATGAAATAGGCTCCACCATCTCCCATAAAGATCTGAGCGGGGTTGAAGTTGTAACGCAAAAAGCCCAAGGCTCCTCCCGCGATCGCAGCTGCAATCAGGGCAGCGGCTGGCTGGTCCATAAACAGAGTGACTACTAGCATAATCACAGCTGCGATCCCAGAAACCCCTGCTGCTAGGCCATCTAGCCCATCAATCCAGTTAATGGCGTTGGCCATGCCCACCAACCAAAAAACGGTGACGGGCAAGCTGATCCAGTCAGGTAGGGACACTAGGCCGTAGAAAGGAACCGTGAGAAAGTCAATACTGACGCCAACATGCCATGCGATCGCAGCAACCGTCGCTTGCATAAATAGACGGCTTAATGGGGACAAGCCAAACAAATCGTCCATTAGGCCAATCAGGAAGAAGGCCAATCCCCCGAGCGTGACCCCCCAAATTGCATATTCTTCGGGGGGAGCCAAATGTTGACCAGTGGCATTCAAGAAGCCGCCAGAAGCCCAAACCATCAGAAGGGCAATTAGGGTTCCCAGGAAAATGGAAACGCCGCCTAATCGCACCATCGGTTTGTTGTGAACCTTGCGTCCACCGGGTAAATCAACCCGTCCACTTTTAAGCCCCACCTGCCGAACAATGGGCGTGGCTATTAGGACAACCACAGCCGAAATAACAAAGGCAAAGAAGTGATACAGATGAGATGGCATCTGGACTCCCATACTTGATGGAGGGTTTACAACATATCAAGAAGCTTGAAGGCGAAAACCATGAGGCGGACTTTCATCCTCCACTGGTGCTATTGCATCTCGTCGCCTCACATCCCGCTATAGCGACTCAGCTTAAAGGATATTTTTAGCGGTCAAAAAGCGAATAAATGTTACTGCAAAAACTCCATGCAGATTATGACAGATCATAAAGCGCAAGCTTTAATTTTCTGTGCGACTGCATGGAGCTTCTAGAAAAGTTGCGATAGAGCAAGTTAGGGAAAGATAGTCAGTCGAACTCGCTCTAAGCCATTGCGGGAATCAGTCCTCCCAAGTGGGGATATAGAGGAAACCGCTCACACAGAGCGGCAACCCGCTTACGACAATTCTGCGCTACTCCCTCATCCTCAGGGGACAGAAGGCGATCCGCAATGATGTTGGCAATCTCAACAAACTCATCGGTGCCCAAACCACGTGTGGTCATCGCAGGAGAGCCCAATCGGAGTCCACTGGTAACAAAGGGAGATTCGGGGTCAAAGGGAACCGTGTTTTTGTTGGCAGTGATGTTAACCTCACTGACTAGCTGATCCGCCCGTTTGCCTGTCATACCAATGCTTTGTAGGTCGACCAGCACAAGATGGTTATCAGTGCCGCCCGAAACCACCTTGAAGCCTCGGGCTTGCAACTGAGTCGCTAGGGCCTTGGCATTAGCAATAACTTGGGCGCAGTAGGTTTTAAAGTCTGGCTTTAAGGCTTCTCCAAACGCGACTGCCTTAGCTGCAATCACGTGTTCTAGGGGGCCTCCTTGAGAGCCTGGGAATACAGCTTTGTCAAACTTCTTGCCCAATTCGGCATCCCGGGTGAGAATTAGGCCGCCCCTGGGTCCTCTTAAAGTTTTGTGGGTGGTTGTTGTGACCACATCACAGTAAGGCAGCGGGTTGGGATGCTCTCCAGCCGCAACTAGGCCAGCGATGTGAGCAATATCGGCCATCAAGTAAGCGCCAACCTCATCAGCAATCTGCCGGAACTTGTCAAAATGGATAATCCGAGGGTAGGCAGAGTAACCACAGATGATGAGCTTTGGCCGATGCTGAAGAGCGAGTGCCCGGATCTCATCAAAATCAAGTTGTTCAGTTTCACGGCTTACCCCGTAGTGCTGAACCTTAAACCATTTCCCAGAAACGTTAACGGGAGAGCCATGAGTCAGGTGTCCTCCATGGGACAGGTCCATCCCCATGATGGTATCGCCAGGTTGCAGGAGGGCTAGAAAAACGGCAAAGTTGGCTTGTGCGCCTGAGTGAGGCTGAACGTTTGCATGGGCTGCCCCAAAGAGTTCCTTAACCCGATCAATAGCGAGTTGTTCGGCTTGGTCGACAAACTCACAACCCCCGTAGTAACGCTTGCTGGGTAAGCCCTCAGCATACTTGTTGGTGAGGGCTGAGCCTTGTGCTGCCATCACCGCAGAGGAGGTAAAGTTTTCGCTGGCAATCAGTTCTAAATGATCACGCTGACGTTGAAGCTCACGATGCAAAATGTCAGCAATCTGCGGATCAGACTCCGCTAAAAAGTCAAAATTAGATTTGGTCACAAGTGTAGCCCCCAGCAACAAACACGAACAGTGAGCTAGCCCAGCAGTGTAGTGAGTTGCAACCTTGTCTCAGCTACTATCAAGGCAACGCCTTAGCTGTTATTAGGCAGCGCACACTGGGCTAGCTAAATCTTCCAGAATCCATTATCTTATCGCCTTGCTGGCTTTCTTGCGATCCTCGTTTTCCTTAGCGATTGTGCGTTCTGTCTTTCGCAGCAGCTCTTCAAGGGAAGGCTTGGGAAGGAGGACAGAAATCATGAGCAAAATGTAACGGTTTGCAACATATAATTGGTGAAACGTGGAGTTTCGATGAAGTTGTTCAGCAATTAAGGGGTTAGCAGGTCATGCGAGTTGCGATCGCAGGCGCAGGTCTGGCAGGGCTATCCTGTGCAAAATATTTGGTGGACGCGGGGCACACGCCCATTGTCTTAGAAAGCCGGGATGTCCTAGGTGGATTGGTTGCCGCCTGGAAAGATGAAGATGGCGACTGGTATGAAACCGGACTCCACGTCTTCTTTGGGGCGTATCCCAATATGCTTCAGCTCTTTAAAGAGTTGGGAATTGAAGATCGGTTGCAGTGGAAGGAACACACGCTGATTTTCAATCAGCCTGAGAAGCCAGGTGTTCTGTCGCGCTTTGATGTGCCTGACATTCCCGCCCCCTTGAACGTCATCATGTCCATTCTTCGCAACAACGACATGCTGACCTGGGAACAAAAAATTCGATTTGCGGTTGGCTTGCTGCCTGCTGTCGTGCGGGGCCAGCAGTATGTTGAAAACATGGATCAATATTCGCTTCTAGACTGGCTGCGTTTGCAGGGAGTCGATGAGCGGGTAAACTCAGACATTTTTATTGCAGCCTCAAAGGCATTAACCTTCATCAACCCGGAAGATGTCTCTGCTACGGTTCCGCTTACTGCGCTGAACCGTTTTTTGCAAGAGCGTTACGGGTCTAAAATTGCCTTTCTTGATGGTTCTCCCACTGAGCGGCTCTGTCAGCCAATGGTTGATTACATTACAGAGCGAGGGGGAGAAGTTCATCTTAAGAAGCCATTGAAACAGATTTTGCTAAATGAAGACGGTACGGTGCGAGGCTTCTTAATGCGGGGTCTGGACGGTGCTGATGATGAAACTATCACGGCAGATGCTTATGTTTCGGCCATGCCAGTCGATGTGATGAAGGTGTTGATGCCGGAGCCTTGGAAGCGAGACGAATTTTTCCAGAAACTCGATGGCCTAGAAGGGGTACCTGTAATCAACCTACACCTCTGGTTTGATCGCAAGTTGACTGATGTAGATCAGTTGCTGTTCTCCCGATCCCCACTGCTCAGTGTGTACGCCGATATGAGTAACACTTGCAAGGAGTACTCTAATCCTGATCGGTCCATGCTGGAATTGGTGCTTGCTCCTGCCAAAGACTGGATCAATAAGTCAGAGCAAGAAATTCTAGAAGCAACGATGCAAGAGTTAGAGCGGCTTTTACCCCAGCACTTTAAGGGTGAAAATCCTGCTAAATTACTCAAATCCAGGATTGTTAAAACGCCTCGCTCTGTCTATACGGCTTCTCCCGGACGGCAAGCCTGTCGTCCTTCACAGGAGACCCCTGTGTCCAACTTCTTTCTAGCGGGTAGCTACACCATGCAGCGATACCTAGGAAGTATGGAGGGTGCCGTGTTGTCTGGTAAACTCGCTGCTCAAGCTGTTGATCAGACCTCAAGCTCTAAGTCAGATGATGGGCTCAGACCTTTCTTGGAGAAGGTTCCCGCATAGTATCAAGCTAGGTTGTGAGGATTGCTGTCGCAAGAGCAGCATTGATAGGTGTAATCTTGGATGGGCAACACTTGCACACGCTTGATGATCTTCTCGGTTTTTGGGGTTCTAGCGCTATCCTTGCCAGTGAACTGCCTACCTGTTTGAGACATCCTTAGCTTCTCCAGTCTGCTCATTAATGCTGCAATTGTCTGACTCCCCCCCTGCAAAACCCCTGGCTTCTACCGAGCAAGCCTACGAACTGTGTCGGCAAATTACCGCTAAGTACTCCAAGACTTTCTACATGGGTACATTGCTCATGTCGCCGCCTAAACGCCGGGCGATCTGGGCAATTTACGTCTGGTGTCGTCGGACTGACGAACTGGTGGATGGGCCGCAGGCACAGTACACCAACGAGGCGACTCTGGATCGGTGGGAGTCTCATCTTGAGTCTTTATTCGCAGGTCGCCCGTTGGACGATGAGGATGTTGCCCTCGTAGATACGCTGGAGCATTTTCCTCTTGACATTCAGCCCTTTCGAGACATGATCGAAGGGCAGCGAATGGATCTTTACCGATCTCGCTATGAAACCTTTGAGGAGCTAGAGCTTTACTGCTACCGAGTAGCGGGTACGGTCGGGCTCATGTCTACTACCGTCATGGGAGTCGACACTCAGCAAAATACTGCTCCCTGGAACCGCTATAAGGCTCAGCCCAACCCTGTTCAGGAAGCGATCGCATTAGGAATTGCTAATCAGCTCACCAATATTCTGCGTGATGTTGGGGAAGACGCTCGACGAGGTCGAATTTACTTACCCTTAGAGGATCTGAAGCTTTTTAATTACAGCGAAGAAGATCTAATGCGGGGAGTCATTGATGACCGCTGGCGAGCATTCATGCAGTTTCAAATTCAGCGAGCCCGCAAATTTTATACAGAGGCTGAGCGGGGCATCAGTGTTCTTAGCCCAGATGCCCGCTGGCCAGTTTGGTCTGCCCTGATTCTTTACCGCAAAATTTTGGACGTGATCGAGGAAAACCAGTACGACGTTTTCAATCGACGCGCTTACGTTCCTTCTGTGCGCAAGCTAGTTTGCTTGCCTGATGCCTTGTTGCGGGCCCGTGTCTTCTAAAACGGGCAATTTTCTTCTGAAGCGGCTAAAGTCTTCTGAAGCTGCTAAGGGAAAAGCTAATTGGGCAATCTTCAACTAATTGCTTCTTTTTTCTCCTATTTCTGATGCCTATAGGTCTGCCTAAGGGCCATAAAAACAAAGAGGGGTTAGCCTAGCTAACCCCTCTTTGTTGAGAATAAAGAGTGTATGGTCTACGAAGAAGTTGTCTGAGCAGCCAACAGTTGCTTCAGCTTTTCAAGTTCTCCTGCCCAACGAGGGTCAGGTTGAGCGGCTGTTGTTGAATCGCTAACAGTTGTAGATTTCTTCCGGGCTCCTCCCTTAGGATTCGGGGCAGAACGACGACGGGAAGGTTCACTCTCCGAAGTCTCAGGGGCTTCATCCTTACCTTTGCTGCGGGGTAAAGCTTTCTCGATTTTGAGTTCTGAATCATTCAGAACATAACCATTAAACTTCTCGACTAGCGCGTCAGCTTTTTCGTCAGTTTTTACAGTTACGAAGCCAAACCCTCTACATTTACCAGTTTTCTTATCCGAAATCAGCTTGACTGAAACAATGTCATCTGAGTGCTCAGCAAAAACGGCTTCTAGTTCTTGACGTTCTAAGTCCTTTGAAAGATTGCCAACGTATAAGCGAATGGACATCTAAGATACCTCTAACTCTCTCGGCTACACATAAAGATGCTTTTATATTATTTTGAACGCTTTCCCAAAAAGCTTCCAATCAAAATTCTGGGTTAACACTCTAGACATGGGATGAACTTAGATTAGTTATCCAACAGACGAATGCCGCTGAACTTTAGATCTCAAAATAATTGATCAAGCTTTAGAAATTTCTAGTCTGACCTCAAAAATAACGTCTTTCAAAAACTAAGGTCTTAAAGTGAATTTATTCTCGTGTGAAGAGTAGTGCTGGCAAGCGAGTGCCGCTTTTGCGGAGGATACTCTACTCGAAGCTAAACGGTAAACCATACGTAGACCAATAATTAAGGTAACACGGTATCTAAAACGGAATGAGCCTGAAACCTGTTTTTCAAAGGATTGATCCAAAATCTTTAAGATAAAACCAGCCGACAGGCGGCTGGTCAAATTTGCTGTGTTGAGAGTAGGAGAACCTGATACCTATCGCCTGCATATCGCAGGATGACCAAACAAGCTGGTTTGGATCAGCCACGCTAGGCTTGCTGGAACTCTATTAAGCAATGTAACACTGATCGCCTCTTTTTGCAACGATTCTTTACATTAGTATCCTCTAAAAAGAATTCTGACGCCCCATAAGCAGGCTGCCAGACTCAATAATGTTGTCCAAAGAGGATGGTTAGCAAGGGCGAGTACTTTCCCGCCTATCCGGCAACGTTCCACATCTACCCACACTGTGGCCCCACGGCGAGCCCATCCACTGACTGTCGCTGCTTGACCTTTCCAGGTTTCTGGATGAGCCAGGGTAGAGAAGAAATTCCCAAAAGGGCCAAAGGACGACAAGATATGCAACCTGATTAGACCTGACGAAGTTTTTAGAATCACGTCTTGGCAGAGCCAGTTGGCAATGCCAGAACGCCCTATCAGTACTCCTTGCAGCTCAACAGGTTGGCTATCGATGGGGAGATCCAAAGGTCGATTGAGTAGACCTTTCAGATCAGGATTGGCTCGAAGTGTAGATCGGCTAACGTCTGGAAATAATCGGTTAATTCGCAATAGGAGCCCGACCCCGAATCCCAAAAAGGCACTTGCCCTCAGAATGCTGATGTCTTGGTATAGCCAGCTGAGAAACCACCAGTCAAAGGCGTTGACGATGCCTCCCAGAAACCACAGAACCATTGCGATCGCAAGTCCAAAGA
>DATNQF010000241.1:0-13173 GCA_036702855.1 Trichocoleus sp. | reverse complement strand
GCCCACAGCGCCCCGATGTTCTTACTAGCAGGCCTTATTCAAGGGGGTGCAGCCGGGACTTTAATCCCTATGATTGCTGCACTGATGGGTGATCGGTCTCATCCCGACGAACGAGGACGCATCTTTGGGCTAGTGATGGTTGGCTTCGATATCGGCATTGCCCTAGCTGGCCCCATCTTTGGCAGCGTTGCTGACCTCATTAGCTATCGGAACACCTTTGGTATCTCTGGGCTAATGACCTTCCTGGGGTTAATTATCTTTGTCACCGCCTCCAGCAAAGATTTACTGCACTCGCTGCGGTTTTCTCTCAGCCAGGGCCACGACGTCTACAGCGTGGACAGTTAACGCTCCAAGCACACTTCAAAAATGCTTTTAAAGCAAAGTAGGGGTACTGCGTGCAGTACCCCTACTTTGTTTATCTAACGGGCGAGGAGGGATTCGAACCCCCGACACCGTGGTCCGTAGCCACGTGCTCTAGTCCACTGAGCTACACGCCCTCAACAGCTATTAATCCTAACATACAATTTCATCAAATACATTCATCAAATACAGATTTTTTTATGACACAGTCAGAAACGGGTGCTGAAACCGCTCTCAGCCATTTAGACCCGCAAGGACAAGCCCAAATGGTCGATGTTTCAGCCAAAGCTCAGACCGTCAGAGAGGCCGTTGCGATCGCACACGTCAAAATGCAGCCCGAGACTCTAGCTCAAATCGAAGCAGGCAACAGCCCCAAAGGCGACGTGCTCGGCACCGCTCGGATCGCTGGCATCATGGCGGCCAAACAAACCTCAACCCTGATTCCCCTTTGCCATCCGCTGCCAATCCAGAAAGTCGAAGTCAACATCACCCCCGACCCCGAACTCCCCGGCTACCAAATCCAAGCTACCGTGAGAATCAAAGCCGAAACGGGTGTTGAAATGGAAGCCCTCACTGCCGTCTCCGTCGCGGCTCTCACCCTCTACGACATGGCTAAAGCCTTGGAGAAGTCAATGGAAATTGGCGGCATCCGCCTGCTCAAGAAAACCGGGGGCAAGTCAGGCGAGTACATCGGTCAATAGGCTTACTCTTACCCATTACTCCTTCACCCTATCGACTCCTTCACCCTATCGCGCCTCCACCTCACCCTCGCTCCTCACTTACAATAGAGACAGAGACATCATCTGTAAGACCTTATGCCCCCCCGCTGGCCCCGTAAACCCGACCGCAACGACCCTGCTTTTCGCCGCCTAGATGACCGCATGACTTTTGCAACCCATGTGGCGGTGTTTTCTGCAATCAACTCTGGGCTGTGGTTCTTTCATCAACTCAATCCGGTCTGGGTGCCTTGGGTGAGCAAGTTTACCCCTATCTGGTTAGTGGGATTAGTGGCTCATGCGGTGTATGTGTTTGCGATCGCAGATTACTCAGGCACGTACACGCCCAAAGAAGACGCTGCGAGTAAAGAAGGATCTTAGTTATGGCCTATTACACCACCTCTGAGAAAATCGAAGCCCTAGCTGCTGACATTGGTGGCAACATTTACCTCGATATTGCTAAGTGGCACCTATACCTACGCGAAGCCAAGCTTCACACCCTAGTTGCCGAGCGACTCTTTCCCCTGCTGCAAGATAAAAATCTATCGGAAAGCGCCATCACCAATGCTTTGCAAAGCATGACTGTGACCATCGGTGGAGGTCGTCGTGAACTGCCTCTGCTCGATTTTTTGCCGACCTCCTGCCAGCGCGAGCTTCTGCGCCTGTTAGAGGACTACCAAGACAAACTCTGAGCGTGTTCTCCTAAAGCTAACCCATTCAAGTTTGTCCCACTGAAATAGAATCTAGCCCCGGATAAAGCTTGTTATCTGGGGTTTTTTAGGCTGATTGGACTCACTTGAAGAAAGACACCTATCGCTAATTGCTGCTTAACGTTTTTCATGGTCTTTCATCCAACGTTACAGAAAACGTCGCTTCTCTCATCTTCAAAGCTGTCAGATTTAAGTGAACTACCGAAGCAAGTAATCATTAACTCAGCCTCACCAATTAAAACTTTAGGGGCAGCAATGGCTAAATGGTTTTGAAAGTAAGGCTGAGTTGTGTCTCAGAAAACGATTATTTCATGGACAAAAGTTAATATAGAGATCGGCAATGCAGCTGATTGATGACGCAGGAGAGGTTCATGACCGGATTTATTCGCGGTTTGTTTGGTGGAAATGGCAAAAAGGAAGCAGCACAACCTCCTACTCCCCAGGACAAAGAAGCTTATTTTTTAGAGCCTGATGATGCCAAGTCTTTTGGCAACATCGACTACATGCGCACTAGCAAAAAAGTTAAGCGCACCTTTGCCCGTAAAAAAGGCGTGAGTGTTGAGATCGAAAGCATTAAGCAAATCTCTGCACTGGAAAGTGTGCGTCTTAAAGAAGACGGCACTCCTGAGATCAAGATCGTTGAAGCCAATGGAAGCGCCCCCAAGCAAGAGCAACCTTCCTTCAACCGCCGCCAAGCTGACACCAGCATGGACATGTTCCGTAACATGGCAAAGGACATGAAGAAGTAAACTCCGTTTATCCCTTCTTCAATCCTTTCATCCCTATCAAGGCATTCCCGCAATCACTCTGCAACTTGCCAGAGTTAGCCGGAATGCCTTTTCTGTGCAGACGTTAATCTGGTGTGCGATTCAAGCGGGCAATTAATGTGGGAGGACCAATATCTTCCAGCTGATAGCCTTTTGGATAACTGCGCTGAGGTTCATCAACATAGAAGCCAGGCCGAGTCCGGGGTAGCCAGTAACGCAAAAGGTGGCTTCGCAATCGCAACACCCCTTCCACCGACCGCCGTTGTAAACTTCCTGGTGCTGGAAAGCCAAAGGCAGCTAGCATCCCATCATCCAGCATGGCATAGACCAAAGGCCTAAGGGTGGGCCGCAGTGGACTCGGAAACCAGCTTAGAAATAAGGCTACGGTCGCTTCTCCCACTCGTTGGGCTGCCGCCGAGTAGCGAAAGTGCTCTGCTTCGTAGGCCAGGTTGTACTGTTCAAATGCTTCGTAGGTGCTGGGAAGCCTTTGAAGCCCCATTTGTTCGCCAATGCAAAGCCAAAAATAAAACAACCCCTGCTTTTCAACCTCGCACAGTTGACGCCAACCAAAGCGATCAATCCAACGGATAGGTTCGTAAATGAAGGTTGATAGGACGTACAGATAGTCTTCGTTACTAATGGGGAAATGGCTATGGATCCGGTTCATGCGGGCAATGGCAGCTTTGCCCTGCTCGCTATCATGGCCCCATTTGAAGATGCTGGAAACAATTAGCCCGGTGTCGTCGTAGCGCTTTTGCGATCGCACCGCAAATTCTCCAGTCTTATCCAGCAGATGGCTGATACTAGGCACACAAAAAGTCCGTAACAGAGCAATCTCCAGGGCTTTTGTCATATCCCAGGGAAACTCATACCCCGCAACCAGCCGAGCAATTTTGCAGTTGTCTCGCCAGGGGTCTAACTGCTGTATAACCTGCAAGCGCTGAAAACGCAGTCTTTTCATCCAAGGAAGCCCCCTTTTACCCGCCATCTAGAGTCCACCATGACTCACTCATACCCCAAAATCCAAAATAAAAAGGACGCTCAAAGAACGTCCTTCCAATAAACCTGATTTTGTTCGATTTAGAGAAGCAATTAAGAGCGATTAAGCCTTCAATGTTTCTGAAGCGTCAGAGCCCTGATATGCCTTCTCTAACCGCATCAGCTGCTTAGCTCTGCTTGACAAGGCGCTAGCATCCAACCAGTTGGCAATGAGGGCATCGGTTGAAAACAGACCCGCTCCATTCACCAAGAAAAACAGGAAGCAGGCCGCATAGATCGCAGAAAGCTCCAGATAGGGCAGACTCAGCCCGGCCACCTTCACATGGTGATACATGGCTACACACATGGTTGAGAACAAACCTAGCGCCGCTGGACGGGTCAACAAGCCAAAAGCCACCAAGGGGGCTCCAATTAGCTCAGTCAGAGCGGCCACATAACTGAGAAAAATCGGGAACGGCAAGCCCAAAAACTCAACGTAGGCTTTGGCGAAGCTCTCAATATTACCGAGTTTATCAAGACCGTTATGTACCATCATCACCCCGACCACCACCCGAAGAATCGCCCAGGTAGTTTGAGTTGCAAAATCAGGATTGACGTTTGGTTTAAAAATCAGAGCAAGACGGGCAGTGAGAAGCATAGCTTGAAGTCCCGATATTTATGCTGAGAGAAAATATTAATTAATGTAACGAATATGATTAATTTATGCAAACAGAAAAAGTGAGGTGCACAAGAACAACACACCTCATCCTTCTTAAACAGCTAATACCTGCCCCGAACGCGCTAGCTCTTTAAGGTTTTGGGCACGGCAATCAAAAGCGTAATAGCCCGTACTGTCATAAAACAGGTAAACGCTAGCCAGAGCATTTGGGGACTGCCAACCGTTTGGGCAATTAAAGCTAGCGGCAAAAAGCCAACGGTGGCCGCCAGCACTGTTGAGTTTCGGAGAGTTCTGCCTGCAGTCAGCCCTAAAAAGTAGCCATCGAGCATAAATGCGATCGCACCCATGCCCAAACAGGGCACTAACCACCAGACAAAACGGCCCACCTCGGTCAGCACGTCATCGTGACTGGTTAACAGACCAAACAAGGGTAGAGGTAACAGAGCAAAGGCCAAGGCAAAGGCCAAACCGAGTCCGAGACTGGTCAGGCCACCCAGCTTTAACAGCGATTTGAGTTGGGTGCGATCGCAACTTCCATAAAACCGTCCGGCAAAGCTCTCTGTTGCAAAGGCAATACCATCAATGAAATAAGCCGACAAAGTCACGACCTGCAACAGCAGAGTGTTCGCAGCTAAAATCCGAGTACCCAGCGCCGAACTAATTTGGGTAAACAGGGCAAAGCTAATGACTAAAGCAAAAGTCCGAATTAGAATGTCCCGATTTAGGCGAAAAAGACCTTTTAGGGCTTGAACATTCCCTAGCCTTGGGACAACGGCTCGCCACTCACTCCAGCCCCCTTCGCTCACGACTAGAGCCAGACCCACCGCGAGCATCAAATATTGACTCAGAGCAGTGCCCAATCCCGCACCTCGGCTGGCCCAACCTAACTGCCGAATGAAGAAATAGTCGAGCACGACATTGGCCCCATTCCCTATAACCGACAGCACAATTACCCGCTGTCCCTGTTCTCGCCCAAGAAACCAGCCCAACAGCACCAAGTTCAGTAGCACTGCAGGAGCATCCCAGACCCGCGCATTAAAGAAATCGTAACCAGAGGCTTTCACAGTTGAGTCTGCACTGAGCAAGCCAAATCCGACCTCTCGAATAGGGGCTTGCAGCAGTAAGATGAGCAACCCCAAGCCCAACGCGATAATGCCATTACGCAAGGCAATCAAGCGAACCTCATCTACATCTGCCCGCCCTCTAGCCTGGGCTGTCATCCCCGTGGTGCCCATCCGTAGAAAGCCGAAGCTCCAGTAGACCACGTTAAAAATAACGGCTGCGAGGGCCACCCCCGCCAAATGCCGAATCTCTGCTAGGTGCCCTAAAAACGCCGTGTCAACCAACCCAGCCAACGGCACCATCAGATTAGAAATGACATTAGCCACCGCCAACCGAAAAAAATCCGGCCCAATAGGCGGGGGCGAAATTTTGGGACTAGAATTGTCTGGCATAGGGAAGCCGGATGTGTCTAACCCAGCTTAGAAGAACCCGTCTTGCTCAATATCCTCGATCGTCTGCAAGCCGCGAGTATCCCCTACCTTTAAGAGGGCAGTCCGAGCATCCTCCCGCACGCCAAGGTCATCATCCTCAGCAAAGGTTTCTAACAACGCATCAATCGCCGTGTTGTAGACCACGTTTGAAGGAAGCTCACGACACAGCTGACCAATTGACCAAGCGCAATTGCTCCGCACGGCATCTACAGCATCTCGGCGCAACGCTTCGATCAAGGGGGGAATTGCGGCAATGACAGACTCATAACCCACGTGCGCCATTTGAGCCAGGGCACTAGCGGCCCAAAGCCGTACTGCCGATATATCAGTTCTCAGGGCATCCACCAGAGGCATCAGTGCTCTCGCATCCCGGTTATTTCCTAATGCCCACACAACACCTTTACGCACATAACCATTCCAGTCCCCATCAAGCTGCTGAATCAAAGGCTCAACGGCTTCCGCACAGGTGTTGCGGCCTAGCGCATAGGCAGCACTCACTCTCACCAGTGGGCATCCATCCTGCAGCATCCGGATCAGAGCTGGAATAGCTCGCTCGTCTTCCAGTTCACAAAAAGCCCGCGCAGCCAACATCCGCTGCTGATTGTCGGGGGACTCCAGCAAGGGCAGCATAACCTCTGGGTCATACTGGGGGCCACTATCTTCTTCTAGTGGCTCAATTTGATCCAAGGGGTCGGCAAATTCGACCTCGGGATCAAGCGTAGTTAGGTCGTCTTCGTCATACATATAGTCACTTTATCGGTTTCCGAACCACTTTGCACCCTCCCTCTAACGATGTAAAAACAGCTTGCCAGGGAAGAAAAAAGAGGCAAATGGTAGGCTCTTAAATGGCATTACGTAAAGGAAGCGCACGATGGGTATTAACGTTGCAGAACTAGGATATCTCGCCCTTCCTGAGGCTGGTTCTGGACTGGGGGTTATTGTATTACAGGAGTGGTGGGGATTAGTCCCTCATATTAGAGACGTAGCAGACCGCTTTGCTCAAGCTGGGTTTGTTGCACTGGCTCCGGATCTCTACAACGGGGAAAGTACAACCTCGCCGGATGAAGCAGGCCGGATGATGATGGCCCTTAATATTGAGAAAACCGCCCAGGATCTTGAGCAAGCTATTCAGTATCTGCTCAATCATGATGCTGTCGTTGGCCCCAAGGTTGGAGTCGCTGGGTTCTGCATGGGAGGTCAGCTGGCATTGCTAGCTGCAACTGTGAGCGATCGCATTGGAGCCACAGTCGATTTCTATGGCATTCATCCCAATGTCAAGCCCGACTTCTCCAAACTCAGTGCTCCAGTCTTGGGTCTCTTTGGCGATCAAGATGCATTTGTGCCGATAGAAGCCGTAGAAGATATGGTTGCCGCTATTCGTCATGCAGGCAAGCCCATCGAAACCCAGTTGTATCGAGGAGCAGGTCACGCCTTCTTCAACGACACTCGCCCAGAAGCTTATCAAGAAGCGGCTGCGACCGATGCTTGGGAGCGCACAGTGAATTTCTTTCGGCAACACCTAGCCACATAAACCCACTGTCAATTAAACGATCGCCCCACTCAAAACTGCCACATCTCCTTGCGATCGCACTGAGGCAGCGTGGTATCGTCATCAACATCCTTATAGTGCTGTCAATTTAAGCCTAATGCCCTTTCCTGGGCAGCAGACTTGAAGCACCCAACGCATCTCCTTGAGGTTCCCTTGTCCCTGCTGCCCATACCTTCCCTGCCACGTCAGCTCACCCCCTCTCAGCCAATCGTAATTTATGGGCTGTTTTTGCCAGCAGGATTGGGGCTTCTAGGGAAGGTGATTTGGGCACTGGGATGGAGCGATCGCACCTCGTCGGCTTGGGCAGTTGCCATTCTCGCCCTCGGCACCCTGCTAATCTGCCTAGAGCAGGCTCATATGGCTGTTGTCGATTTGCACCAGATTAGAGCCGTTAAACAGCAGATACAAGATCCTCGGCTCCATCACTTTCACTGGATCACTCTCAGCACAATTGCAATTGAATTGCTCGGCTTTTATGTTGCTACTGTCTGGCTAGGGTGTGGTGCCCTAATCGTTCTTCTGAGCCAAGTCTGGTTTAATCTTCTCGCCAAAATTCAACTCCATCCAGCGGCCTCCGAACTTATTCAAAGCTGGGGCATCAAACATCGCTTGCCTGTTCTAATTGCTGATGGCGTCGGGATACTTCTGGCAAGCCTGTGGATAGCCCAAATCGTACCTCTTTTGGATGCGAGCATCCTACTCAGCATTGTGCTGGTCTATGGCTGGATTAAATACATCTAGCCCCAGCTCTAAAGTCAGTCGGAGGGCTTTCTCATCAACTTAGGAATCTGTAAAAAATGTCATCATGACAGTAGAAAGACACTGAAACTAAACCATGAAGCGCTTTACTGAGCTTTTCCAGGCCGTTGATTCCACGACTTCAATCAACGCAAAAGTTCAGGCGCTTACAGTCTATTTTCAACAAGCATCTGCTGAGGAAGCAGCCTGGGCGCTCTATCTACTCCTGGGGAAAACTCGCAAACGGCTAGTTACCTCCCGCGTTCTCCGAGAGATCTTTCTACAAATCTCAGACATTCCAGCATGGCTTTTTGAGGACTGCTATGCACACGTTGGTGACTCTGCCGAAGTCATTGCCCTATTATTGCGAGACACTCCACCTTCCACCCAGTTAATCCCAGATCCATCCCTAAATCAACGGCCTCTAAACCAGTGGATGGAGGAGATCATTCCCCAAATTAAGTCAACATCTTCTGATGAGTCCCGCAAAAGTCTTATCGTCTCCTGGTGGTCAGCGCTAAGTAATCAAGAAGTTCTCGTCCTCAACAAAGTTCTCACTGGAGCCTTTCGCTTGGGTGCTGCCGAAAAGCTGGTCATTAGAGGACTGGCAGGTGCTTGTAACTTGTCAGAGTCCGTCCTAGCTCACCGCCTCATGGGTGACTTCAAACCAACCGCTGAATTCTATAAACGACTCATCAGTCCAGAGATCGTCGAAAGCTCTCCCAGTCAACCCTATCCTTTCTTCTTAGCGTCTCCTCTAGACGAAGACAAGTTTCAAACCGAAGACTTCTCTCATTGGTGTGCCGAATGGAAGTGGGACGGCATTCGCGCTCAGGTCATTAAGCGAGTTGATCAAGTTTTCATCTGGTCTCGCGGAGAAGACCTAATTACCCAGCAGTTTCCCGAATTAGAAGCAGCTTTTCAAGCCTTCCCAACTGGTACCGTCCTTGATGGCGAGATTCTCTGTTGGCAGAATGGGTTGCCTCTCAGCTTCAACAACTTACAGAAACGTCTGGGCTGCAAACGGGTAACTCAAAAATTAATGAGCGAATACCCAGTCCACTTTATTACCTATGACTTACTAGAACACCAAGGTCAAGACATTCGAGGACAGGGGCTATGCGATCGCACTCGCCTCCTCACTACAATCCTCGCCCAAGTCACCCCAGAGCGGATTCATTACTTTCCGGCCCATGCCTTTGATTCATTTACGACCCTCCAATCCCTGCGTCAAAACTCCCGCCAACAAGGGGCAGAAGGACTTGTCATCAAAGCCCTCGAAAGCCCTTATTTAGCTGGTCGAAAACGAGGTTACTGGTGGAAGTACAAAGTCGATCCCATGAGCCTTGATGCCGTCCTGATCTACGCCCAATCTGGCAGTGGAAACCGCGCGAACCTCTTCACCGACTATACATTTGCCTTGTGGAAAGAACAGGAACTGGTGCCCTTTACTAAAGCTTACTCCGGGCTCAACAATCAGGAGATAAACGAACTCGACAAATGGATTCGCCGTCATACGCTTGAAAAGTTTGGCCCTGTTCGCTCCGTGGAACCCATACACGTTTTTGAAATCGGATTTGAAGGCATTGCCCAATCAAATCGCCACAAATCTGGCCTCTCAGTTCGCTTTCCTCGGATTCTACGTTGGCGCAAAGACAAACCTGCTGGTGAAGCTAACACTCTACAAGATGCTTCTCAACTGCTAGCACGTTTCTAATGATCCCCATTATGTTTTCAAATAATTTCGTTCAGTTCTATTCACCTCGGCTTTTTTGCTTGAAAGGGAACAATAAGAGCCGAAGCAGAGAATACAACTATGAGCACTCTAAAACCTAGCAGTCAGGAATCTCACTTATTGCAATCAGAGAACAGCTTGCAATCAGAGAACAGCGTCAATATTCGAGATAGTGAAGCCACTTTTGAAGTTGTCGAAGAAGCGGTGTTAGGACTATGGGAAGTCGTGAATTCCCTCAGCACCCTTCGCCCTGCTAAGCAAGAGCGGTATCGAGTAACAATATTTGGCTCTGCCCGCATGACTCCTGACACTGAGCTTTACCAGGGTGTGAAGCAACTCGCTAGTGAACTCACGCTGCTAGGTTGCGACATCATTACAGGGGGTGGCCCAGGCCTGATGCAAGCCGCGAATGAAGGTAGCGTGCTAGCCGATCCTGCTGACCAAACTCGATCAATCGGCATTCGCGTTAATCTAGCCTTTGAGCAGAAAGCAAATCCTTTTGTAGAACAGGTTTATCAGCATCGCACCTTCTTCTCACGCCTGCATCACTTCGTTCTCATCTCCAACGCGTTCATTGTTGTCCCTGGAGGCATTGGCACTGCCTTAGAAGCCTTCACGATCTGGCAATTGCTTCAAGTTCGCCAACTGCACGACACCCCTCTGATCATGATCGGTAGCATGTGGAAGGATCTGACACATTGGGCCGAAGTTTACATGGTCAACACTCAGCCCTCAATGGCAGACCCCGCAGATATTACGATTCCCCAATGCACAGACAGTTTTGAAGCCGCCATTAAAATTTTGAAGCAGTCGCATGCCCTTTGGTGCAAACAAACAGGGGCTAGCTGCCAGATACAATATGGCTAAAACCTCAAGCCACATCAATTGGAAATACCCAACTTTGATAAGCAGGCTCACGGTTTTCAACAATAGCAGTCAACCTGTCTTTCAATTTCTCTGTGATAGGCCGAACCGTCGGCATCGTATAAGTTTCAATTTGCCGAACGGGAGTAATTTTCGCCGCCGTACCACTCAGAAAGACTTCATCGGCAATAAATAGCTCCGATTTATCAACTGGACGCTCTACCACTTCAAGCCCTAAATCCTTAGCAATCGTAATGATGCTATCTCGCGTAATTCCTTCTAAAATGTCTTGCTCATAGCCTGGCGTGATCAACTTACCACCCCTGACCAAAAAGATGTTCATCCCTGAGGCTTCACTAACCTTACCCTGGGCGTTCATTAAGATTGCCTCATCAAACCCAGACTCCACAGCCTCTGTTTTAGCCAATGAAGAGGTGATATACGCTCCGCTAATCTTACCTCGTAGCGGCAAACTCCGATCTTCCTGCCGGTACCAGGAACTAATACGACAACTCACCCCTTCAGGGGATAGATAATCACCCAATTCCAAGCCATACACAAAGAAATCCTTCTGAACGTTGTGTAAGCGAGGCGAGATTCCTAAATCAGACGTATAAACAAAAGGCCGAATGTAAAATGAGACGCGCGGTTTATTTCGCCTTACAAATTCAGTGACAATCGCTTGAATCTTATCGGCTGGCAAATCAAAATTCAGTAAGCGGGCACTAGAGCTTAAGCGTTCGCTATGGCGATCCAGCCGAAAGAGCAGAACTCTATCTGCGTTTTCTGGATCAGGAATGCCTCGTAACCCACCGAAAGCACCTGTTCCATAATGAAGTGCATGGGTCGCAACCGAAAGCTTTGCATCTTCAAATGCTGTGAATTGACCCTCAAAATACGTAATCGGTAAAAAGTTGTGCATACCAATGGAGCTGACAAAAATAACCCACTATCGATAGTAGTCCTTTAGAAGGACAGCCTGCGCATCTAAACTAACGTGAGTTCGGGATAAGGAGGGGCGGACTAGATACAGTTGAAAGTACCAATTCTCAACTCATCTAACCGCCCTATGCTTAGTCTAGAATCCTTGTTTTGCCATGTCGATGACTTTTGCCAGTGGTTTGAACCCCTATGGCAGCAACAACAGTTGGGAGATAGCCACCAGAGGAGGAAGCGGTCACGTCGCCTGTGCCTAAGCGAGGTCATGACCATCTTGATCGCGTTCCATCAGTCGGCATACCGCAACTTCAAGTGGTTTTACACCCAACTGGTCTGCCGCTATTGGCGCAATGCCTTTCCTGGCTTGGTGAGCTACAACCGCTCTGTCGAATGGATACCATCGGCTCTCATTCCTCTGTGCGGCTATTTGCGTCGGTGCTTTGGTCGGTGTACAGGACTGAGCTTCATCGATGCGACTAGTATCAAGGTCTGCCACAATCGCCGCATTGCCTCTCACAAAGTGTTCAAGCCGCTAGCTGCTAGAGGCAAAACCTCCGTTGATTGGTTCTTTGGCTTCAAGTTGCATCTGGTGATCAACGAGCAGGGGGAGTTACTCAATGTCCTCCTGACTCCTGGTAATACTGACGACCGTAAGCCTGTGCCTCAACTGCTGCAACAACTCTTCGGCAAGGTGTTGGGTGACCGTGGCTATGTGTCCCATAAGTTGTCCCTTCAGTTGTGGCAGAATTACGGCATCCAACTGGTCACCAAGCTCAAGCGGACGATGAAAAACCGCTTGATTCTGCTAAGCGATAAGCTCCTGCTACGGCGACGAGCAGTTATCGAGTCTGTTATTAGACCTCTTGCACGAATCAGGAAGCTAGAGATTGTTCAAAGTTGAGAATGCCAGCGAGCAAGTGTAACCGGAGACCAAAACGTCGTCTCCGATTGCGGTAACGGCTGGAAAAGATACGAAAGCGCTTCAGCTTACGAATGCTGTGCTCTACTCGAATGCGAAGACTGGCTAGAGCTCGGTTGGACACCTTATCTTCCTTAGCCAAAGCACGACGAGGCGGTTTTCGCTTTGGGGTAATGCTGTTGCAATGTCCTTTGGCTATCCCCTGATACCCTTTGTCAGCTAAACACAGAATCTCATGGGCTAACTTGACCTCACTCTGGTGCCACAGCTTCAGGTCATGGGTGCGTCCCTTTCCGGTGGCAACGGCAATAAAGGTTCCAGAGTGCAGGTCTATGACAAGTTGACCTTTGAGGGTGTGCCGCTTGTGTTTACCGCTGTAGTAGCGACGTTGTTTTTTTGGGGCCGCTCAATCGCTACTTCGGTCACATCTACCACGACCACATCCCAGTTAGAGTCGGGTGTCAATAATTCTCGTTTACCGGGCAAGCGAAACTGCCCTGATTTGGCCAGCAGTTCCTCAACTTTGGCAATCGTTCGGCTCACCGTCGCTTCAGAAACGCCAAAGGCTAAACCAATATGAAACTGGGTGCGATACTCTCGCCAATACTGCAGCGTTAGCAGCAGTTGGTTCTCCACGCTCAGAGTGTTTTGTCCACCCCTTTTGCCTCGTCGCTCGAGATTGGGACGTAGCGCAGCAACCATTGCAGCGAAGGTTTGACGGCTGAC
>DATNQF010000239.1:0-11520 GCA_036702855.1 Trichocoleus sp. | reverse complement strand
TTCAATTTGACCTTTTGCAGGCATGGGAGTACCTTGCTTCAACAGAATGGATAGTTTAACTTTTTCCGTACCGCTGTTGACACGTTACATAGTCAAACCTACGACATAAGGAAGTGGTTTGGTCAAGTACTGCTTTTGTGAGCGCTTTGGTTTCTTGTGGTTGTCTGGTTCCTAGTTCCTACACCATCAGTGATGCTGCTGCTTGTTCAGCAAGCCTAACAATGCGACCCAGATCCCTGTTTAGAGAGGGTTGCGATCGCAGGTTTATATGCTTTTCATTAGTTTTATTGATAGGGAAGTTATGCCAAACTCAAACTCGAAAGTGCTACACTGAAGGCTGAGACAAGAATCGGTGTAGTGTTTGCTTTCATCATTGACGTTTTTTTCACGCTTTGCATTGACAGGCTTCTCTCCGACATCTCACTCTCTGCACTTTTTTGATCTTGGAGATAATCTATGTCAATCTACGTAGGCAACCTGTCTTACCAGGTTACAGAGGCAGACCTGTCCGCTGTGTTCGCGGAATATGGGTCAGTCAAGCGCATTCAGCTACCTACAGATCGTGAGACAGGCCGCATGCGCGGTTTTGGTTTCGTCGAAATGAGCAGTGATGCTGAAGAGCAGGCCGCCATTGATGCACTAGATGGTGCTGAGTGGATGGGCCGTGATCTGAGAGTCAACAAGGCTAAGCCCCGCGAAAACAACAACAGTTCGTTTGGTGGCGGTGGGCAGCGCCGTGATGGGTTCTCCCGCAAGTACTAATCTTTAACCCTATCTAGAGAACTTAAGTAACTAGAGTTCTCCGCTAGCGTTAGATAAAATTTAGTCTTTAAGGGTTTAGGCATACCTGCCTAAACCCTTTTTTAATTTTCAAGGTTTTACATAGCCTAATTAAAAGAGTCTAATTACTGTCCCAACATAACCATAATAATTTCTCTTTCTTTCGAACGAAGCGCAGCGGAGAAAGTTGTTTTAGTTTGAACATCCGTCGAAGGGAATATTCTCTTAAGTAAATAATTCGGCTTGAATGAGGGAAAGGACCGTGTGTACATACGGATAACTCTTCATGAAGCGAGATGCTAAAGGTAAATTCGTTAACAGCTGGGACTCAGAGACAAAGCAACGGGTTAGCGTATCAATTACCAATACAGCATGGCAATTACTAGATGAAGAGGCCCATAGACAGGGGACGTCCCGTTCTGAAGTAATCGAACACTTTGCTCGATCTCTTGAGAACAGACGTTTTTCTGAGACCAACCAGAATGGGACGAATGCCCAAATCAATTTGCTACAGGCGCAGATTCTTGAACAGCAACAGGCGATAGAGGCCCTGCAACGTCAGAAGCAAGCGTTGGAAGCATTACTCGAAAACACACCAGATGCGATCGCACAGGTCGAAAAAACGGAGCGCAAAGTCGCTTTGATTCTGGAAAGTATTACGGATGCGTTTGTAGCATTTGACCGTGAATGGCGCTACACCTACGTGAACTGGGCAGCGGCAAGAATTTTGAAGAAAACGCGAGAAGAACTCCTTGGAAAGCATGTTTGGACTGAGGTATTTCCTGAGCTTGAAGGTGGATTAGCCCATCGGGTTCTGCATCAAGCAGTTGTAGAGCAGGTTCCGGTTTCTTGGGAGGAATGTGTCTCTCCGGATGGGTGTTGGTTAGAGGCTAATGCTTATCCATTCGTCGGGGGGATTGCCGTTTACTTTCGAGATATTACAGAGCGAAAGCAAGCGGAAGCAGAACGGGAGAAGTTACTTCAAGCGTTGAAAAACCAGCAACGGTGGTTTGAACAGGTGTTGGATTTAATGCCAACCCCAATGATATTTATTGAACCAGAAACGGCAAAAGTAACTTTCTCAAACCGACTGGCAAATGAACTTGCGGGCGGTGACTTGCCCAAGAACAAATCTATTGATGAATATCACGAGGTTTACTATTGCACCAATGCGAATGGAGAGCGCATTCCTGCTGAGCGAATGCCGGCTGTTTTAATTGCACGGGGAGAACGGCTACAAAATTATGAGATGAATTGGTATACCCCCGACGGTGTTCGCGTTGTCCTGTGCTGGGGAGAAATGCTGCCTGCAATGTATGGACAGCCCGCTGTAGGGATTGGCATGTTTCAGGATGTCACTCGGCTTAAACGAATTGAGGAGAACCTAAGACAGACAGAAGAGCGCTTACAGTTAGCACTTTCCTCTGTGAAAATGTTTGCTTGGGATGTTGATCTTGTCACGCAAGAAGTTATCTGCTCATCCAATGCCCTTGAGATTTGGGGTGCTCAAGCTGGCTTGGAACAAGATTTCTTTTCAATGATTCACCCTGAGGACCAGGATCTCGTTATTCAAGAGTTCCAAAGGGCTGTCGCTGAAGATCAAATCTGTGAACAGGAGTATCGAGTTGTCAGACCAGATGGAGTCGTGCGCTGGTTAAATAGCCAGGGAAGGGTCTATCGGGATGAAACTGGACGGCAATCTCGCATGATTGGAGTTTCAGTGGATATCACTGAGCGTAAGCAAATCCTCAAAGAGCTTCAACAAACGGATTTACAGCAGCAATTTTTGATCGAATTGAATGATTTAATTCGCCCGTTGCAAGATGCCAAGGAAATTATATGGCAGGTAGCGAATGCCACAGGCCAATACTTGCAAGTTACACGTTGTACGTATGGCGAAATTGACTCCACTCAGGAGTACGTCATTGTTGATCGCGATTTCTGCAATGGAGTGATCAGTGTGGCGGGCAAACACCACATGAATTCCTTTGGGCCTGAAATCATTTTGCAGTTGAAGCAAGGTAACACAATTGTGGTCAACAATGTTGACTGTGATCCTCGCACTGCTGGATCGGGAACTGCTGCCTTTGACGCAATTCAAACCAAGTCACTGCTATGTGTTCCTTTGGTTAAAGAAGGCAAGTTTGTAGCGTTGTTTGTGTTGCATCATGTTTCTCCTCGTGAATGGACAGAGGCTGAAGTGAGCTTGATGGAGAGAATTGCACAACAAACTTGGCTGGCTGTCGATCGAGCCCGAGCAGAAGAAGACTTGCGAGAAAGTGAAGCGCACCTGCAACTTGCCTTGAAGGTCGGGCGGATGGGAACTTGGGAGTGGGACATACTGACCAACGCTTTACTCTGGTCGGAAGGGCATTTTACGGTGCTGGGGCTGCAACCTAACGAATGCGAACCGAGCTATGAGGTTTGGGCCAGTCGGGTGCACCCTGAGGATTTAGAAGAAGTTCAGGCGAGCTGGCAACAAGCGATCGCAACCCAGCAAGAGTACTACCAAGAGTACCGTCTACGTTGGTCAGATGGTTCTGTTCATTGGGTAGAGGCGAGAGGCCAGTTTACCTATGATGAACAGGGTAACCCTAAGCATTCTATCGGTGCCGTTGTTGATATTACAGAGCGCAAGCACTCCGAGGAAGCATTGCGCCAAGCGCTGCAAAAACTCAACTTCCATGTCGAAAACACGCCGATGGCTGTGGTTGAGTGGGACTACGATTTCCGGGTAACGCGTTGGTCGGCTGCAGCAGAACGTATTTTAGGTTGGCCTGCTAAAGAAGTGATCGGCAAATCTCTAGCAGATATTCCTTTCATCTTTGAAGAGGATTTGGAAGCAGTCACCGAAGTGTGTAAACGGCTTGTATTTAGCCATGAGCCCCACATCTTCTCCTATAACCGCAATTACACACAAGATGGACGGGTTGTGCATTGTGAGTGGTACAACTCAAGTCTCAGAGATGAGTCTGGGCGGATGGTGTCGGTGCTGTCGCTTGTTCTTGATGTGACTGAGCGCAAACAGGCAGAGCAGGAACGTGAGCAACTACTAGAGCGTGAGCGCATCGCCCGCCACCAGGTAGAAGCGGTACAACGTCAGCTAACAACCATCTTTGAAACATCGCCAATTGGCCTTGCTCTGTTAGATTCTGAGCAAAGATTTGCGGCTATTAATGAGGCTTTGGCAGAGATCAATGGGTTATCTCGAGAACAGCATTTAGGATCTTCAATCGCGGAACTGTTTAGTCAAGTCGATTCCAAAATAGTCGAAACTTTTGATCAAATTTATGCCACAGGGCAGCCTTTCATCTCTCCTAGCTTTGCAGTTAATGTTCCTGGCCGCAGCGATCGCCGTCCTGGCTACTACAACGTTTACTACTTACCAGCCATTACTTCAGAGGGGCAAGTAGAAAATGTATTGGTCTATGTAGTAGACGTGACAGAGCAAGTGCGGTTGGAGCTGGGCCAACGTTTTCTCTCTGAGGCCGGTACTGTGCTCGCCTCTTCGCTGGACTATCAAACGACTTTGGAACGAGTTGCCCAATTAGTCGTACCTGAACTGGCTGACTGGTGCACAGTGCATATCGTTGAGGAGGATGGTTCCATTGAGCAAATTGCGGTTGCTCACACGAATCCGGCCAAACTTGAGTGGGCCTATCAAATTAGGGACAAATATCCTCTAAATCCCGAAGACCCCCGTGGAACGGCGCTTACCCTCCGCACCGGACAATCCGATCTTGTACCCGAGATTCCCGATGAGCTGTTGATTCAGGCTGCCCGTGACCCGGAGCATTTAGAGATTTTGCGGCAGGTTGGATTTAACTCTGTTATGACCGTACCGCTCCGTACTCAAAGCCGTATCTTCGGGGCTATTTCCTTTATTGCTGCGGAATCTGGACGGCAATATACGCCAATGGATTTGGAGTTGGCAGAGGAACTGGCGCGGCGAGCGTCTCTGGCCGTTGACAATGCCCAACTCTATCGAGCGGCACAACGTGATCGCGCTGCTAGTGAAGCAGCCCGTAGTGCTGCAGAAGCCGCTAACCGCATAAAGGATGAGTTTTTGGCGGTGCTGTCTCATGAGTTGCGATCGCCCCTCAATCCGATTCTAGGTTGGACTAAGTTACTTCGAACTGGGCGTTTAGATGCCTCAAAAGCTGAGCACGCGCTGGAAACGATTGAGCGTAATGCCAAGCTGCAATCTCAGCTAATTGAAGATTTATTGGATGTCTCTCGCATTCTGCAAGGAAAATTGACGCTGAATGTTGCGCCTGTCAATTTGGCGACAACCATTGAGGCTGCTATGGAAACCGTGCGACTGGCAGCAGAAGCCAAGAACATTCAAATTCAAGCTTTATTAAATCCGATTCTGCAAACAGTTTTAGGAGACACAAACCGCCTTCAGCAGGTGATCTGGAATCTCCTCTCCAATGCTGTGAAGTTTACGCCACCGGGAGGACAGATCGAAGTTGAGTTGATTCAAAGGGGGGCTTATGCCCAAATTAAAGTGAGAGACAACGGGCGGGGCATTCATCCCGATTTTCTGCCCTGTGTGTTTGACTATTTTCGGCAGGAAGACGGCACAACCACCCGTCAATTTGGGGGATTAGGGCTGGGGCTCGCTATTGTACGCCACCTGACCGAATTGCATGGTGGCACAGTTCAAGTTGAAAGTCCCGGACAAAACCTGGGGGCAACTTTCACGGTTCGGCTACCACTTAATGTTGTGTTGCCAGAGCCTGTTGCTGAAGACAGCCTACCGGAAAAGGCAACCAGCCTATCAGGTATTCAAGTTCTGGTTGTGGACGACGATGCAGATATGCGGGAATTAGCTTCCTTTGTCTTGATGCAGGCGGGCGCAGAGGTGAGGACTGCGGCTTCTGCTGCTCAAGCTTTGATGCTCTTGAAGCAAGCCATTCCTGATCTGCTGTTGTCTGATATTGGGATGCCAGAGATGGATGGCTATGCCCTAATTCGGCACATCCGCAGAAGGACACCCGAACAGGGCGGATCGCTGCCTGCGATCGCACTCTCGGCCTATGCCGGGGAGATAAACCAACAGCAAGCACTAGCGGCTGGTTTTCAAATGCATCTTTCAAAGCCCATCGAGCCTGAAAGCTTGGTAAAAGCGATCGCATCGCTAGTTGCTGTCGACTGAGCTTATCCCCATGCGCTTGCTCTCACTGTCTCGAGTGTGAGACCTACGAGTATGACATCGAAGAATGAGGGAGGCAGACCAGGTTGCACCTATTCACAGTGATCCCAGAATAGGGACTCCGTACTTCTGCTGACGGCCCTGAAATGGCCCTAAAAGATTCCCGTGGAACAACGGGTTTGGTCAAAGGCTTTTAATTTGACAATGGGCACATCTCTGAAATGTCTGCCCCAGGAGTCAAAGATGCAAGCCCAATCTTCCTGCCACTCCAAACCCATGGAACTGCTCGTGGCGTATCACCAGAATCCATCCGTTGCTCTACGCAACAAGCTGGTGCGTCTAAACGTCGGTTTGGTGCGCAAGGTTGTTCATCGGCTGAGCCATCAGTGCAATGAATCCTTTGAAGACCTAGAGCAGGTTGGATATTTGGGCCTGATTCGCGCGATTGAGCGCTTTGATCCGACTCATGGCAATGCATTCAGCTCCTTTGCAGTCCCTTATATTCGCGGCGAAATTCTGCACTACCTACGGGACCGTAGCGGTACTGTCAAAATTCCTCGACGCTGGCAAGATCTACAGCGAGCCGCTCAGCGTGTTCGTGACAGCCTAACCCATCAGTTGGGTCGGTTGCCCAAGGATGATGAGATTGCAGCTGAGTTGGGCGTTACAGCAGCAGAATGGCAACAGGTCAAGCTCGCTAACACCAACCGCTCTCTACTTAGCCTCGACGCTTCGCTTAGCTCGGGTGGAGAAGAGTCAGGGGTCACGCTAGGCGATACCTTGCCTAATCATGAGGCTCAAAAACTGATCGGCTGGGAAGAAGATCGGGCACAACTGCAGCAGGCCCTCAGCCAGTTAGAAGAAAAAACTCGGACAATTGTAGAGCGAGTCTACTTAAAAGGGGTTCCTCGCAAACTGGTGGCAGAGCAACTGGGCATTAGCCCCATGACTGTTACACGACGTTTGCAGCGGGGAGTTGAGCAGCTATCTGTTCTACTGAACCAGCCAGTTCTTTCGGCTAAAGGTTCTAGATAGTTAATTACTTAAGTACGTTCTTAAGCATAAAAACTTAAGCAACAATTCGTTCAAGCATTTTGGGTGAGCTGCTAAGAGAGCGGCTTGCCCAATTTGTCTATCTTGATTTAGAGCGGCTGAGTTTAGTCAAAGCTGGTTAGGTTCCAGTACTCATCTTCACTGATTAAGCCTGCTGCGAGCCAATCATTCACTAGGGCAATTAAGGATTGAATGGCAATTTCGCGGTCTACAAACTGGCGAGCAGCGACAAAAGCCGTTTCCCAATCGGAGTACACCTCAGCATCATTCATGAAGTCAGACATGTCCGGGGCGTAGCATTCAAAGCAGAAGTCTTGCTCGAAGGGAACGATTTGAATTTGCCAGCCGTGGTGGGAGATGCGGGGAGAGGTGGTGGTTAGCATGACAAGACTCCGTGAGTTGCTATGGGAAACGGTGGGGAAGGACTCGGAAGGTGTTCGTTTCGCTTCTTGATTTGAGTATTCCCACGAGGTTCACCGTAATAACACTGATATCCTATTTATTTAATTTCTCAATTTGTAAAGTCCAAGAAGACACGCTCATCCGTTGCAGGCGTTAAGAGCGCGTCATTCGGCTAAAAATTAGGTTGACGAATCTATCCTTTGTCGAAGGATGCCTATAGCGAGGTTGTGAGATCTCAAGCTTTCTCAATCACTTTCAACAGCTGCGATCGCATTTCCCCCTTTAATAGCTGCGATCTCATTCTCCGTAAACCGCTCTTGAGCCAAAGCGTAAAGCAGACCACCGTCGACCGAAATTAGATGGAGGTAGTATTCTGGGTTGCCGTTACGGGCCGCCTCATAAATTCGCACGCCCGTATCTTCACTGACAATCTTGTCTGTAATGTCCTCAAGTACATAGCCCTGATCTTCTAGCTGTTCACGCAAAGCCCGACTTGCTGCTCGCCAATTGGAAGCAGGGCTACGCCAACAATCTGGAAGACCTTCTGAAAGGCCTTGGCACCCAGCAGTTGCCTCTGCCAAATGAGGAAAATCTTGATAGGGAACAGGGGGAGTTTCTGCTTCAGGCGTTGGTTCTGGGGGGGCAGGTTCAGGATCCTTTCGCGGTTGCTCGTCTGCTTTGGGGGACGGGGTTTCTGCAACGGGTTGTCTCTGGGGCTGGGGTGCAGGCTGAGGAGTGGGCCTCATCTGGGTTGGCTGTACTGGGGCTGGGGCTACCTTGGGTGGCGAGGAAGAAGACGCAGGTGGTGTGACTTCAGGCTTAGCGACAGGTGCAGCAGGCAAAACAGTCACTGCCAAGCTCTCTGGCTCTATCAGTTCGGTTTCGGCTTCTGGTGGTGAGGCTAGAGGAAGTGTGAGCAGTACACCATGTAGCCCCAGAGAGACTGCCAGAAACAGCCCTGCTCCACTGAGAGGAACTGTCCAGCCTGGTTTAGGAGAAACGTTTCCCAAGAGAGGGGTCTTTTTTGTTGAAGATCGTTCTGGCTTGGCAGTCAGCACTGTTGAGAAAGTATCTTTTGGTTAAGTGAAAACTACTCTTGCTAGAAGCTTTCGCAGAGACAGGGGAAAAGCTGATTTTACCTATCTTTAAGCCCGAAAATACTATAGGGTACTTTTTCGCTTTCTACCAGCTTGTCGCGTTGAGTCTGCACTAAGTCATTAAAAGCTGAAATCTTGTTGAGAGATAGTCTCATTAATAGTAGAATCATTTCTGTTTGTAAGCCTGGGGCTGCCTGCCCTGAGTCAAGCGCTTGTGGATTCTGCTGTGAAGTGAGAAACGTTATGAAACTAAGCCGACGCGTATTTTTAGGGGCTGGAACGGCTGCAGCTGTGGTGGCTTTGGGTGAGCTAGGACATCCTCGCAGTGCATCTGCTCAGTTTGGTCGTCGCCGCCGCGTGGTGAACCTGTACTCCGCTCGTCACTACGACACTGACGAGACCCTCTACGAAAGTTTTAGAGAGGCCACCGGAATTCAGGTCAATGTGGTAGAGGCCGAAGCCGATCAACTGATTGAGCGGATTAAGAGTGAAGGAGACAACAGTCGCGCCGATATTTTGGTGACCGTAGATGCAGGTCGCCTTTGGAGAGCTGAACAAGAAGATTTGTTTGAGCCTGTTTCTTCCTCTGTACTCACAGCAGCGGTTCCCGAATATCTGCGGCATCCCGATGGTCTATGGTTTGGTCTCACCAAGCGGGCTAGAGTCATTATGTACAACAAGGAACGGGTCAACCCCTCTGAGCTGTCTACCTACGAGGCTTTAACAGATAGCAAGTGGAAGGGACGTATTTTGACCCGCTCCTCGACAAATATCTATAACCAGTCTTTGGTCGGCTCTATTTTGGCGGCTCATGGCACTGAGGAAACCGAGGAATGGGTGCGTGGTTTCGTGGCAAACTTTGCTCGTCCGCCTGAGGGGAACGACACGGCCCAAATCAAGGCTGTGGCTGCGGGGTTAGGGGATCTGGCGATTTCTAACACCTATTATCTAGCTCGCCTAGCTAAGTCGGAGGACGCTGAGGAACGCGACATTGCTAGCAAGATTGGCGTCTTTTTCCCCAACCAGCAGGATCGGGGTACCCACGTTAACGTCAGTGGAGCTGGGGTACTTAAGTCTGCTCCCAACAAGGCTGCAGCAATTCAGTTCCTAGAGTATCTAGTGAGCGCGGATGCTCAGCGGATTTTTGCTGAGGGCAATAACGAGTATCCGGTTGTGAAGGGTGTTGCTGTTGACTCTGTCGTTGAGAGCTTTGGCGAATTCAAAGAGGACACTCTGAACGCTTCAGTGTTTGGCAAAAATAATCCTGAGGCACTTCAGATTTGCGATCGCGCTGGCTGGAAATAATCCAACTAGAAACGTGCTGATCAGTAAAGCAGTGAGATCTCACTGCTTTACTGGGCACAATAGATGCATCATTTTTCACCCTGATTGAGTTCACCCCACTGTCACCAGTGGGGTTTTATGTTGGGATTGCGCTCCATTCGTCGCAGTGATACACAGAAGGGGCGATCACCGTTGGAGGGCAAGACAGTCAAATACCTGAGTTTGTGTGCTTTAGCCAATTGGAATGCCTCCAGCCATACAGGCTGTGCCTCCTGAATGGTTCCGACGTGAACTACCAGATCATCAGCAATGATTTGAGTCTTCATGTGAGGTGTCATGGGTGCTAACTCCATCCCTCCTATGAGATTACCGCCAACCGGGCTCTTCCAAGCTGCAACGAAACGATTGAACGTGCTTAGCCTGAGAGTGATGGATTTGGGCGAGGCGCAGGAACAACTAGATAACCTTCCTGGCAATTGCCCAGCACCCAATTGCGATCTGATTTCTCAAATGGAGCAGATGGCTCGGTGGGGATGCGACCGCATCCCCAGACCCACCAATGAGCGGCTACATAAGCACACATCAGACTGTCCAACTGGTCTTCTACGGCCTTCAGTGCGGAGTTTCGTTCGGGAATCTCTGGGAGATCGGTTGCGGCTAGCGGCAGGGATGGTTCTAGCGTGGGCAGAACGGTCAGTTGGTACTGCCGCAATTTAGTTAGTTCAGCCCGTCGATCAGCCAAGCGCCCCTTCTTGTACTTCAGGATGCGCGTGAGTCCAAATAAGTGAACAATCGCTGGATGGGGAAACACTTCAAGCTGAAAGCGTCCGACGGGCTGAGCCACACTATAGGGACAGTGCTGGAAGCCCCTCGCCTCTAAAGCAAGGCCAAACTCGATTAAGCGCTGGGCAAAAGGGCGACCCTGATTGGCTGGATAGCAGCCCGCATCATATTTACCGAAGTGTTTGTGAGCCAATCGATCGGGCAATCGCATACCTGTTTCATTTGGAATTAGGGTTGGGGCATCGACGGCAATCACGGCGGTACTTTCGCCTCTTGTCCAGTGATCCACCCAACTCAAAATCTCGTCAACAGAAGCTTGGCACTGCAAATCTGCCAGCACCAGTACTCCTTGTTGCCAGTCCAAGCAGCACAGGCCGCTGGCTCCCGATTGCCAGCCGAGATCAATCCCCAGAAATTTCATTTGCTCAGCCCTAGGTCAGGATCTATTGTCCGGCAAGGGAGGGGCGATTAAATGGAGAACAGCATTCAAATTTCCCAGAGCCCATAAGATAAGCACGAAACTCTGCCGGACGCAGGGCAGGGCTAAAGAAGTGTCCCTGTCCGTAGTCACAGCCATAAGCTCTCAGAAGAGCAAGCTGTTCAGCCGTTTCGATGCCCTCGGCAATAACTCGCAGACCGAGTTCGTGCGCCATCCCAATAATCGCTTTGACCAAGGTCATCAATTCAGGGTCATGGGGCAGGTCGGTAACAAAAGAGCGGTCAATCTTGAGCACATTGAGGGGAAACTTCTTGAGATAGCTCAAGGCCGAGTATCCCGTGCCAAAGTCATCAATAGACAGGCGGATCTGCATCGCCTGAAACTGCTTCATTAACTCTTTGGTTGTTGGCAGATCGTCGAGCAGCAGCCTTTCTGTGATTTCCAGCTCCAAACGAGTGGGGGAAACCCGGTTGGCTTTTAGCGCGGCAGTGATAGTGGACAGCAGTTGAGGTGTACGGAATTGG
>DATNQF010000232.1:0-14119 GCA_036702855.1 Trichocoleus sp. | reverse complement strand
ATTCGCTTTTGAGAGCAATCCAGTATGTGGCTATTTTATGCCTGGGTGCCAAATTCCCAAGGATTTAGCTCATCAAGAATCCTGAACCGAACGTGGTTAATAGCCAGATCTCCCAACCGCACTTCTGGGCCATCCTCTGGCAGCACCAACTTCTCAAAGGACACGTCTTTTCCCATTTCAACGTGCCACCAGGGCAGCCCCATGAAAAAGCGTGTTGGGTAGGGGCCACCTTCCTGCACATCATCTGGGTTGGACTCCATGGGTAGCCAGCCGTAGCCGGGAATGTAAAACTCGATCCACACGTGATTGAAGTCGGGTTCTAAAAAAGCACCAAGCTGATCGGCATGGGGTGGGCACTTATAGCGGCCTACGGTACGGCAGGCAATGCCGTTGAGCCGCAGCAGGGCCAGCAGCAGCCCTACATACTCCCCACAGGACCCCCTACCTCGTTCTAGTACTACATCTGGCGTTTCAATGGCAGGTGTAACGGCGTAAGAAAGACGGTCATACACGTAGTCCCGGATGCTCAGAACTTTTCGCAGCAGGTTTGTTTCGCTTCGGACAGCTTCCTGCGCAGCAGCTTGGATAATGGGTAGATCCATTGCTAGATCGTCGTCATCGACCAAGTACTTCTCATGGAATGACGGGGGAAGTGGTGGGCACTTCTCCACATGACGGGGAGTTAATAGGTACTTGATTCCATAGACCTCAAGGACTGCTTTCCAGCCGAAGATATGCCGCTCATGGGGGTTCAGGGTATCAAAGGTAAAGCGGGCGACTCGTTGGCCGTTGATCAAGATTTCTTCAAAGGGCAGGCCGATGGGTTCGACCGAGCGGACTGTTTGTCGGTCGGTGCTGGTGGGTAATGCCATGTGCCACTTTAAGTTGGAGATCTGAATGGCGTCTAGGGCATCGATTTCTTCTACATAAGCCATTTCCAGCAAGTAGCCGTTCGAGAGGCAAAAGCCATTTTGCGTGCGGCGGTGGAACTTAAGGGGATGGATGAAAGTGCGATCGCGAAAGGTCAACTCGAAGGGCATTTCTGAGTTGGGGTCATCTCGCACATAGGGTTCCTCATTAGCATAGGCGACCCAAACCGTTCCTTGATCTGGCGTAGTTCCTGGCACGACGGCAATCCCTGTAGGCGTGGGGAAGGGAGTCAACACCTTCATCAAGACCTCGCCAGTTGCTCGATCGAGGCAGTAGACAGTCTGTTCTACTTGGTCGCAAACCCAGAGGTACTCGCCCCAAACGGCTACATTTTCTGTGCCGATTCCCGGCGCAGAAAATTGAGTAACGCGCTTACCCGTTGTCCGGTCGTGAATGAAAATAGAGCTTGCTTTGCGACAGGTGATGTAGACGGTGTTTTGCCAAACCGCTACTCCATCGGCTGTATAGGGCAGCGTTACAACTGCCTGGGGGGTGAGGTCATCAAGGCGGCAACAGAAAACACTGTGATCGCGCGTAAACCAGAGCGTATCTTCCCAAAGCGCTAATCCTGTTGTGCGCTCAAAGCTGTCTGCCTGCTGTGGGTTCAGAATCGTGGCATTGTCAGTTCTGGGGTCAACTCGCAGAAGGTAGCCCCGATAGGGATCAACCGCGAGCAGCGCAGTCTCTTGATAAGCAAGTCCATATAGAGCCTTGACGCCAATCGGTTGAACCAGTCGGTTGGGGACTAGCTCAGAAGCCGTAGCAGAAGCTTGGGAGGAAGCGGGGGAGGGAGTTTCAAGCATGGAATAGCGATCGCAAGCGGTAGAAAATGGGGGCGATGGGTACAGTAACCCATGTGTTCAGCAAGGTCTTAATCTTACAGAGGATGGAAAGTTTGCACTGTATATCACTCATCACAGCGCTAAGCCCATTCCTCCTGTTCTTGGTGTTCGGCAGCAATGATGGCTTGTCTCAACTCAGTCCAGTTAACTGATTGAGCGGGTAAATCGTTGACCAGTTGACCGTGTTGCAGGTGTAGGATGCGATCGCAAAATTGCGATACCCACTCCAGTTGATGATTTGCCATTACCAACACACCCTGCTGGTCAGTGATCAGTTTTACCAGCTCCTGCAGCATCCGCTCACCCTGGCCCACGTCCTGAGAAGACGTCGGTTCGTCTAGCAATAGCACAGTTGGCTGAATCAGGGCGGCCCTAGCAACCGCCACCCGCTGTCGCTGCCCTAAAGACAACTCAGCTTCAGTCCGTTCCATCCAGTCAGACGGAATTTGCAATCGCCCTGTCCACTCTTGAATACGAGCCTCTGCTGCCGTCGGAGAAACACGCCGTAGTTGAAGAGGATAGTTGAGTGCTTGCCGCACCGTCATCCCCAATAAGCGAGATTCTTGCGTTACCAACGTCACTTGTTGCCGCAGGCGAATGACTGGGATCTGCTCAATGGGCTGTCCTTGAAACGACAACTGCCCTGTGCTGCGCTCCTGCAAACGGTTTAACAGCCGCAATAAAGACGTTTTGCCTGACCCAGAGGGGCCTACTAAGCCAACTATTTCCCCTGGTTGGAGATCAAAGGAGAGATTGCTGAGAATCCGGGCCATGCCAACCCGAGCATCTAAACAGACATCGCGAAGACTGAAAACGGGTGTCAATAGCCCTACCCCAATTGTGATGCTGTCCAGATTGTCCAGCTATCGATCAGCAGCAAGAACAGCGTAAACAGCAGCAAAATGCCATACATCCAGGGTTGGGCAAGTGGCTTGACGTCCTGCGTATCGATTCCTGTGCGACTTTCAACTAAACCGACTAAACGTGCAAACCCTGCGACTCGCATGGGTAGCAGATAAGCCTGCTGATCAGTTCCGACAAAGTAATAGACCAGTCCCCCTTGCCCGGTCGAGCGGGGTTTCAGGGCGGTGACTTCATCCCACCTCAATTGCCATCCCTTTCGCAGCACCCACCGCACCCACTGCGGATAGGTCACCTGAATACCTTCAGTATCTAGAACAACTTGCTGGCTAAGAGCGCCATGAAGTGCGATCGCACCTACTCCCACTCCTAGCGACAGCAACCAAGGGGGCACTGGAGCCTGAGTCGCCCCTGCTAGAAACGGCAACGGCAGCGTCAGCGCCACGTACAGGCTCAACAGTGTTAGGCGAATTAGGGGAGAGATATGGAAAATGTCGGGGGTATCTGAAGATGGGGCCGAGTTACTGGCAGAAGTCATGAACGGTTCAGTTAAAACGTCAGAGCAACACAGCTAAATCGAGTACGTCCCAATTTAGTACAAGGAGACAGCGGATGCTAGTTCACGAAACATTGCTCGCCTCTCCCTTGTAGAGACACAACAGACCGTTTGAACCTCTTTGCTTACGGCAAATATTTCTGCACCACCGACCAACCGCTCAGAGAAACCGCCGACAGGGCAAAAAACAGAAACCCATTTAGCCACAGGTGCAGAGGCCTAGCCCACGGTCGAGCAGGATGAATGCGGGTCGCACTCCAAGCAGACGCCAAAATGAGCGCAACTACTGTTAACCCAGCCGGAAGATGTACCGAGTGGCCGAGCGTTCCGTACTCCCCTAGCGTGCCGATGATGCCAATACTTAAAAGCACCAGCACCAGCACAACCATGCTTGTGCCAACGGCAATATGGCCCCAACGCACCCAATTGGGCCGCGATGCTTTATTCAGGCGAGCATGTCTGAGCCAACCACCCAAAATCGCCAAAACAAAATAGGCCGATAGGGTTAACCCCATCGACCAAGCTGCAATACGCCATAACCAAAGAAAAGACGGTAAATTCAACGTTATAAGCTGAACAACGGCAAACCTGTAAGGCTACTCCCGTTGTATCACCCGCTGCCCCCTACAGTCGATCTCACCAAAGGAATAGCCTTAAAACTTAGTCTGCAGCGGTTGCGACAGCCCCTAAAGGGCGATCTTTGACCATTGCAATTGGCGAGTCTTCTGCCGCTCGACTATGGAGCGCCATCGCATCCGCTAGTTCCTGATCCAAACCGGACTCCCCCACGGGATCAGGATCAATCATGAGCCTGTCACAAGGAATGGTATCGGACAAAATAGCACTCGCTATCATGCCGGTGTGGATCTCTAGCAACGCTTTGGGTAAGGTTTCGAAGATCAGTCGCTGACCTGGGAAAACAACCCGCTCAAAGTACCAATCTGAAATATTTGTAATCCGAGCAATTTGGATTTTGCTCGTGGCATTGATGTAGCAGCACAAAATTCGTTTTGAGCTGTCGGAGGGTAAGGGATCAAGTATTTGAGCCATAGGATTGATACGGCTTAACTGCGGATGTGACTACTCAAAGCACAGTAACATCCAGCGATCCCGAAGTGCTGTAAAGTCGACTACCAACCCGTCAAAAGCCTTCATCTATCGCTACATCTAGCAATACTTGTAAATGAATTGAGTTGAGGATGGGATGGCTGTCTTTTTGCTCCTTTTGACGTAAGAAATATCTTTTATGTTGTTTGAAACATAAAGAATTCATTAAGTATAAAAATAGTATCACAATTCACAAAAGCAACTTATACGTATCTCATTCAACAGAATCTCTTTCTTTGGATAGAGAACTCAAAGAGGCAAAGTCTAGCCGTGGGGGGCAGCCCAATTCAAAAACCGTTAGGTGGGCTAAAAACCGTTAGGTGCGCTCCCTGCCAGCCTATACCGATGCTATTGTAAAGATATATGAAAAATATGAGTTGGCTGTGTGCCAGCAACAATTGGGCGGATGCTGCACTAAACAATTGGTATGTCTGTGTTGGCCCACCGACAAGAGCCAGTGCCAATACAGGAAGATGTTAAGTGCCCTATCTGTCTACTGCCACTTCTCGAAATACCCATGCAGAGCACTCGGATGAACTCCTCCCGGCCCGCATCAGAAGATCGAATCCTATACGTGCGACTTCCATGCAACCCGATTTTCCCAATTGGAGTTGTGTATCTGGCTGACCATGTTCATAAGCTTTTCCCCTCGGTGCAGCAACGCATCTTCGATCTAGGTGCAGTGCCTCCGCTAGATTTCAACCGAGCTCTAGATGCCTGCATAGACGAGTTTCGGCCAACATTGCTGGTCTTTTCCTGGCGAGATATTCAAATATATGCGCCAGTGGGTGGACGAGGGGGTAATCCTCTACAGAATGCCTTTGAGGTTTTTTATGCTCGTAATCCTTTAGTGAAGCTACGCGGGGCCTTAGGCGGCTTGCGGGTTACCACGGCCTACTACAGTGAGCTGTGGCGTAACTTGGGCTTGATTAAACGAGGATTGCGCCGTGCCCAACGCTATAACCCTACGGTGCGCTTAGTTGTGGGTGGGGGTGCGGTGAGCGTGTTTTATGAGCAATTGGGAGCCATGCTGCCCAAGGGTGTAATTATCTCTGTTGGGGAAGGGGAGTCTCTACTGGAGAAGCTCATACAGCAGGAGGAGTTTCGCGGAGAGCGCTGCTATGTCGTAGGTGAGGCGAAGCCAAGAGAGCGATTGATCCATGAGCCACCTGCTCCCATAGAGAAGACGGCTTGCGACTACACCTATATTGAGCAGGTGTGGCCTGAGTTTGAGTATTACTTGCAGGCGCAGGATTTCTATATCGGCGTGCAAACGAAGCGGGGGTGTCCTCACAACTGCTGCTACTGCGTCTACACAGTCATTGAAGGCAAGCAGGTGCGGATTAACCCCGCCGATGAGGTGGTCAAGGAGATCAGGCAGCTCTACGACCGCGGTATTCGCAATTTTTGGTTCACCGATGCCCAGTTCATTCCAGCACGGCGCTTCATTGACGATGCGGTTGAACTGCTTCAAAAGATCGTCAATGCGGGTATGGAGGACATTCACTGGGCAGCTTATATTCGGGCGGATAACCTCACGCCTGAGCTGTGTGACCTCATGGTCAAAACAGGCATGAACTACTTTGAGATTGGAATTACCAGTGGTTCGCAGGAGCTAGTCCGCAAAATGCGGATGGGATACAACCTGCGAACTGTGTTGGAGAACTGCCGAGATCTCAAAGCGGCAGGCTTTAACGACCTGGTGTCGGTCAACTACTCCTTTAATGTCATTGATGAGCGGCCCGAAACGATTCGCCAGACCATTGCTTATCACCGGGCTTTAGAAGAGATCTTTGGTAAAGATAAGGTGGAGCCTGCCATCTTCTTTATCGGCTTGCAGCCACACACACACCTGGAATCGTATGCCTTTGAAAACAATGTGCTCAAGCCGGGATATAACCCAATGAGCGTGATGCCTTGGACAGCCCGTAAGCTGTTATGGAACCCAGAACCCTTAGGGTCTTTCTTTGGGGAGGTGTGTTTGGCGGCGTGGCGGCGCAACCCTAACGATTTTGGCCGCGAGGTGATGGACATTCTAGAAGAGCGATTGGGCCGCGCTCCCTTAGAAGAGGCTCTGAGCGCACCCGTCGAGATTCCTCGGAAATCACTGGCTGCGGTATGATCCCGAATAGATTTGTGATTGGAATAAGCCAGATAACCTGCCGTTATAGAGGCTTTGTCTCGGCCAAAGCTTTTTGAGGTGGGAGTGCGCTTCAGTGTTCAGTTTTTAACGCCATAGGTACTGGGAGGCCATGCTTGAAGGTTCGATTTTAAAGCGGCTAATGATTGACCACTCTACGGGTGGTCAAACGCCTCTTAATTTTGGCGTTTATTACAAAAATACTTTGGTGGCGCTTTGTCACGCGTTGGAAGACTGCATTCTCGCCTCTGAGTGTTCACCTCTGGTCATCACGGCCTTTCAGCGAGGTAAGTGGTATCTCCAAGAGGCAGAGCGCTATAGTGCGATCGCAGATCGGGCTCACCAAATTGCCATTATGGCTGCTGCCGATGCAGGCTTCCATGACCATCCCACCAGCCAGCGTGAGAATGTCGCTCTGGTTGATTTGGCTTTGGAGGATCCGGTGGCTCAGGAATGGCACCTGATGATCCTCTCGCCTAACTACACAGCGATGGTGCTGTGTCAGGAGTTAATGCCGGAGGAATATGGTCCTGCTGGCCCGCCTCAAAATGACCTAGAGCGCAAGTTCTATGGCTTTTGGACATTTGAGCCTGCTTTAGTGCGGGAAGCAATGGGGCTTGCGATCGCACATATCGGTCAGTACAACTCTGCCCTACAGCAACTTCTTAGCCAGCGGCTTGATCAGATCTATCAAGACAATCCTGATCTGGAAAATCCTGATGGGTTTGGACAGGCCGCTACACAAGTTGTGAGCTACTTGCAAAGCTGCCGTCATGACCTGCTGGCTAGCGACACCTTTAACCTGGTCGAAGACCTCAACCAAAATCTCACCTCTAACGAGCTTCAAGCCTTCCTGCGCATGGCTCAACTGGTTGATCTGACCGACCCAGTCAACCCCCTTGCAGCAGACGAAGTTTCCTCCTTGCTAGAAATGATGGGGCAGTTGCTCGACCTGCCTGCGTGGCAGCTGCGTCGGCTTCGGTTGGCAGGTCTGCTTTATCGAATTGCTCCGACCACCGCTGAAACCCCGACTACTGTTGGAGAGGCTCCAAGTTGTCCACTGGTGCCAGGCACTCAAGCCCTGCGAACGATGCCACGCCTGCGGGCGGTTGCAGCCATCATTACCCATCAGAGTGAAGCCTGGGACGGCAGTGGTCAGCCTGCCGGGCTAAAAGGCGACCAAATTCCGCTGGAGTCTCGTATGTTGGGCTTGATTACAGCTTTCCAAAGCCGACTAGCCGAGATGCGATTTGCCGCTAGTCAAGCAGCTCCCTCACACACTCTAGAGGAAACTGCCTTGAGTGAATTGATGGGTAAGTCGCTGGAGGCCTGTCAAGCTGAGCAGGGTGAAAAATGGGATCCCAAACTAGTTGAGTTGCTTAGCCTGATGGTGAAAGGGTTGCAGCAAGGTTTTAGCCTGCCGACCCTGCCCACTAGGTTCAGCCTAGGCACGGGACTTCTCAATATTGACGATGAGGAACCGGCGGTTTTATCTCCAGAAATCTTGTCCTCGTAGCAGTCTTTACGTAGTGGTCTTCACACAGTACAAACCTATGGATATTGAGGCAATTCGGTCGGGACAACTGCGCCATGCAGCAGGAGCAGACCTGGAAGATGAAGACCTAGCAGGCGTTGATCTGTCTGGAATTCATTTGGCCGGAGCCAACTTAGTAGGCGCTGACCTGAGCCATTCAAAACTGATTCGCACCCATTTAGAAGGGGCCAATTTAATGGGTGCTCAATTGGTGGGAGCCGACCTGCGCGCTAATCTATGGGGAGCTAACCTGATGCAGTGTGACCTCTCGGGGGCGGATCTCCGAGGGGCCAATCTGCGAGGAGCCAATTTAATGGGAGCCCGGTTGAATGGGGTCAGTTTGGCTGGGGCCTTTCTCAGTGGCGTCAATTTGATGAATGTGAACCTGTCTGGGGTTGATCTCCGAGGGGCTGATCTACGGGGTGCCGTTCTCAGCGGCGCAAATCTCAAGGGTGCAGATCTCTCTCGTGCCGACCTGCAAGGAGCCAGGCTCGATGATGCCAACCTGGAAGAAGCCGATCTGCGGGAAGCTAATTTGGCAGGTGCATCCTTAACTGGGGCCAATCTGCTTTGTGCTGACCTCGATAGAACTCAACTAGAAGGGGCTAGTTTAATCGGTGCTTGCCTGGTAGGGACAAAGCTCGCTGGCTAACATTCGTGTTGAGCCTTTATAGGAGCCATTCGAGATTAAGACCGAGGCGGCTGTCTTGTCCAAAACGAGAGTTTTGGAACTGAAGATCGGTGGACAGCCGTAGTTGGCTAGTCACCGCATAACCGATGGTTGCTCCAGTCATGCCGATTTCATCTTGAGTGCCTGGAGCAACCCAGCTTTGGCTAAGGGCAACATCTGCACCCCCTCCGCGCGAAGGAATAATCATTAACCGCATGCCGACGTCTACTCCGCTAGTGGTGTAGCTGCGGGTAGATAACTGGCGGTAGCCGAGAACAGGGGCAAAGTTGACATAACCCCCCAGGGGAAAAAGATAGAAGCGGGCCTGAGCCCCATACATTTCGCGATCGCCGTTCCAACTGCGGGCATAGTCGCCGCTTAGTGTCAGCCCAGTACCCGGCCACACAAAGACATCTTCAACCCCCGCATTCACACCCCCAATGTTTCCGTTGGAAGGAAATTGGGAATAGCCCAGCCGGAGACGAGGCCGGAAGCTAGGTTCGTTTGCGATTTCGTCGGCAATATCAGGTGTGCGCTGTAGCCATTCCTGAAGGACAGGGCTGCTCTCGATCACATCGGGGGGGAGATCAAGTGGGGAAGCCGCTTCGGAATCGGGAGAGGTCGTTGGATCAGGTGTCGTAGTAGATGGCGCTTCTAAAGGTTCACTAGGCAGGCTGCCCGCTTGAGCCAGTAGAGTAGTTGTCTGGCTTGGGCAAGTTTGAGAGATATTGTTTTTGGTGAAAAGAGGCTGACAGCTTTCGGTCAGGAGTTGGGATTGGCTCATTAAGGGCTGAACTCCCTTAGCCAACGTTGGTGCGGTGGAAGCTGGTGCAGTGGTGGAGGGTTCGGCTTCAACGACTAAATGGCTAGCCATTGTTGGCGTGACAGTTGGTACTAATTCTTGAGAGGTCGTTGCAACCTCCTGGGCTTGAACAAGCCCACCTTCCCAACCGTGAAGAAGCAGGCTCAAGCTAGAGAGCAGGCTGTACCGCACAATCTTTAAAGACACCACATTCCTACCGTTCATTCCACCTCATACTGGCTCACTATTGGGTCAAATTTTCTTCGTAAACAGCTTCAAAGGACTTAGGCAGCAATTTTTCAAGAATACTGGCAATCGTTGCTTATTTATGAACTGCCTGGCACACGTAGCATGGAGTCTTTCTGGGAGAAAGGAACAGGTTTGGCAGAGAGTGTCAGAGCGTGGGAGAAGGCATTAGTGGAAGCAGGCATCAGATGGAGTGATGTCAGTTAGGCAAGACGCAATACAGGTATTTTGTTCACGGCGAACTTATGTGAGGCGTTTGGCAGTGTTATCCATGCCTTACGTCATCTATCTGTAACATTCTGTTCCCTCATCAATACCATGGCCCAGTACGTCAACGCCGATCCTTATCCCTATCCCTATAACGGTGACCTGCGCCCGGACAATACAGCGCTGATCATTATCGACATGCAGACCGACTTTTGCGGTGAAGGCGGTTACGTTGACAAGATGGGCTACGACCTCTCGTTTACGCGTGCTCCCATTGGGCCGATTAAAAATGTGTTGGCAGTGATGCGAGAACAGGGTTACACGATCATCCATACCCGCGAGGGACATCGCCCAGATCTCTCTGACCTGCCGGAGAATAAGCGCTGGCGATCGCAACGAATTGGGGCAGGGATTGGTGACCCTGGTCCCTGCGGCAAAATTTTGGTGCGGGGAGAACTTGGCTGGGAAATTATTCCTGAGCTTGCCCCGATTGAAGGCGAAGTAATTATCGATAAACCGGGCAAAGGATCGTTCTACGCCACCGACCTTGACCTGATTCTCCAGCGTAAGAACATCCAGAACATCATCCTGACTGGCATTACCACTGATGTGTGTGTCCACACCACTATGCGGGATGCGAACGACCGGGGCTATGAATGTTTGTTGCTATCCGACTGCACTGGTGCCACAGACTACGGAAATTATTTGGCTGCTCTGAAAATGATTAAGATGCAGGGCGGCGTTTTTGGCGCTGTGGCAGACTCTAACGCTCTAATTGAGGCATTGGTTAGCTGATGGATGCGATCGCAGTGAAACCCGAAACTTCCGTAGTGGTTCCGCCAGAGCTAAAGGTCGTTGAAATGACCAAGCGCTTTGGCAGTTTGGTGGCGCTCGACAACGTTTCGATGCTGCTCAAGCCAGGTACTTTTCATGCCCTGTTGGGAGAAAACGGTGCTGGCAAAAGCACCCTGGTCAAATGCATCATGGGCTTCTATGCGCCGACCTCTGGGGAAATTCTGATTGACCAACAGGTCCACAAAGTCAAAAGCCCCAAGGATGCCCACGAATGCGGCATTGGCATGGTGTATCAGCACTTTACCTCAGTGCCCGCGATGACCGTTGCTGAGAACTTGGTGCTCTCCCGCTACGACACGGGAAAGATCATCAATTGGAAAACGGAGTACGAGGAACTTCGGGCCTTCATGGAGCGCTCTCCTTTTCGAGTAGATCTCGATACGCCCGTGGGCCAACTCGCTGCTGGACAAAAGCAAAAGCTAGAAATCCTCAAGCAGCTTTACCTCAAGAGCCGCATCTTGATTCTAGATGAGCCGACTTCCGTCCTAACTCCTAATGAAGCCGACGAAGTGCTGGGGTTGCTGCGGCAAGAAGTGAGCGCAGGGCATCTCAGCGTTCTGCTCATTACCCACAAATTCCGTGAGGTGACAGCCTTTACGGATGAAGTCACTGTTTTGCGGAAGGGCAAGTTGGCTGGAAGCGGATCCGTCAAAGATCTCTCCATTGAGGAGATGGCCCACATGATGCTGGGCGAAGAGCGCAAGGCTAAAGAAGTTGCCAAGGTTGCTATTGACAACCGCACACCTGTGCTGGAAGTAGAGAACCTGCACGCCAACAAGGATAACGGCTTACCCGCCATCCGCAGCATTAACCTGACTGTTCACTCCGGGGAGATTGTAGGAATTGCCGGAGTTTCTGGAAATGGTCAGCGGGAGTTGGTCGAAGTCCTGGCAGGACAAAGAATTCAGACAGAGGGCATCATTCGCGTTAACGGAAGGCTCTACAATGCGACTCGCGCCGAGATGTTCCGCCACGGTGTCTGTGCCTTGCCAGAGGAACCGCTCAAAAATGCTTGCGTTCCTACGATGTCTGTAGCTGAGAATATGGCTCTCAGGACGTTCGACCGACCTCCCCAGGCAAAGTGGAATGTCTGGCTCATGCTTAAAGCCATTCGCAGTGCAGCCCAAGGACTGATCACTCAGTTTAAAGTCAAGACACCGACGCCTGAAACACCTGTAGGAAACCTCTCCGGCGGAAACGTACAGCGAACCGTTCTAGCCCGTGAACTGTCTTCCGAATCGGTGAAGCTGTTGATTGCCGCAAACCCCTGTTTTGGCCTTGACTTTGCAGCGGTAGACTTCATTCACAACTCCATTGTGGAAGCCCGTAACCGAGGGGTTGCTGTTCTGCTCGTCAGCGAAGACTTGGACGAACTGTTGGCCCTGGCTGATAGGCTGCTAGTGATTAGTGAAGGGGAATTTGCCTACGAAAGCCCCATCGAAAGTGCAGATATCAAGGTTATCGGCCAAAAGATGGCAGGGCACTAAGGATGAATACAATCGCTGCTGAACCCTATGACTTCCCATTGCCAACAGATACGGGCATTGCGCTGATCATCATCGATATGCAGCGGGACTTTATGGAGCCGGGGGGCTTCGGTGATGCCCTTGGCAACGATGTCTCTCGCTTGCAAACGATTGTGCCAACTTTGCAGAAGCTGCAAGCGGCATTCCGAGAACTGGGATTGCCTATTTTTCAAACGGTGGAGGGGCATCAGCCTGACCTGTCGGACTGTCCACCTTCAAAGCGCGATCGCGGCAAAGGCTCCCTCAAAATTGGTGACCCTGGCCCAATGGGGCGAATTCTGGTGCTGGGTGAACCAGGCAACGGCATTATTCCGGAACTGGCACCCCTACCAGGTGAAACGGTGATTCCCAAACCGGGGAAGGGAGCGTTTTACAACACTAACCTGGAGTTTTTGCTCAAGACCCACAACATCACCCACTTGCTAATCACGGGAGTCACCACCGAAGTTTGCGTTCAGACCACAATGCGGGAGGCGAACGACCGGGGCTATGAGTGTCTGCTGATTGAGGATGCCACTGAAAGCTACTTCCCTGAATTTAAGCAGTCCACCCTTGAGATGGTGCGAGCTCAGGGCGGCATTGTCGGTTGGACGGCGACTGCTGATCAGGTGCTTGCGGGTTTGCAGGCTTGGCGTAGTGTACCGATTTAATTGGGCAGTGGATTTGATGAAACCTGCTGCCAGATTCTGAGGGTGTTATCTCGGCTAGCGCTGATGATGGTCTGACCGTCAGCGCTAATTGCGATCGCATTTACCGAATCTGTATGCCCCGCCAAGGTTATCGGTTCAGGGATTGCCCTCAATCCGGCCATAGGCCAAAGCTTGACAGTGCTATCCCAACTGCCGCTTACCAGAGTTTGACCGTCTGGCGTGAAAGCCAACGCGACTACTGACCAAGAATGGCCTGATAGCGTTTGCAGCAGTTTTCCACTAGCCACTTCCCACAGCTTGATGGTGCGATCGTCACTGCCTGTTGCCACAATGCTGCCATCTGGGGCAAAAGCAACTGCCAGAACTGCGCCAGTGTGATCCGCCAAAATGTGCTGTCGTTGGGCAGAGTACCCGACTTCGTCTTGATGGAGGGAATGGAGATGGGCGGTGCGATCGCAACTTGCAGTGGCTATCCAGCTTAAGAATTGCTCTGATGGTTTGCTGGAGTGAGTTGCGATCGCGGTCACTGCTAGACGGTGCTGGGTTAGGATGCAAAGCGCTTGCTTGGTTTGCCCGTTCCAAAGGCGTACCGTTTTGTCCCAACTGCCACTGACCATTAGCCCATCTAAGTTGGGATACTCGCAAACCGTAGTTACCATCTGGGTGTGGCCTGTGAAGGTTTGGAGGCACTGTTGAGTGGAGGCATCCCACAACCGCAAAGCTTTGTCCTGGCTAGCAGAAACTAGAAGGTCTTGACTCGGCTTGAGATCCTTCCTGAGAAACGCCAGGGACTTAATGGCATGAGAATGCCCTGTGAGCGTGGCGATGAGTTTTCCGGTTGCCAGTTCCCACAGACGAATGCTTCTGTCATCGCTGCCACTGGCGAACCAGCGGCCATCAGAACTAATTGCAACTGCATTGACGCTGCCCCCATGTCCACTCAAAACGGCCTCACATTCCCAATCGATTGCGGACGTGTAGACAGGATTGGGCATTGTTCCCAATCCGGTTATACCTCGGGCCGAGTTGGGCATTGCTTGCATCACCTCAGTTGCTGACTGGAAGCGTTGGTTGAGCGCATTTTGCAGTAGATGGTTTAGCAAAGCTGCTAGAGGTTCGCTAACAGGTTGAGTCAAAGCCTGCTGCCAAGCCCAAGTATGGTTGACGGGATCAAAGAGATCAAAGGGAGACAG
>DATNQF010000219.1:0-2007 GCA_036702855.1 Trichocoleus sp. | reverse complement strand
GCCAAACAAATTTCCGGTGACGATAGTATCGAACTGCTTGGGACAGCGCACCAACTGCATGGCCGCATTGTCTACATACATATGAGACAGTTCGACATCTGGATAATCAGCAGACATTGCGGTAATGCGATCGCGCCAGAGCTGTGACACCTCCAGCACATTAGCCTTATCGACAGAGCATAGCTGACCGCGCCGCTTTTGAGCCGTTTCAAAGGCAACTTTGCCAATGCGATCAATTTCAGTTGGGGTATAGACCATAGTGTTGACGCCCCGTTGCTCCCCGGTTTCGGTCGCAAAGATGCCCTTGGGCTGACCGAAATAAATGCCGCCCGTCAGTTCCCGCACCACCATAATGTCAACGCCTTCGACCACTTCTCGCTTCAAAGAAGAAGCATCGATGAGCTGAGGCAAAATTTTCGCTGGCCGTAGGTTGGCAAAAAGCCCCAATCCTGCCCGCAGACCCAATAAGCCCGTCTCAGGCCGTTGATGGCGGGGCAGCGTATCCCACTTATATCCCCCAATTGCTGCCAACAGAACAGAATCGCTTGCTCGGCAAATGTCTAGGGTTTCCTCGGGTAGGGGTGTCCCTGTCGCATCGATTGCTGCCCCCCCAATCAGAGCCTCTTGAAATTGAAAAGTCAGATCCATCTGACGGCCCAACTCCTTGAGCACATCGACGGCAACCGACATAATTTCAGGGCCAATCCCGTCACCGGGTAGCAGCGTGATGCGATAGGTCTGTGTCATGGGAAATGCAAGGTTGCGGCAGAATCTTGAGATTAAGGGGCAAACAGTTGGGCGTTAACCCAGTTCTTCCCCTCAACGGCTCCCTATCATACCCTAGCGACCTACTGCATTTTTGCCCTTTTTTCAGGGTTTCATTTCCCTATGACTCGATATCTCTATCTCCACGGTTTTGCCTCTGGCCCGCAGTCTATGAAAGCGCAGACCTTGCGATCGCACTTCCATGCCCAAGGGCTAACGCTAGAGGTGCCCGACTTAAATCAGGGAGACTTTACCCACCTCACCCTAAGCCGCCAAATCGAGCAGATTCGAGCCTTGATATTGCAGAACCAGTCCCCCGTCGTGCTGATCGGCTCTAGCTTTGGCGGACTAACCTCGGCCTGGCTAGCCCAACAGCCAGACTTGCAGGGAAAGATTGAGCGCTTAGTTCTCATGGCTCCTGCCTTTCGCTTTCTAGACCAGTGGTTACCCCGAATAGGCGAAGAACAGCACCAGCGCTGGCAAAGCGAGGGATTTCTATCGGTCTACCACTACAGCGAAAAGCGCCAAATTCCCCTGCACTACCGCTTCATCACCGATGCCCAGCAGTATGACGATGCCCAACTTCGGTTCCCCATTCCCACGCTGATCCTGCATGGGCGACAAGATGAAGTGATTAGCATTCAAGCCAGCCGGGACTATGCATCAACCCGTCCCTGGGCAAAGTTGATTGAACTGGAGAGCGATCACGCCTTAGGAGACGTGCAAGATGCCATCTGGCAAGAAATCCAACAGTTCCTAGCAATCTGAGAAGAGCGATCCCTTTTGCCTGCTGCCTTCTCCCTTCCCCTCTCTGCCATAATGATCCAGTTAGCACCACACCACACCCATGACTCTGCCGTTTCTGCGTTCTGATTTGGTCCAACTCGCTGCCTATACGCCTCATCCCGGCAGTGCAGAGGATCCTTTACCAGAGGTTGTCGATCATCTTGATACCAATGAGTGCCCCTACGATTTACCAGAAGCACTAAAGGAAAAGCTGGCCTGGATCTATCAGCATGAGATTGCCGCAAACCGCTACCCCGGTGGGGATCATGAGAAGTTGAAGGATGCGATCGCAACTTACGTCAATGAGTCAGCTTCTCTATCCAATGCTCCCTTCCAATCGGAGCACATTTCGGTTGGCAATGGCTCTGATGAGCTTATTCGATCACTGCTGATTGCTACCTGTGCAGCTGGTCAGGGATCAATCCTGGTTGCTAACCCAACCTTCTCCATGTACGC
>DATNQF010000211.1:0-16322 GCA_036702855.1 Trichocoleus sp. | reverse complement strand
TGGCGCAGCGTTACCTCGGTTTGGTCAGCAAAAATGGGACCTACCATTGACCCTGGAAACTGGGCACAGTGAATTTGCTCGTGCTGGGCCATCAGGCTATAGCGAGCGAGGGGGTTGTAATGCTCCCAACAGGCCAAAGCCCCTAACCGTCCCACCGTCGTGTCTGCCACTGTTAAACCAGCCCCGTCACCCTGACCCCACACCATGCGTTCATGGTAGGTAGGGGTAATCTTCCGCCGCTTCAGCAGCAGCGTACCATCCGCATCAAACACCAACTGGGTGTTGTAGAGGGAACCGTGCTCTCGCTCGTTCACCCCTAGCACCACGACAACCCCATGTCTGCGGGCTGCTTCGCTCACCGCTGCGGTGACTGGGCCTGACACCTCCACCGCTTCTTCGTAGAGCTGCATGTGAGCCTTGCCCATCAACACGGGCGGTAGCACAAAGGAAAAGTAAGGGTAATAGGGAACGAAAGTTTCAGGGAAAACGACTAGCTGAGATCCCTGGGAAGCCGCAGATGCGATCGCATCTAGCACTTTTTCAACTGTTCCCTCTCGGCTGTGCAGCACAGGCGAAATTTGCACAGCCGCTGCCCGAACTATGCGGGAATCATCCACAGTATGGAACCAGAACTCAACACATCAAAACACCCTAATTTCACTTAAGAATCTAGGCAAGACAACATTAGGAGCTTTAGGGACTGCGGATGGAGAAAACATATCAGGGAAAACACAACCGACCTTCATCAAACACTTACCTTGACTAACCAAAGCACCATCCGCAGACCAAAATTACAGCGTCCAGGTATCAAGAATAAAGGCCCCATCCTTACGATGCATTAGAACCAGATCGAGAACATCTAGTGGGTTAATGGGTTTAATGCCAGGAATTAAAGAGGGTTCTCCATGACCATAAAGCGCCTGCAAGGCAAAGCGACAGGCGTAGACTTTGCCGCCTTCCTCCATAATTTTTACCAACTGCTTATTCATGTTTTGGTGACCCGGAAAAGCCTCGTCACCTAGTTTGGGAAAGCCACGCTGCACACCCAGAGTCACCCCAGGACCATATAACAAAACTGAGGTTTCAAATCCTTTGCGAATCAACCGGGTAGCTTGCAACAGGTTGACTAAACCAATCGAACCTTCAAAAGCAACGGTGTGCATTGTCACCAGCGCTTTTTCGCCCGGTTCAGCTTTGACATCAGGAAAAACTTTCTCTTCATAGTCAACTAAAAAATCACCAGCCTTATGGGCAGGAACAGTTACTTCAGGCATGGAGCGAAATCCTTAAAGAGATGAACCGCACGACAAACAGGGATGCGGCGTTAATTACTCAGCACATTAGGAGGGTTGAAAGTGATAACTTGTATCACCAACTACAAAATTTCAAGGTTTAGCGCTATCGACAGGGAGCATTTCAGAATAGCTTTCTAAAACAAGAATAAATCTCATCCCTACTAGCACTTTCGACAGGGTATAAAGTCTTTATTTTCTATCTTCTTTAAGCAAACGTATTTAGCCCTCCTAACAATATCAATAAACCTACTAAGTCTGTAGCCAGAGATACAGGAAAGCCTATAACCAGCCTTTAATTTGCATTTAGTGTTTGTTATTTCCAGTTTCAGCCAACCTTCAAGAAGTTAACCCTGCTTGGGTCTGCTCCCCATGAAAATTGTCGGCATGAAAATTGCAATTAATTAGGTCGCCACTAATGAAAAATCATTATCCCGTGCTGATCGTTGGCGGTGGTCAAGCGGGCCTCTCAATAAGCTATTGTCTGAAAGAAAGGGGCATCGCTCACCTAATTTTTGAGAAGGAAAAGGTGGCCCACTCCTGGCGTTCTAAGCGCTGGGACTCTTTTTGTCTGGTCACGCCCAATTGGCAATGTGCATTGCCGGGATTTCCCTACCCTGGAGACAACCCCAACGGCTTCATGCAAAAAGATGACATTGTGCGCTACATCGAAGCGTACGCTACGGCGTTTGAAGCCCCCATCTATGAGGGGGTTGCAGTGTTACGGGTGCGCCAGCGAGCCTCTGGTGGATTTGAGGTGGTGACCTCAATGGGAGAGTTCACCGCTGACCAAGTCGTGATTGCGACTGGAGGATACCATTTGCCCAAAATCCCCAAGATGGCAGAACGGCTGCCCAAGGAGATAGTGCAGCTCCACTCCTCAGAGTACAAAAATCCTCAATCGCTGCCTGAGGGGGCAGTTTTGGTGGTCGGCACCGGGCAGTCGGGTTGCCAAATTGCTGAGGACTTGCACCTAGCTGGAAGGCAAGTACATCTATGTGTGGGAGGAGCACCCCGTTCTCCCCGGCGATATCGGGGGCAGGATGTAGTGGATTGGCTAGCTGAAATGGGCTATTACGACATGCCTATTGATGAACATCCTCAGAAGGAGAGCATCCGACATCGTACCAACCACTACGTTACAGGGCGTGATGGAGGTCGCGAAATTGACCTACGCCAGTTTGCCCTCGAAGGAATGAAGCTCTACGGTAGGCTCCGGAATATCGACAGTACCCAACTTCAATTTCGGGGGGACCTAAAGCAGAACCTTGACCAGGCCGACGCAGTAGCAGAAAGCATTAAGAAAACCATTGACGGCTTCATTGAGAAAAATCACATTGAAGCCCCAATTGATCCCCCCTATCAACCAGTCTGGCAGCCCGACTCAGAGGTGCTAACCCTCGACTATGCTGAGGCAGGCATTAGCACGATCATCTGGTCCATTGGGTATGAAAGTGACTTTCGCTGGGTAGAGGTACCCGTCTTCGATGGCAAAGGCTATCCAGGCCATGATCGTGGCGTCACTGCTGTTCACGGACTTTACTTCCTGGGTCTACCCTGGCTCTATACATGGGGTTCGGGCCGCTTTTCCGGCATCGCCCGTGATGCCTACTACTTGGTAGATTGCATTGTGGCAAAGCAGCGAGTGGCTCGCCCTTCTCCTTCGCCAGATATCTGTTTGGCCTTGCTGGGGCAATGATTGCAGAAAGGCGGCAATCTACGGCCTTAAAAGGTTAGAAGGACTGGGTTGAAACTAAAATTACAGCCCCTGAATGACATGCTTCACAGTCATTAGCGCCTCCAAACCGATAAAACCGCTGCACCGTCCCCGCTGCGAGGTCATTCCCAAGGAAATCGCCGATGCTTGGGTTGGGTTGCGAGAAAAGCGGGGTGACGCATTGACATACAAGGCAGCACTTTGCACAGTCTGAGTAAATCGGCAGCTTTCCCGGTATGACTCCGTAACCACACAATCCGCATGCCTACTGCTGTGACGATTAATAAACGCAGTGGCCGTTTCCAAGCGATCAACCCAGCGTAGAGCCACAGTTTTATTAAGATAAGCCTGGTCCCATTCGGCTTCTGTCGCAGAGGTTAAATCGGGCAGTGACTCCAGCAACGATCCCTCGCCTCGTAAAGTAAAGCCGTTTTCCCAAAGTTGGCGACACAGTTGAATCACCGACGGAATGCTGTGGCTCTCGTGGATCAACACTTTTTCAATAGCATTGACAGCATCCGGTTCCCCTCGGTGACTATCCACAATTAGCCGCACGACTGTTTCAATCTCACCTGAAGCAGCCCAGTAGAGGTAACAGTTGCCCATTGCTGTGGGTAAGACAGGGACGGTCGCTTGCCTAAGCACCTGCTGGATCAGTGAAGGCCGACCATAGGGGATGATCAAATCCACCCCTTCCGACTGCACCAATCGAGTCCGGGTTGCGTCTCCTTCATCGGCAGCTAGCGAGAGAATACACTTCTCTGGTAGCCCTGCTCGGTCAAAGGCCCGTTTTAGCACTTGCACCATTGCTTGGTTAGTCTGGCTAGCTTCATTGCCTCCCTTTAGGATCAGCCCATTGCCCGTACGCACACAAAGCCCTGCCGCAACTGCCGCTAACTCAGGAAAGGCTTCGTATACGAGCGCAATGACCCCTAGGGGCACTACCTGGCTGTACCCGGAGGCTGCTTGGTTTAATCGGCTCAGGGGCTGTTGTGCCAACACTCGTAGATCGCCTAACGAGCCAAGACGCCGCAAGATTCTGACGGTCATTTGTAGGCGCTCGGGCGTCAGCTTAAGCCAGTCCAGCACGAGATCAGGAACCGCCATTTCTAAGCTGGCTTCCAGGTCTAGGGTGTTGGCCTCCAAAATGGTATCCTGAGCCTTTTCCAGTTCAGTCGCCATTAACTCCAACAGGTGACTCTGGCTACCAGCACCAGCTTCAACCAACTTTCGAGCGGCTTGGCGAACCTGGTAAATAGGGAAGGTTAAATCAGACAGGGAACTACTTAGGGTCATGATGTTAGCGTCGGGAGGCTAACCAGAACATAAAGACAAGCAGCAGAGAGACAGTTAGAGCCGCAAGTAGCCGAACCGCCATCTGGGTGCCTGCTGGGGTCTGTAGCGTGGCTAATAACAGAATTAGCACCATCAGGCCGAAGACAACAACCATCATCAGTGGCGCATAGCTCGTGCTCAAGACAGAGCGGTCAATTCGCCATTGTTGCCCCGTCCACTGCCAGGCCCGCTTATAGGGGTAATGGCTGGAGAGTTGTTCGATCACGTAGCCATCTTCGCGAACCACAAAAATCTGCTGACAGCGATCGCACCCAAAGGCCTCAGTCAAGGCAATCGGAACAATACGCCCACGGCGGCGGCACGGGCAGGGGTAATCAGCAGTGAGGTCAATTTTTTGACTCTTGTAAGAGCGCACAGCGACCCTAAGCAATAAAGGGAGGTGGAACAAGGATCTGTTCAAACATTAGCTAATGCCTACCGGGAAAACAAGGCAACTTAGCAAAGGCGGCCAATCTATTTCTAATTCGTTAAGAATGTGATGAGGATTAGATTAAGGATTAGACTAAATTACTATTTATTGCCCCCTTTCTGGGCAGCTTGCCTTATACCTTTTAGCCAATATTTGATTTGGAAGCGGGTGACGCGATTCGAACGCGCGACATTCACCTTGGCAAGGTGACGCTCTACCACTGAGCTACACCCGCAGACTAGAGTCTGGCAACCGCAGGTCGCGTAACCGCGTTCCTCAGTTGCATTAAGTATCTTAGCACCAAACTGTGACCATTAATTAATCTGACCAACACTTTCTTTTGTCATGGGGATCAGTAAATGTATGTTTTCTGACTTGAAAAGCCAGAAAGACCTGTGCTAGTACTGAGCACGCACGCTTAACCTCCACGCTAGCAGAACGCCACAGGTCGTTTTCACTCAAGAGGCCTTCTTGGCGCACTTTCTTAAATTGCCTCCCCTGGAAGAACCGGACCTTTATGACCACTGAACGACTTCATATGGCCATCAAGAATTTTGAGAACATGAACCACATGGTCGAACGCTACACCCGACTCAGCCGCGCCTACGTCAATCTTTCTGAGCGGTTTCACCAGCTTGACGTGGACCACATGAAGCTCAAAGGCAGCATGGTTCCCTTGCTCAAGGCAGTCAAGGCCTATCGCAGGAGAACCACCGAACTAGAACGAGCCAATCTGGAACTGCAACAGAAGCTCACGAATCTGGATACTCAGCACCAGAGCGCCCTTCAAAATTTGATTGCGACCTATGAAGAGCAGCTAGAAAGCCTGAGGATGCAACTCGAACAGCTTCAGGTGCTGGAATGGTTTACGACTGAGGAGGCACAACAGGAACTAGCTGATGCCGAACGCCAGATCGATCTCGATGAAGAAACTTTCCGAGAGATTGAACAGGATGCCTACCCTGATCTCAGTGCTGCCGACAAAGCCCTTCTAGTCGAGTACCACACCGCCCCCTCTAACTTTGTCGATAACCCGCTACTTGATACTGAAAACGGCACTACTGACTCTAGTAGCGTCACTAAGGAATCTCTCTTAACACTAGAGCCTGAGCAGAATTAGGTCTTTTGGGGGCAAGGCTATAGCCTTGCCTCCATAGCTTACAATTCACAGCAAGCTGCCCTATTTCCCAGCTTCAGTAGAGCGATCCGAGGGCACTTCCTCATGAGTCTGGCTGCTCTTGCCGTAAGTTTTATGACGGCTTTGGCGGAATCGTTGCATAGCTTCATGAAAGAGTATCAAAAGACTTCAATTTAATTGAATTTCAACACTCCCTCTTTCCAACCCAAGGCAATTCTCTCTTAGGCTATAGGGGAGACAAACGAATGTGAATTGAGGCTATGCCGCTGACGATCCTAGTCGCAGAGGATGACGAGGGAACTCGCTTGTCGATTGGTGATTACCTGGAGCTTGAGGGATACTCCATTGTGCTCGCTGCCGATGGGGCAGAAGCTCTGGGGAAAATCTATACGTTTCAGCCGCACCTCATCATTACAGATATCGCCATGCCCTTCATGGATGGCTACGAACTGGTACAGCAGGTGAGGCAGCAACCTGCCTGGCGTCTTCTGCCTGTCATATTTCTGACCGCTCACACCGAGACAGAACATCGCATTAAAGGCTACCAACTTGGCTGCGATGCCTACCTGCCAAAACCCTTTGAGCTAGATGAAATTGGCGCGGTAGTACGGAACTTGCTGGAGCGATCGCAAATGATTCAGGCTGCTTGGATTCACCAGGTAGCACTGCAAACAGCTCAGGAACGGGCACTGGCGTCTGAGAAAGCCAGAGGAATTATTCATCCTCCGGAGGAGTTGAAGCTAGCCGAGGAGCCAAGACCTGACCTGACCACCCGAGAGCAGGATGTCTTGACTTTGATCTCTGATGGCCTATCGAATGCTCAAATTGGGGATCGGTTGTTTCTTAGCCCCCGTACAGTAGAGAAATACGTCAGCAGCCTCTTTCGTAAAACAGACACTAATAACCGGGCTGAGTTGGTACGCTTTGCCATTGATCACCACATGGTGACTTGAGTCCAACCCATCGGGCTAGCAAACTTGTAGTGGACTGGCAAGGCTAAAACTGTGCATTGTCATTGCGAAGCTTGCTTCTTGCAGCTCTTAGATCTAATAAGGGAGGGCTAGATAATCAGCCCTCCCTTCAATAGAACTATGACAAAGGGTTAGACACCCCTAAATCGTCGTGGTCTGGAGGGTGGGTTCCACTGCCCCAGCCAAGGTCCGCAGCATCTTTGCAGTGGTTTCAAAGTCAACGCAAGCATCGGTAATGCTCTGACCGTACACCAACTCACTTAGGTTCTTTGGAATTGGCTGATTGCCTGCCTTGAGGTGGCTTTCAATCATCACGCCCAAGATGTGCTTAGAGCCGTTCTGTAGCTGCGCTGCCAAGTCTTCTAGCACAGGCACTTGTTTCATATGGTCTTTATTCGCGTTGGCGTGGCTACAATCGACCATCACGCGTGGGTTCAGATTGAGCTTAGCCAGTTCAGCCGCTGCCTGAACCACATTGTCGGTATCGTAGTTGGGGCCATTCTTGCCACCTCGCAACACCAAGTGACAGTCAGGGTTACCTGTGGTTTTGACAATGCTAGCGAGCCCGTGGTGATTAATGCCTAGGAAATGGTGAGGTTGACTGGCCGCCAGCATGGCATTAGTTGCCGCTTGCAGACTTCCATCGGTATTGTTTTTGAAACCAATGGGCATAGACAAGCCTGAAGCCATTTCACGGTGGGTCTGACTCTCAGTAGTGCGGGCTCCAATAGCAGTCCAAGCGATTACATCTGCAATGTACTGGGGGGTAATGGGGTCAAGGAGTTCGGTGGCAGCAGGCAGGCCAATGTGAGCCAAATCGAGCAACAATTTGCGAGCCAGCCGCAATCCCGTGTTGATATCGTAGCTGCCATCCAAATGAGGATCGTTGATCAGCCCTTTCCAGCCAATGTTGGTGCGCGGTTTCTCAAAATACACCCGCATGACGATTTCCAGTTGGCCTGAAAGCTCATGGCGCAGCATTGCCAGCTTTTGACCGTACTCATAGGCTGCATCCACATCGTGCACAGAGCAAGGGCCGACGATGACCAGCAGGCGACGATCTTCGTTATAGAGAATGTTGCGAATGCGATCGCGCGTTTCAGCGACGACGGCAGCGGCCTCCTCGGTGAGGGGCAGTTCGTGATGCATGAGCGCCGGGCTAATCAAAGGACGGGTTTCAACGACGTGGAGGTCTTGGGTCTTGTGCATGGAGTTGGCTAGAGTGCAGCGATAGTCTCAGAAAGGTCGGCAAACGTGAGGGAATGTCTTAGTCTGTAGCGTTAAATGCTGTTTATATTGTGACGGCCTCTTGCCTATTTTGCGCTGTACGGGTTGAAAATCCAACCCGATAACGGCCCCGAATAAGTTTCTCAATAGTGTGGAGCCTCTAAGTGGACGGGGGACTCAACCGGAAACCCCGTATGATCAAAGGCAAAAACTATCCCCAGAAAAGTCTATGACACAGTTAGCATCCTTTATTCGCAGGGCCATTGGAGTCGTAATGGTTGTAGCTGTTGCCCTCTGGTCTGCACCTCCTGCTTGGGCTGCGGTAGGCGACAGTGCTCAAGCAGTGATTCACAGCACTGCCGATGAACAGTTGGCGTTGGGCGTGGCTCGGCTCAAGGAAACACCAGAGGGGCTTGACCTACAGGTGAGCTTTCTGGGCGCACCCACGGGTACTCATGGCTTCCACATTCATGCGGGGTCAAGTTGTGCGGAGGCAGGAAATGCCGCTGGGGGCCACTACAACCCTGACAACGTTGAGCATGGGCTTTTGATTGAGCAGGGGTTTGAGGCGGCTCATGCGGGTGATTTAGGTAATGTTGTGATTGGGGAAGATGGCACAGCCCTCTACACTGCACTCATCCCTGGCCTGACGCTCACGAACGGCCAACACCCTGTTGCTAACCATGCCATTATTCTCCATGCCAATCCCGACGACTTTAGCCAGCCTGTTGGCAACGCAGGTAGCCGGGTTGGCTGTGGTTTGATTGCATTAAAAGCAGATCGGTAGGGTCGTCACCCGTCTTGTTGCAGGCGAAGGTAAAAGTTGAGTGCTACTAGACCTGCGACAAGTCCTGATTGCTCTAAGCCGAGTTGTAGTCCCTGACTTAGCCCGTAATACAGGCATCCCCAAAGCACTAAGGAAAGCCCCAGAGAGGAGGTTAGAAATTCCAAAAATTGTAGGATTTCAAGCAGGGCAGCCAGCCAAACCATGGGATCTGCCTCCTAGAGGTGGAATTGTCTTAATTATGGCGATATCCCCTAGGACAGAACGGAACTTTTAGTGAAGAAATGGACGGCAGGTATGGCAGCTTTGCCTGAGTACTTACCTCTGAGAGCGTCGTGGAATACGGAAGGTCAGAACTGCTGAGACCTACAATTTGGGAAAAACTTTTGGGAAAAATCTTTTGGATGGGTCATCCAGTAACCTGCCTCACTTTCGGAGACACTCATGGTTCTGAAGCAGAAGCGCCGCCCATCCCAACGTTTAGCTGTCCGGGACGGGGAATTTTCCAATATTGTTCGCATGGGTGATCCTCATACACCCTGGCGAGATGTCTACCATAATTTGCTCAATATTTCCTGGTTCCGGTTTATTGGACTGATGGGCCTACTTTACCTCGTCATTAATGGGGTCTTTGCCCTGGCGTATTGGTTAGGGGGTGGGGGTGCGATCGCAAACGTTCGTCCAGGTTCTTTTGCCGACACCTTCTTCTTCAGCATTCAGACAATGGCCTCCATCGGGTATGGAGCCATGTATCCCCAGTCGACCTACGCCCATAGTCTCGTCGCCCTAGAATCCTTCACTGGCTTATTGTTCATTGCCATGCTGACAGGGATTAGCTTTGCCCGCTTCTCAATGCCCACTGCCCGCATTCTCTTTAGTCACTATGCCGTAATTGCCCCTCACAACGGTATTCCCACCCTGATGTTTCGCACAGCCAATAAGCGACACAATCGCATTCTCGAAGCTCAGATATGGGTCACCCTAGTACGCGACGAAATCACTGCTGAAGGAGAGTTTTTCCGACGTTTCTACGACCTCACGCTCACCCGTTCCCACACCCCGCTGTTTGGCCTGTCTTGGACAGCGATGCACCCAATCGAACCAACTAGCCCTTTCTACGGGGAAACTCAAGAATCCCTAGCAAAGGCAAATGCCGAAATCATTGTGATCTTGACAGGCATCGATGAAACCTTGTCTCAGACAATCCATGCCCGTCATTCCTTCATCACGGATGAAATTCTCTGGAACTATCGGTTTCGCGACATTTTAGGCTGGACAGCAGACGGTCGACGAGCAATTGACTTTCGTAACTTTGACCAAGTTGATGCCATTCAGCCTGTGACTAAGCCGCTTCCCAAACCAGAGGTTTCTGCTCCACGACCGACTGAAGTTATCGGGGATAGCGTTCCATGAGCGATCGCACCTGTTCGGCATGGTAAGAACTGCGGGTTAGGGGTGACGACACCACCTGTAAAAAGCCACTGGCCTCGCCCACCTGTCGCCAAGCTTCGAACTGCTCAGGCGTGACAAACGCCTGTACAGACAAATGCTTAGGGCTAGGCTGAAGATACTGACCAATCGTGAGAATGTCACACCCTACCGATCTCAAGTCAGCCATCACCTGCCGCACTTCTTCATCGGTTTCTCCCAAACCGACCATAATGCCTGACTTGGTATAAACCCTAGGGGCCAGTTCTTTAGCTCGGCGCAGGAGTTCCAGTGTTCTACCATAGTCGCCCTGAGGCCGCACTCGGCGATACAACCGGGGAATTGTTTCTGTATTGTGATTCAGCACCTCTGGCTGGCTAGACAGGATGATTGCCAGGGCATCCCAGTTGCCACATAAATCTGGAATCAACACCTCAATCGTAGTGCCCGGCGAGGCCAGCCTTATCTCCTCAATACAGCGCACGAACTGACTCGCGCCCCCATCAGAGAGGTCATCCCGATTAACCGAGGTGATGACAACGTGGTTCAGCTTCATCCGCTGCACAGCCTGAGCTAGCCGCAGCGGCTCAGTTGGGTCGAGTGCCTTTGGCTTCTTCTCAAAATCAATATCGCAGTAGGGGCAGGCCCGTGTGCAAGCTGGCCCCATAATCAAAAAAGTCGCCGTGCCAGCATTAAAACACTCGCCGATGTTAGGGCAGGAAGCTTCCTCACAAACCGTGTTAAGGCCCAAGTCTTGCAAAACTGCTTTGACGTTGCCGACCCGCTCCCACTGAGGGGCTTTTACCCGTAACCACTCTGGTTTGACTGCCACGTTGCTTTTCCCGCGCACGATTCTGCCAGCCCTATCTTACCAAGACTTGGAAGGCGGCCAGGGCTAGTTTTGAGCGTTATCCTATGGGTATCGATCTCGTTTTTACATCAAGCGTTTGTTATCAGGTTAGGGTCATGATTGCTCAGTCGCCCATAAAACGGTGTTTTATGGTGCTTTGTTACACTTCAGCCGGGCTGCTAGCCGCCGGAGCTTGGCAAGGCTATTTAACTGTTGCTAATCCTCAAGCAGACGATCTCTTTCAATACAGCGGTGCCCTAAGGCTGGCCTTCTCAATGGAGCATGTGCCGACAGCACTCACAGCAAGAAATAAGCAGATCGTAATTGATCTCGATCAAAGACAACTCCAGTTTTACGAGGATGGCAAGGTTGTCTTAAGCTACACCGTGGCGATTGGCCAAAATGAATGGCAGACCCCAACCGGCCAGTTTATTGTGCGGGATATGCGGGAAGACCCGGTCTGGCAGCATCCCATTACGAAAGAGCCCGTTCGTCCCGGTCCTGATAACCCGCTAGGCTCCCGGTGGATTGGTTTTTGGACAGATGGGAAAAATCATATTGGCCTGCACGGCACTAACGATGAAACCTTGATTGGTCAGGCCGTTTCTCATGGCTGCGTCAGAATGCGAGATGCTGACATTCGCGAACTCTACAGTTATTTGAGTTTAGGCACTCCAATTGTGGTCCAACCCTAGCAGCAAATCTGCCTTAAATGGCAGATGAAAGTACGGGTTAGACAGAAATCGAAAGATCTAGACCTGCAGTAGCCACATCTAGGGCTTGCCAGGGCTTGCCATCTAGCGCCATCTGCTCGATTAAGCTCGCTAGACGCAGTGCTTTAAGCGCCTGCTCACCCCCAACAGAAGGCTGCTCTCCACCCCGGACACAGTTCACAAAGTGCTCCAGTTCAGCGTGGAGTGGTTCGATGTTGCTGGTGTAAACCTTCTCAATCAAACCATCTTGCCGATACAGCACCTGCCCATAATCAGTTAGACAGTTAGCCGTTGTTTGACGGTGGATCAAAATCTCATTGTTGAGAAAATCAGCTTCCGTTAAGGACTGCTTACAGTGGGCAGTGATATTGCGAATTTTGCGATGAGTTACCTTGCTGGCGGTTAGGGTTGCCACAATACCATTGGCAAAGCCTAAGGTGGCAGTGACGTAATCTAGATAGCCAGAGCTAGAGGCTCGGCTGCCGCTAGCAGTCAAGGTGATAACCGAAGAAGCCGCTAATTCGAGCAGCAAATCAATGTCGTGGATCATTAGATCCAGCACCACGGACACATCATTTGCCCGCTGAGAATAGGGACTCATGCGACGGGCTTCTAGAGCCAGCAAGTCTTCTGTTTTTAAGACCTTATGCAGTTCCTGAAAGGCAGGGTTAAAGCGCTCAATGTGCCCAACCTGCAAGATGCAGTCAGAGGCGGCAGCCGCATTGACAAGAGATTCTGCTTCCGCGATGCTAGCGGCTATGGGTTTTTCGATTAAGACGTGTACCCCTGCCTGCAAGCAAGCCATTCCAACTGCATGGTGCAAACGAGTCGGAACTGCAATGCAAATGGCATCTACGTGTTTAATTAGGTCGAGGTAGTCCTCAAAGAAGCGGATACGGTACTTACCTGCCGTATCTAGTCCCCGCTCAACGTTGACGTCGGATACTCCAACGAGTTCTACATCTTTCAGGCGGCTCAGCACACGGGTATGGTGCTGGCCCATGTTGCCTACGCCAATGACACCAACCCGAATAGGCTCAGGAAAACTACGATGTAGATGCATGTCTTCGGAATTTACGGAAGCCATTTGATCTTGCACGCCTGTCCCTCCTTATACGGGATTCAGGGAGTTGTTTAGGACTAAACGCTATCTGTGCAACGGAAAGTCAAACAGATATTACCACACTGCCCTGTTCTGTAAAGATTCACTGCGACGCTTTAAGGTTGCTGCTACATACCCAGCAGCCTAACCCCTGTTGACAGTATTTCAGCAGTCTTAAGAAATAGCTGCCACTGTCTGTGGCAGTTCCCCAATCGTCCCCTTGAAGTTTGGGAACCGACCTCAGCCCCTTTTGACGCTATTTCGAACCTGTACTGTGCTGCGGGGCAATCCACTTACGGGCCAAAACATTTTGCAGTCTAGGGCCTTCAACCGAGAGTACAACCCATTCAAATCCTGCGTAGACCAGAGAGTCGCCCTCATCGGGAATTTTTTGCATCTGATAGATTAGAAAGCCCCCTAGGGTTTGGTAGTCTTCTGCAACCGGAAGGGTAACATCCAACATTTCGTTGACTTCTTCGATGTCAGTATGGGCTTTCACCAAGAAGGACTCATCCTCTAGCACCTTCACCATGACATCGGCATCATCTTCGGATTCGTAGACATCTCCAATGATTTCAGCGGTTAAGTCTCGTAGGGTTACCAGCCCGGCAGTGCCTCCGTACTCATCGACCACCATCACCATTTCTTGACGGGCGCGCTGCATAGTGTGCATGAGTTCGTGAAGGGGAGTGGGTTCTGGCACAAAGCGGGCTGGACGGATCCAGGTGCCAATCGGGCTGTCTAAAGTCAATCGGTTTTGCGCCAGCGGTTGCAGCAGGTCTTTAAGATCGACAAGGCCGCACACATCATCTATAGATTCACCAATGACCGGATACCGGGAGTGGCCAGATTGAGAGATCTCCTCTAGAATCTCTCGGAAAGTAGCTTCTTGCCGTACAAAGGCGATCTGAGTACGAGGAACCATCACCTCTCCGGCGGTAACGTCCCGAAATTGGAAGACATTGTTCAAAAGTTCTCGCTCGTTTGCCTCCAAGCCTGGGGATTCAGTGGACGTACTAATAATCAGCTGGAGTTCTTCTGGAGTGAGGCGGCTATAGGCAAACTGATTGCTGTACTTGATGCCTACGATGCTCAACAACCAGCGGGTTGACTGGTTGAGAATCCAAATGAATGGGTTGAACAGCCGAGCAATGGTGAAGCTGGGTGGGCCTAGGAGCCGGGCTAGCTGTTCTGGATAAAGAATGGCAACTGATTTGGGACAGAGCTCACCCAGCACAATTTGCAGGTAGGCAATCAGAAAAAAAGCCATTGGAATGGCCAGGGAGTGAGCTAGCCTGTGAATCACGCTTTCCGATAGGGGCAGCTGATTCATGGCGAGGGTCAAGGTGACTGCCATTGTGTTTTCCCCAATCCAACCCAGGGCAAGGCTAGAAAGGGTAATGCCTAGCTGCGTTGTCGATAGAAGTCGATCCAGGCTACGCTGAAGCCGTTGAACTATTCTTGCTGGGGTGTCTCCTTCCGACACTAACTGGCTGATGCGAGAGCGCCGAACGGAAACAATAGAGAACTCGGCGGTTACAAAAAAAGCATTGATACTAATTAAGAGCAGGATTGCTAACAGACGGGTTAAAATCGCTGCCCCTATAAACTCTGGGGAAGTCACTAAAGATCATTAAAACGAGTATTCCGTCATTCTAGTGCCATCTCTAGCTGGCCTGAGCAGCGGGACTTAGCACCCATAGCGTGCCTTTAAGCAGGCTATGGAACGGAACGGGCTAGTTGGATGAAGCGTCTTTGCTCCCCTGCATCCGACTTTTCACTTCTTTGACAATCTCGGTTTCATCCAGCAGAACGGTTGCACCATGCTCTCCTGTAGTCGTGCCTCGGGTGTTGGGGGTGCCGCTGGTGGGTCTTGACTCGGGCTGACGTACACCTGTGAGTGCTTGACGGCCAATGGTATAGCCCCAAGAGGCGCTGACGACTCCGCCACCAATCATTAGGGACAGCAGGATTAGAGTAAACGCAACGGCTGGATTCACACGGAAGCTCCTTCTTTGAACTAAATAATGCTAGAGATCGGCTTGGCAAAGTGCGATCGCATCTCTAAGCAAAGTCTACTGCCCCCTGCCGCTCCATTTTTTGTCAAGAAGATTGGATATAGAGTTGCAATAGGGGCTGGCACCTTTACCTATAGGTAATACAATAAGAGACAAAACCAGGGTTGGCCGAGCGGTGTAGGCAGCGAACTCATAATTCGCCTTAGACAGGTTCAACTCCTGTACCCTGGATTTGTCCTCCTACTGAAGATGACCCTATCGGAAGGGGAGAGGAGACGATTCAAAAATGAACTCACTACCCACCACAGGCCCAGCGGGCTGAGCGGTGGGCGAGAGCAGTAAGGACGTGGTGAAGGGATTGGGAAGATCTGGCACCCGTAGGGTTGGATCGAGGGTATTTTGCAGGGCCAGATGAGCAACATAAGCCTGATGGATGGCATTGGCATCCCACTCGATTTCACGCTCTGGGAAGCGGGCAGAGTCTAAACCACCGGAGCCAAACAGGTTACTAATCTGTTCCCCAATAGTACGATTGTCAAAGTAGGTGCCGGAGTAGCCATAGAAGAGATCCTCAAACCCTGCCGGGATTGTTTTGACCTCGGTGGTTGAATTCGCTTGCTGGGAAAAAGCAGGCGAAGTTGCTGACAGAATGGCAGTTGCCATTGTTAGGGTTGCGACGGTGACGTGCTTCAGTTGAATGCCCATGAGTTTACTCCTCAACACGGTTCGTTTAAAATCGCCCAAATTCCTCATCCAAGAACCTGTGAAAAGGGCTTTCGCAAGCCCTGCATCGGATGGGGCAAGGGGGACTGATCCCCTATGTCTATTTGCTAGTCCTTTATATCCTAAACCCTTCCAAAAATCTCATCCTTAAGGAATTTCACGACGATGAATGATCGACTGCTGAACGTTTCGCTGCCAGAGTTAAGCCGCCTGGAAGGATCGGCTTTGCGGCAGCTGTTACTGGATTTGTTTTGTCAGGGAGCTTACCAGGAAGGGGACTTCGTTCTCTCCTCGGGGCAACACAGCTCCTATTACATCAATGGCAAGCAGGTCACGCTGCATCCTCAAGGTGCATTAATGGTGGGGAAGCTTCTCCTGGAGCGACTTCCTGAGGATACCCAGGGGGTCGCTGGCCTAACGCTGGGGGCTGACCCAATGGTGACTGCTGTGAGTGTTGTTGGGGCCTACTGCGATCGCATTCTCTATCCCTTAATTGTGCGTAAGGAGGCCAAGGGGCATGGCACCCAAGCCTATATTGAAGGCTTGGCGCTGCCAGAGGGGACCTCAGTAGCAGTGCTAGAAGATGTTGTCACA
>DATNQF010000209.1:0-17332 GCA_036702855.1 Trichocoleus sp. | reverse complement strand
TCAAAAATCCTTGCCTGATGGGGTTTTGAGCGGATAGGTGACACAAATTGAAATAAACAATCGAGATCTTTGTAAACAAAGTTTACAGATTTTTGGATTGATTACTCATAAAAATGTGTCTAAAAATTAAAAATAATTTTTCCAGATAAAAATTGGAATGACTGAAGCAAAGAATTTGGATAAGTATCTCAAATAAAGACTATCGGAAGCGTTAATGAAATGATTTGACAGGGTAAGATGGCTTGCTTAAAAGTCCATCTCACCCTATAAAGCCAGCTTTGTTTCCAATTAATTGTTTCGATTTGGGAGTGCCCAGGGAGCTAGGGTTCAATCTTCAGTTCATGCAAATTCCACAAAGCTCCACCAATAGCGGTGTACTCCACGCCCTGAACCTTGTCTCGCACTGCTCCAATTGAGAGGGGATTAATCAGGTAAATAAAGGGCAGGTACGTTTGGGTGAGCGCTTGGGTTTCTTTGTAAAGTTCTCGGCGTTTGGCTTCGTCTACTTCTTGGGCTGCCCGGATGTAGAGATTTGAGATCTGAGTCTCCCAGTCTGTGGCTTCCCAACCCGTTAGAGGCTCTTGGCCCGGTGTGGCATTTTGATTGAAGGCATGGAGTGAACCGTTTAAGAGCCAGACATTCGCGCCACTGTTCGGTTCAAGCCCCCCTGTCAGCCCTAAAACATGAGCTTCCCAGTCTAGGTTATCTTGCAGTTTGTCTACCAGAACATTGAACGCAAGCGGCTGAAAATCGACTTGAATGCCGATTTTCGCTAAGTCTTGCTTGATCTGAGCGCCAATAGCCTCCCGAATTTTGTTGCCTGAGTTGGTGATCAGCGTGAACCGTACTCGGTTGCCTTCTGAATCTAGGAGTTCGCCCTTACCACTGAATTGAAATCCTGCTGAAAGCAGCAGCTCCCTCGCTTTGTCAGGATTGTAGTCGTAGGTAGGAATCCCTTCTTCTGGACCAGCGTAGTAGGGGCTTTGTTTGGAGATAGGCGAGGTTTGGGGTTCACCCAAGCCCTGGAAAATATTGTTCAGCATCGTTTGGCGGTCAATGCCATAGGAGACCGCCTGCCGGAATTCCAAGGAGTTGAACCAGCGAGATTTGATCGGGTCAATCAAGGGTTTGCCGTTACGACTGGCCTTATTAAGGTTAAAGGCTAGGAAGTTGGTGCCAAGAGCGGGTCCCCCGCTATAAATCGTAAAGTCGCCCCGTTCTGTCTCTCGCTTGAGCAGCGTGTAAAAGTCTGGGGTGATGCTGATCAGGTCAAGACCTCCCGATCGAAACTGGAGGAGCTGGTTGTCGGTAGATTCGATGATCTGCCAGACCAGTTCTTGAATGTAGGGCTGAGGCTGACCCTGCTCATCCTGCCGCCAGTAGTGGGGATTGCGTTCGTAAATAATGCGTTCGCCAGGGATGTAGGCTTTGATACGGTAGGGTCCGTTAACCACCAGCTTGTTTGGAGGCGTATCAGCTGTCCAGGTCGAAAGAAACTTCAGGTTACCGTCCGCGTCCTTGGCTTGAAGCGTAGGCCGTAGAGCGTGGGCCGGAAGAATCTCTAGGCTGGTGGTGCGAAGAAAGGGAGCAAAGGGTTCAGGCAGCGTAAACTGCACCCGCCGACTGTCTAGCCTCGTCACCTTGGGCAATAGCCCCTGCTCTCCAATGCGCAGTACATCCCGGCTGCTGGTGGGAATGGCTTCGTTGAAGATGACTTCGTTGTAAGTAAAGAGAACATCGTCGGTGGTTAGGGGTTTCCCGTCTGACCACTTCAACCCCTCACGCAGCGTGAAAACAAGGGTTTTGCCGTCCTCTGAAATGTCCCACTTTTCAGCTAGAGCCGGAATCACATCCCCGGTGATGCCATCGCTTGTCGTTAACCCTTCAAAGGTGTACAGGAAGACGTTGGGCGATTCGTCGTTGAGGACTGGGTTGAATGTTTTTGGATCGCTCAGCGTGCTAAAGACGAGCCTGGGAACGTCGGCAGCATCGGCTTTTTGAAAACGACTTGGGTTGCAGCCTGTCAGTGCGATCGCAAGCACCCCAACCAGAAATAGCGCTAGACTACGCTGCCCTAGCCGATGAACTCGGTGGAGCTTAGCAGCACAGGGCATCAACGGACTCAGACAAGCTTTCAGCAAGGATTTCAGCAACGCTGTCATGGCCTCGGCACTCAACTTCTAACCACTATACAGGGCGAGTTACTGAGGTGTGGCATCTGCTGAAGCTTACAAAGCAGTGACTCTTAGTGGGCTAGAGCGAGCGAGTTTAAGCCAGTCACCCGCTGCGGTTTTGTAGCCGATTTCAGCTAGGTAAGTGCGATCGCGTTTGGGTAGGGCAACATACCAATCCCGTGCCAGTTCATAGCACTCTTGCTCATCTACTGGCGCTGATAATGGGGCTCCAGCGGGTTGGTTGGTCACATCATATAGACGAACCGCAAGGGCATCTCCTCCTTTACGTTTAGCAGCCGTTCGCTCCTCCTCAACGATTTCCCACGCCGTATAGAGGCGATCTTCCTCACGGGGCACGGAAAGGGTAATCCAGCTTCCGGTCGAAGGTTGTGCTGTCTCCATTGGGGACTGGACTAAGCGAGGATTGGCTGGAACGGGAGGCGGAACCACTATTGGCGGTGCCTTGGTGGTCGCGGCAGTAGGCATCACGGCTGTGGAAGACAATGTCGCAGCCGGAGCGGAGGGAGGTTCTTGGGGCAGGACACCGGTTGGCAAGGCAATCCCAAAGCTATCGGGAGAATCAGCGGGAATGCTGCTGAGTGCTGCAAGCACCTCAGGCGGCAGATCGGCAAAGGTGTTGTTCTCATCTGGGTTATCAGGCCTAATGGCAGCTAGTTCTCCCATTTCACTGCTCTCTCCCAATCCGCCTGTTTCTGGATCAGGAACATCAGGGACTACCTGAGAATCTAGTTCTGCTGCCGGGCTGAAGGTGACTAATGTCTCGGTTGTTGCTTCCCCGGTTAGTTCTACTGGTAGGGAGGCTAAGGGTTCCGCTCCTAGGTTTGGGCTGGGGGCAGCTAATGTCTCGGTTGTTGCTTCTCCGGTTAGTTCTACTGGCAAGGAGGCCAACGGTTCCGCTTCTAGGTTTGGACTAAGAGCGACTAATGTCTCGGTTGTTGCTTCTCCAGTGAGTTCTACCGGCAGGGGGGCTAAGGGTTCCGCTTCTAGGTTTGGACTAAGAGCGACTAACGTCTCGGTTGTTGCTTCCCCAGGTGGTTCTACTGGTAGGGAGGCTAACGGTTCCACTGGAAGGGGGACTACAGGGGAAGGGGGAGATGGTAGCACTGTAGAGAGGTCAACCGAGGCTTGTAGGGCTTCGGTCATGGCATCGAGGGCTTCGGGTGCGGGTAAAGACGCATCCAGCGGGTCGATGGGATCTACTACTAGCTGGGGCTGGGGTAGTTCGAGAGCTTGGGGCTGGAGTGCGATCGCACTTGGAAGAGGAGATGGACTGGCTAACTCCATTTCATCTGGATTGACGATCTCGCTGGAGCTGATAAAGGCGTGCTCTGGTATCTCAGAATCGTCGGGTAACTCCGCGATAACAGCCTGCAAGTGTTGGGGCACATCCAACTCTGTGAGGGGCGCTGTGGGTTGAATCTCTTCGACCGCACTGGGTAACCCAGCGATGACCTCATGAAGTTCCTGGGGCACATCTTCCTCAATCTCAGCAGGGGACGTTACCACCGCGTCAGAGTAGGGAGCAGGTGCCATCGGATTTAGCACTAAGGAACTGGATGGATCGGGATCCAGAGAAGCGGCTGGCTCACACCATTCCCTTGCCTGAAGATCCCCAGAATTGGGGACTGGGGAAGTGGTTTCCCCGTCTCCCCCTAGCTCTGTGGCTTTGTTCAAACAGGTTTGTCCTTCCTGCGAACGCCCTATCTGAATTAACGTGCGACCTTTACCAGCCCAAGCAGGACCAGACGTCGGATCAAGTTCCAGTGCCTTATCAAAGCAGAAAAGCGCTTCGTCTGCCCGTCCCATGCTCGATAGCAGACGGCCTTTTCCTACCCAGGCTTCGACAGAATCAGCGTCCATCTCCAGCGCCCGATTAAAACTATCGAGGGCGCTATCGGTACGCCCCAACACAGCCAAAACACCCCCTCTTCGCGCTAGTGCCAAAGAAAGTACGCCCAGAATGCTCACTAGGCTTGTTCCAGCTGCGATCGCCTTCATCCGTTCGACTTCGGCGGCCTCGATAGCATTGTTAAAGGTGTTGAAGGCATCGTCGTAGCGACCCTCCTGCGCCAAACGAGTCCCTTCAGCTAAATCGGCTTGCGCTTGACCTAGCTTGCCACCCAGGTCAAGATCCTGACCTGCTTCAGGGTCAAGGCTCACCCAGGCAGATTCGGAGGGTGGAGACATGGCATTTCCAGCGTTTTGAGGGGGAGCAGGTAAGTCTACGCCTCTGTCTCCGCTGGGTTCAGGTCGCGGAGATGGGTTGGTGTCCTCGGTTTCAGCAGGCTTAGGGGTGTGGCGGCCACCAAACAGACTCCACAGCAACCCTCCTAGAATCAGAAGCGCAACGAGACCTGGCACAACCCAGCGAACCGATGGAGGAAGGCTGTCAAGGGCGGTTGTGACTTCTGGGGGAAGGTTGAAGTTCGTTCTGGAGAGATCAGGCAGTTCTCCAGAACGAGGCGCTCCCTGAGGAGTCCGTACCTGTGGCCCTGCTGTCCCCAACCCTGTAATTAAGTCCCCATTGGGTTTGTAAGCCAGGTCGCTGACGGGTTCAGAGAGGGTATTGGCTTTGACTGGTTCTGGATTACCTTGCGGATCCCACAGCCTAAACAGGTTGTCTTGGCCTGCGGAAGCAACAGTTTGACCGTCCGGGCTAATGGCTACAGAGGTTACGGCAGCAGTATGGGCCGGGACTAAGTTGCCTTGGGGTTGGCCGTTGGCGTCCCAAAACTGGAGCGTCCCGTTTTCACCGCCACTGACCACAAACTGACCTGTGGCACTAGAGGCTAGGGCTGTTACCCCGCCTGAGTGGACAGTTTCAAACTCACCTACTGGGATACCATTTTGATTCCAGAACCGAATACTGGAGTCGCTACCGCCGGTAATTAGGGTTTGACCGTCTGGGCTAAATGCGATCGCTCGAACGGTACCCTGATGAGCTGTGAGAGGATTCCCCACGGGTTTGCCATCCGCTGCCCACCTTTGGACGGTGCCGTCATTGTTGCCGCTAACAATTTGTTCTCCATCAGGGCTAACGGCAAGGGCCGTAACAGGACCATCGCTGCCTTGTATCGGTGCTTCTAAGGGATTGCCCTGGAGATCCCAGCGGCGAATTGTGCCGTCTGACCCACTGGAGATGAGGCTTTGACCATCCGGCGTGAAGGAAAGCCCAGTGATGAGGCCGCTGTGGGCTTGGGTTGAGACGCCTCGCGAATTACCTTGGCCGTCGTACCATTCCAGGATGCCATCCTGGGTACCTCGCACAATCATTTGCCCGTCTGGACTCACGGCTAATATGCCTGGCAGCAATTCGGCGGTGGCAACGGTAGCGGCTTCATCCGCTTTGGCTTGGGCGACAACTTCCTGTCCATCTGGATTGGTGGCAAATCCCAAAAAGGCTTCTACCGGAATACTGGGTTCGCCGCGATAAACATAACCACGAGGCTGGGAGTAGGGGTAGCGGGGATCGTCTGGCAACGTGCCGTGCATAGTAAGAACCCGAACGTTATCCTGGTTCATCACCTGGGATGAGATCGCGTAGCTGAGCCCATCTGCTCCGAGCTCGCGGACAATGGCCGCAGTATCGTCGGTTTCCAACCGAATGACGTTGCGCCCATTCTGAAAGGGTTCTTTCTTAAAGAGAGCGTACTCACTGAGGGCCTGGCGAATGTCGCTGCTTTCAGGGTGGTCTATGAAGCGAATAGGGGTATTTGGCCCACCCAACTGTGACCAGTTGGTAATTTGGCCGCGAAATATTTTAGCGAAGTCTTCAGAGGTGATATCGCCTTTAAAGGGATTATCCTGCCCAACGATGAGGGCCACTTTCTCCCGGCTAATCGGGACTTGGGTAAGCCCCTGAGCTTGCTCAGCGTCTGTCAGAGAGCGACCCACCGCCGCGAGATCTAAGCTGCCCGACAGTAAGGATTGCAGCGCAGGATCGCTGCCGCTGCTGTTGAAAATGAGGTCTGAACCAGGATAGCGACCTTCAAACCCTTCTTCTAGGGCTTGATTGATCACTGTCATATTGGGAGAGCCATCAATGTTAAGCCGGGTGCCCTCAGCCAGACTGGCAGGAGGGGTAAACGTTGGCGTTGGTTTAGGAGGCTTCTGGGCCGATGTTGGCTGCCATCCCCGCAGCGTTTCTCCTAGAAAAACGGCCAGGGTTGTTGTGAGGGCCAGCAGGAGCAGAGAGGTCTTCCGTTGCGTATTCATAGGGCACCCAAGCAGATCGCTAGAGTTAGCTGTGTGTAAGGATACACGTAGATTTGAGAAGTGAAGCGGCGGCTCGTAAGCTTTATTAACGGCATTAACTGGGAGCGTTAACGACGCAGCCGTTGCCGGAGACGCTCGGCCAACAGCCTAGCTTCGGGGATTGGCAGGATTGTTGCGCCCAAGGCGAAAAGACCTAAGCCGAGGGTGCCTGCGATCGCAAGCTGTAAGAGTTGAATCCAGAATCCTTCAGCCCCTAGCCAATTCTCTAATCCTAAACGGACACCCCAAGCCACTGTTCCGGCAAGCCCGCTGACCAACGTTAGGGCTGCAATAGGACGAGACCACGCTAACCAGGGCAAGCCGTTTAGTCGTCGATCCAAGATGATTATCATTGCCAATGCCGAAAGAATATTGACTGTGACCGTTGCCAATACCAAACCGGGAGCGCCAAACCAGCGCATGAACCAGAAGTCTAGAAACGCATTCAGCCCAATATTGATCAGGCTGATTCGAAAGGGTGTCTGCCCGTCTCCCAGCGCATAAAAGACCCGCACCAGAACATCCCGTGATAGGTACACAAACATGCCGATCCCGTAGGCCATCAGCAGTGAGGTCACCATTTGGGATGCTCCCAAGTCAAAAGCTCCCCGTTCATAGATGATGCGCACAATTGGCAGTGCCAACGTGATGATCAGTGCGCCCAACGGCAGCATGGTCAATGCTGTAAATAGCAGGCTTTGGCGAATGCGAGTTTTGAGTTCGGGCCAGTTCTCTGGCGCAGCTAGTCGCGCAAAAATCGGCAGAAAGGGCACCAGAATGACGTTAGAGATGATGCCCAAAGGCGTCTGTACCAGCAGGTTTGCATAGCCTAAGCCTGCGGCTGTGCCAGGGATAAATGAGGCGAAGAACAGATCGGTGAAGACGTTGATCTGCAACATGCCTGAGGAAAATGTGGCAGGCCCTAAAATTCTAAAGACCTCCTGGACTCCTGGGTCAGACCAGTCAAACCGTAGTCGAGGTTGACCCAATCCTGAACGCCATAGAGCAGGTAACTGAACGAGCCATTGCAGGACTGCGCCGATCAGGGTTGCGATCGCAAGGACTGCTCCCCCCAGCATGAAATACTCTGGCTTGACAATATTTCCACCGACCGCAGCAAACAGTAGCCCCAGGCCAATCAGCACAGTCACGCTGGAAAAGAGCGGGCTGACTGAGGGAAGCCAGAATTGGTCATCAGCATTGAGGGTGCCAAAACCAATGCCAATCAAACCGGAGAATAGAGCCATTGGAGCCATAATCCGCAGTTGCAGAATGGCAATCTCTCGGGCTTGCGGTGTGGTTTCGGCTAGACCTTGGGCCACCAAGTCGATCAGAGGAGCCGCAAACACAAAAAGTGCCACCGACACTCCCAGCAGAACCAGCCCGACTAAGGTGCTGATCGATTCCACCAGTGGACCAATTTCCTCTCGCTTGCGCTTGGCCACCACACTGACAATGGCACTGTGGAACGGCCCATTAATGCCCCCTAGTAGCACCAGCAAAAAGCCAGGAATAACGTACGCAAAGTTATAGGCATCGGCGACCGGACCGACCGCAAACGCTGCCCCAATCGCCTGTTGCCGAAACAGGCCAATCACTTTACTGATCAGGGTGGCAACGGCCACAATACCTGCAATGCTGGCGAGGGAGCGACCGGGCTTAGAAGTTTCTGACACAAAGAGCCGGGAAATGTGGACTTCCCTATTTAATCGTGAATTGGTTCTGGCACTCGTCTTGCGGATCCAACTGATTAGGTGCAGTCAAAAACGAACTCTTTCCAGAGTGACCATGATCCCCGAAGATGAGTGAAGGATTTCTACCCGACTGCGGTTCTTTAACAAAGCACTTATGGGGTCTGGCCATCTGAACGACTCATTGCCAGAGAAGCTGATTGATCTGGCGCTCCGGGCTGGGGCACAGGCGGCTGAAGTCTTACAGTCTAAGTCTGTCTCGCGACCAGTCTTCTTTGAAGCTAATCGCTTAAAGCAGCTAGAAAGCTCGGAAGCGGAGGGCACTGCGTTGCGCCTCTGGCGAGAGGGCCGTCCTGGCTTGGCAGTCGCCTACGGCGATATTGAGCCCCAAGCACTGGTCGATAAAGCGATCGCGCTTAGTGCCTTAAATGAGCCTGAAACGATCGAACTCACCGAGGGAAGTCAGACCCGCTATCCAGACATGGGACAATCTGTTCCCGTGGAACAACTGGTGCAGTGGGGACGTGAGGTCATTGATCACATTCGCAGCGTCTACCCCGATGTCTTGTGCGAAGCCGACCTAGAGTGCGACGTTGAGACAACTCGAATTGTCAACACCCTAGGACTTGACTGTAGTTACAGTGACACGACCCTAAGTGGATACGTGTCAGCAGAGTGGGTACGCGGTGATGATTTTCTGAGTGTTGGGGATGGACAGACTCGCCGAGACTGCTTAGACCCTACAGCGCTGACCCAACAAATTATCCAGCGATTAGATTGGGCAAAACGGAATGTGAATGCGCCGAGCGGTCGTTTACCCGTTTTGTTTACGGCCAAAGCGGCAGATATGCTTTGGAGCACTGTGCAGGCCGCGCTCAGCGGTAAGCGAGTGTTGGAGCGCTCTTCACCCTGGAGCGATCGCATTGGCGATCAAGTCACTGGCCCCCAGCTCACCCTGTCTCAGAACCCGGAGGCAGGCCCTTTTAGCTGCCCCTTCGATGATGAGGGTACTGCTGCTCAACCCCTGACCTTTATTGAAAATGGGGTCTTACGGCTGTTCTATACCGACCGCACTGTGGGCCGAGAGTTAGGTGGCGGTTCTACAGGAAATGGATTCCGCCCTGGGCTGGGCAGCTATCCGACTCCTAGCTTGTTTAATTCTCTAATTAAGCCCGGAGAGCGCTCCCTAATGGATTTGATCTCATCCCTAGATGAGGGACTGTTGGTTGATCAGATGTTGGGAGGCGGGGCTGGTATTTCTGGCGAATTCTCCGTCAACGTTGAATTGGGCTATCTAGTGCGCAAAGGCAAGATTATTGGACGGGTCAAAGACACAATGATTGCCGGAAATGTTTACACTGCACTAAAGAATATTGTTGAAATGGGGGGCGATGCTGATTGGAACGGTTCTTGCTACACCCCATCTGTAATTGTCGAAGGACTGTCGGTCACGGGCTGCTAACTGGTGATTCAGTTGGCGTTTGTGCCAACTATGCTGCTCAAATATCTTGAACCTTTTCTGAGTCGTAAACGCGCCGCTATTCTAGAGGCGTGTGTTATTGGGGTCGTATCAGGTCTCGCAGCTGTCCTCCTTAAACAGGGGGTGGAGCAGCTAACTGCCTGGCGCACTTCCCAATCCGTTGTTTCCTGGTTAATGCTGCCGCTGATGGGGTTGGCAGGGGGTTGGCTTTCAGGTTGGCTCATTCAGAAGCTAGCGCCAGAAGCAGCCGGAAGCGGTATCCCCCAAGTGAAGGCGGCGCTGGGGTATGCCCCAATCGCGCTCAATCTGCGCGTAGCCTTAGTGAAGCTAACCAGCACTTTGTTAGCGCTGGGGTCAGGGTTGTCCTTAGGCCGACAGGGGCCGACAGTGCAAATTGGAGCGGCTTTGGCGGCTCAGCTCAGTCGCTGGGTGCCTACTTCGCCAGAATACCGCAGGCAACTGATCTCGGCTGGCGCAGCAGCTGGTTTGGCAGCGGGGTTCAATGCTCCTATCTCTGGCATCTTGTTTGTGGTCGAAGAACTGCTGCAAGACTTTTCGGGCCTCACTTTGGGCAGCGCAATCCTTGCCTCCTTTATTGGGGCGGTTGTTTCCCGACTACTGGGGGGGCAGGGTCTAAATCTGACGGTTCACACTTTGCCCGTAGGCTTGTCTGTCCGCGACTTACCTTTCTTGATGATCCTGGGTGTCCTTGCGGGGGGGCTAGGAGCGGTATTTAGCCAGGGTATTTTTTCTAGTCTCAAGTTCTTCCGGCAGTTTAAGCGCTTAAGCTTGGCCCAGCGCATTGGCATCGCAGGCTTTTTTACAGGGGCGGTTGGAATTTTTCTGCCCGTCGCCGCTGAGGATAATACGGGTCTGCAATCCTTTTTGGTCACAGGGGAAGGAAGCTGGCAGATGATCACAATTGCTTTCATCGCCAAGTTCTGTCTAACGTTGTTGGCCTATGGATCTGGAGCCTCAGGGGGTATTTTTGCCCCATCTCTGGTTCTGGGATCTGCTTTGGGATGTTTAGTGAGTTTTCTGGCTCAGGCTGTTTATAGCGGCTTTGGAGCCTGGGAAGTACCTGCTGATCTAGCCCATCCCACAACCTATGCCTTAACGGGTATGGGAGCCTTTTTCAGCGCAGTCACCGGAGTTCCGATTACGGCTATTGTCATCGTTTTTGAAATGACGGCCAACTTCAACCTGGTGTTGCCCTTGATGATTGGCTCAGGAATTGCCTATTTAATTTCTGATCGGGTAGCTAATGGCTCTATTTACAATCGCTTATTGGCGTGGCAGGGAATTCACTTGGAACCTGTCGCTCAAGCTAATAACCCCTGGGCACATCTTAAAGCTGCCGACCTGATGCAGCGTCGGGTTGAAACCCTCTCAAGCCAAATGACTATTCATGAGGTCGGGCAAGCATTCTCGCGATCTCATCATCGAGGCTTTCCTGTTCTTGACAATGGTCGTTTGGTTGGAATTGTCACAGAGACTGACCTCAGTGCCGCAACGGGCAACACGATGGAGTGCCCTTTGTCTTTGGCTGATTTTATGACTCCTAACCCAGTAACCGTCAGCCCGGATGCCTCATTAACCCATGTGTTGTACTTGCTTAATCGGCTGAAGCTCAGCCGTTTGCCCGTAACCGAAGGCACCAAGCTAGTAGGCATCATTACCCGAGGCGATATCATCCGAGCGGAGTCAGACCAACTCAGCGGTCAACTGGTAGAGCCAGGCCCTCAAGCAGAACCCTCCTATGTGGTCTACCAGCGGCGGGCACCTGCTATCGGTCAAGGGCGCTTGCTGTTGCCACTAAGTGATCCCAAGACGGCCCCGCTGCTGTTGAAGATTGGCGGTGCGATCGCACAAGCCAAGCATTACGAGATTGAGTGTATTCACATCCTCAATACACCCCGCACCCTCCCTCCCTCAGAAGCCGTTGTCGACCTGACCCAGAGTGAACCTTTGCGGCAATTGGCTGAAAGCCACGCGCAGGCAACGGGTTTGTCTATTCACTTTCAGGTACGGGCTGCCCATGAGGTCGGGCGCACCCTGCTAGAGGTGATCAAAGAACGCCATATTGACCTCGTTCTCGTGGGCTGGCACCGTCAATCCATGACCCCTGGTCGAGTTATGGGGATCGTAGTAGATACCCTCATCCGGCAGGCTTCCTGCCCCGTAGTTGTGGTGCGTCCGGGACTTCATGAGCAATTCAGCCGATGGTTAATTCCAACAGCTGGGGGACCAAACTCTCGCACCGCTCTTCAACTGCTGCCAGGTCTCGTTACCTTGGGCACGCTCAAAGACATCCGGCTGTGCTGCATCTGTGGTCAGACACCTGTCAATCCCATAGGCCGGGAGCAGCAGCTAGTGGAAATGGCGAGTGAACTCCGGCAATCCCTACAATGTCCTGTAAAAGCCAGGGTGATCCAGCAAGACGATGTAGCCGAAGCCATTGTCCAAGTAGCTGATCAGCATCACAGCGATGCCATTCTCGTCGGTGCCACTCGGGAAAGCTTACTGAGTCAAGTGTTGAAGGGAAATATTCCCTTGCAAATTGCCCACAATACAGAAGCAACTGTGGTGCTTGTTCGGCAAGCTGCAACCCTCAAGTAAGGACTTCACCTTAACAACAGTATTCACTAAAAGCCTTCCGGGGTGTGAGTTGGGCTACTGCGAGTTTATTAGAGATGGGCTATTATGGCAGCAATCGTTCGGATGTAGAAGAAAAGCAGTGCCATTGCAAGCATTTGTTATGAATCTTGCCGAATGAGCATCGTCTGTATTCGGGTTCGGAGAGCGTTGTGACTATTTACGTTGGGAATTTGTCCTTTCAAGCCACTGAGGACGATATTCGAGATGTTTTTGCCGAGTATGGTGAAGTAACCCGCATCAGCCTACCCATCGATCGGGAAACAGGCAAGAAGCGTGGCTTTGCCTTCGTCGATATGGCAGAAGAAACCTACGAAGATGCCGCTATTGCAGAGCTAGATGGGGCCGAATGGCTCGGTCGGGAACTACGGGTTAACAAAGCCCGCCCTCGTGAGGAAGGAGGAAACGGCGGCGGTGGCGGCGCTCCAAGCCGAAACCGGAGCCGCGATACGCGCTTCTCTCACAATCCGCTGTAGCCCAAACCTCAATTCGTTCAAATTTTCCTTGCATCGGGGTAGCCCTGTAAAAGGCTACCCTGGTCGCATCTTGCATTAACGAACAAAGCGGCTTGCCGTGTTGAGCATGTCGCCCATATCGACGTCGCCATCTCTATCGGCATCTAAGAAGCTACTGAGTATGCTGTTGTTGGCTGCACCTGGTTGGGTAGATTCTCCCGACTGGAGAAGCCGCATAACTACCGGAATCAAAATTGGGAGCAGCATTTGAATTTGGCTGCTGTTTAGACCAGTGCGCTGGGAGAGTGCCTGCGTCAATTGCTGCTGTTGTTGGTTGTTAAAGAGTCTAGGCAAGATCCCATTGCCTGAGTGGCTTCCTTGTCTAACCAGTTCACGAGCCGCATCATTTCCCTGGCTGGCACGCGTTTCCTGTAGGGAGGATCTCACGAAGCTGCCCAAAATAGAAACAGCCTGATTCACGGTATCTGGGCTTGTATTGGCTTGCTGGCTGACGCTTTGAACTGTGTTTATCAACTGTCCCACTTGGTCTTGGCTGGCCTGACGGTTAGGGTCGTTGATTGCATTCAGAACCTGATCGAACAGTCCCATAAAGCGTTAATCCTTTTCTACAAAACACTGCAAGTTCCAATTCCTAGGCCCAATTCTTAGGAAATTGCACGATATGCTGTGGCAATTCCCTTAAGGTTTTTACGATCTAAAAGAAGCTTGGCTCATCCGCCCTGAGGCAGAAACCGTCCTCTAGAGAAGTTTTTTCGATGCGTCGGTGGCAACTGATTCCCTTAATTCTGGTTACTCTGCTAGCCTTGATTTTTCTGCTTTGGCTAGTTGAGTCAACATCTCGGTTCTATGCTGGCCTCGCACTGACTTCGCCCTTCCTGGCGAATCTTTTTCTGCTGCTAGTCATTGCCTTGGTCTTGATGGTGCTGGGCATTGTCGGCTACTATGGCTGGCTTTTTCTGCGGCCTCAGCGGCAAAGGTCACGCCCTCAAGTTTCTCAGGACCCTGTGATCGCAGCTGAGGCCACTCTGGATGCTTTACAGCGGCAGATCTCTCAAATTCAAGATGAAGTTGCCCGAGAAGCCCTGCAAGAAAGATCCCAATCTTTAGCTTCTGAAGCGGAGCGACGGGATTTAACGGTAACTGTCTTTGGCGTTGGGTCAGCTGGGAAAACCTCGTTGGTTAATGCCTTAATTGGCGAGCCAGTTGGAGAAGTCGCGGCTCCTATGGGAACGACTCAAGAACGCCGGGCCTACCGATGGCAGCTTGCTAGCTTTTCCCGGGGCATTATTCTCATGGATACCCCGGGCATCTCTGAGGCGGGTGTTGCTGGTACCTTACGAGAACAAGATGCGCGTCAGTTCGCAACTGAGGCAGATTTGGTTCTCTTTGTGATTGACGATGACCTGCGCCAGTCTGAGTACCAGTTGGTGCGATCTCTTCTAGAGATCAACAAACGGTTGCTGGTAGTGCTGAACAAAGCTGATCGCTATCCTGATGCGGAGCTAGAAGCGATTTTGATGCGGGTGCGATCGCACTTCCAGTCCATCCTGGCTCCAGCCGATGTAGTGGCTGTTGCTGCCAATCCGGTTCCTCTGCCTATAGAAGGCGGAGGTTGGTTCCAAATGGATGCTGATGTTTCGCCGTTGATCGAGCGCATGGCCGAAGTTTTGAGAGCTGAGGTTGATGCGCTCATTGCTGATAACTTGCTGCTGCAATCTCAACGGTTGAGAGAGGAAGCCCGCCAATTGATCGACGATCAGCGCCAACGGGAAGCCGACACTGTTGTGGAGCGCTACCAGTGGATAGGAGCTGGTGTCATTGCCGTAACCCCTTTGCCCGGCTTGGACCTATTGGCTGCTGCCGCGATCAATGCTCAGATGGTCGTAGAACTGGGCCGGGTTTATGGTTGTAATCTGAGCATTGAAGAAGGTAAAGAGCTGGCTCTTTCTCTAGCAAGAACCTTGACCGGGCTAGGTATTGTTCGAGGCGCAGTGGAACTCCTTGCCATTGGATTACAAACTAATCTAGCTACCGTCTTGGCAGGCCGAGCTTTACAAGGCATCAGCGCTGCCTACCTAACTCGCATTGCCGGAAAAAGCTTTATTGAGTACTTCCGCCACAATCAGGATTGGGGCGATGGCGGCATGGGCGAGGTGGTGCAAAACCAATTTCGCCTAAATCAGCGAGAGACTTTTATTAAGGCCTTTGTGCGCGATGCGATTGCACAAGCCTTACCTGAACAGCTTGCATCGGCTCTCTCTCCTTCCCCAGGTTCCTTTCCTTCGTCTGAGCGGAACCCTTAGCATTGGCTCCACTGGCCGGAAGCCGCCAGCAATTCTCTTGAGAGAATTGCTGGCGGCTTCTATACGTCTTCCAGACGTTTTCCGGTACTGTGTCCCAAATGGTTTGCTCAGAGCAGGCAACTAACAGACAAGCGTTATTGGGCAATTAGGCCAAGGCCAACGTTATTTTTACCCAGCAACGTCAGCCCTAAGATTAAGCCTCAGCAAGGCTTCTAACTAGGTGCAACAGCAAGGCTAACCAGCGCAACGAAGGCTCAAATCGACAAGCCCAATTTCAAGCCAAAAAATCCATGCACCAGCAGCAGCACCATTGCAATACTGCCAATGTAAGCATGGGCTGACCGCAAGGCCGCACTGCCCCCGCCAAACTTAGTTGCTGAAATTAAACCATTGAGCGCCAAAATGCCAACAGCTGCTGTCCCTGTCCAGAAGTGAGGACTTTCAAAAATAGGTTGTCCCTGCATCACCAGCGATAGCACTCCACCCGTATACCCCAAGGCAATAAACGTAAACAGCCATGGAGCTAGCTTGCGGTGGCTGGATCGCTGCGTCACTTTGGTCTCATTATCATCAGCTACTCGGCTTTGCCAGCCAGCCCAAGCAGTGTAGCTGCCCATTACCAGCACCACAATTCCCATCATGGCCGGATGGCCCCAATGGATAATCGGTTCAGGCATATTAAACCCAGCAAACCAATCTGCAATGGGCTGCAAAAAAGCACGTACGTTAGAAACCACAGATACCTCTCCCAAACATGCTCGGTGACACAACAATTCTTAACATGCCACACCTGAGCTCGTTTAAGCAGCCTTCTTTGCAGCTTCTTTTAATAGCGGAAAACCCATTGCCTCACGCTGTTGCAGATAAAGCTGGGCCACTCGCCGAGCCAACCCACGCACCTGCCGAATGTAACGCGTCCGTTCCGTTACCGAAATCACGCCCCGCGCATCTAGCAAGTTGAATGAATGAGAACATTTCAGAACATAGTCATAGGCAGGCAGCACCAATCCTTTGTCCATCAGTTGTTCTGCTTCCTTCTGGTACAGGTTAAACAGGGTAAACAGCAGCTCTGGATCGGACTCGTCAAAGTTATAGGTCGAGTGTTCAATTTCCCCCTGCATATGAACGTCACCATAGGTAATGTGATCGTTCCACTGAATTTTTGCGATCGCATCCACCTCTTGCAGGTACATCGTCAATCGCTCTAATCCATAGGTCAGCTCAATCGAAACTGGACGACAATCAATCCCTCCACACTGCTGAAAATACGTGAATTGGGTAATCTCCATACCATCGAGCCAGACTTCCCAACCGACGCCCCAAGCCCCGACTGCTGCATCCTCCCAGTTATCCTCAACAAACCGGATATCGTGATCCTCTGGCTTAATACCCAGGGCACGTAGCGAATCTAGGTATGTTTCCTGAATATTGTCTGGTGACGGCTTAATTAGCACTTGATATTGGTAATAGTGCTGGTAGCGGTTAGGGTTCTCTCCGTAGCGCCCATCTGCTGGACGGCGGCAAGGCTCCACATAGGCAACCGACCAAGGTTCCGGTCCTAACGCCCGCAAAAAGGTATGGGGACTTTTTGTCCCTGCTCCCTTCTCTGTGTCGTAGGGCTGCACAATCAGACACCCCTGTTTTGCCCAAAAGTCATGCAGCGTCGCAATCACTGACTGAAAATTCACAGCCAAACCGCTCCCATCAAACAACTCAACCGCAACCGATTTATTCTCGCCTGAATTTGCCTCAGCCGAGCACCCTCTTTGTCAGTAGCAACAAAGTTCGCGGCACAACCATGAGCGGCATAGCCAAGAAGAGACTTTTTCATCCTCAGTTTGACTTAAGGCTTTAAGTACACCTGCCTTTCTAGCCCGTAGCTCATCTTAAAATTGCCGACATGGCTTAAGAGGAGCAGTTCCTCATGCTTGAACTACAGCCTTCACAGGAAAGCTAAGGAAGGTTATTTACGCGACAAGGGCTAGCTCCAACACTACATTGCCCTCAAAAATCTCAAAAAATTTTAATTTGATCTCTGCTCAAGCTTGTCAGAATCCCTCGAAATCCTTTCCACGTCAGGCTTTCTACACCTCAGCAGAATTTTTCTTTACCCCATTGACAGTTCTGTCAGGGGCTGGCTATATTGATAAAGCGCCTGAGGGGGAAGCGGAAGCGACCTACGGAGGGCGGAGGACCTTGACAGAAGAATAGTCTAGAAGTTTTAAGCCAAAGTTCCCGTTTAATGAACTTAAATTGCTTTCAACGATAGCATGTCTAT
>DATNQF010000203.1:0-18646 GCA_036702855.1 Trichocoleus sp. | reverse complement strand
AGCGGATTACAGAAGTCTATTTCCCAACAGCGGGCTTATTGTCGTGGGTCAATTCGACACCTCAGGGGGAAGAGGTGGAGATGGGAGTAACTGGCAATGAGGGGATGGCGGGCATTCCTTTGTTTCTTAAAGAAGAGGGTTCTCCTTGGAAGGTGCAGGTGCAAATCAAGGGTCGTGCCCTGAAGTTACGGGCCGACAGTTTTACTGAGGTCTTAAAGCAAGCCCCCGTTCTACAGCAAAAAGTGGCCGCGTTTACCTATTTAAAGATTGTTCAGTTGTCCCAATCAGTCCTCTGCAACCGATTTCATCGAGTTGAAGAGCGGCTATGCCGTTGGCTACTGGCAGCTCAAGACTGTGTTGACACATCAGAACTACTGCTAACGCGGGACATCCTCGCTCAAATGATTGGTTCGGGTCGTCCGGCAGTCAGCCTCGTCACTGCGGAATTGCAATCTGCGGGTCTTGTACAAGCTGCACGAGGCCGCATCACAATTGTTAACCGTAAAGGTATCGAAGCATCTGCCTGTGAGTGTTACCAGTTGGTCAAGGAGGAATTTAACAGGTATCTGAGCGACCAGTTGCCCGTCTAATCATTGTGCAGGAAAAGGCCCGGTCGCCTCAGTTGCAACCAGGAAATCAGAACTGAGCATCAGAAAAGGGGCAAGCATGATTATGCCTGCCCCAACCCTTACGCGAAACCTAATGTGGTTGCCCTTAAGCCGCCTTTAGTCCCCGGTGGCGCAGCAGTGCTTCAGTACTGGGTTCGCGGCCTCGGAATGCCTTAAAGACCTCCATAGGATGACGGCTACCACCCAAAGAAAGTACGGTATCGCGGAACTTACGTCCGGTAGCTGCGATCGCACTTTCATTGTCCAGTCCAGCTTCCTCAAAGGCAGAAAAAGCATCAGCACTCAGGACTTCAGCCCAGAAGTAGCTGTAGTAGCCTGCCGCATATCCTCCTGCAAAGATGTGGCCAAAGGCGCAGAGAAAAGCATCTTCGGGAAGGGGCTTAAGAAGAGTGGTCTTGGCAGAAATGCGATCGCGCACATCCCGAATCGTCTCGCTGCCTCCCGGCTGATAGCGATAGTGCAACTCAATATCAAGCCAACCAAAGTTGACCTGCCGCAAAATTGCGCTCCCGTTCATAAAAGTGCGGGCAGCTAGAATCTTCTGGTACAGGTCTTCTGGTAGGGGTTCCCCGGTCTCGTAATGACGAGCCAGTTTCAGTAAAGTCTCGCGGTGATAGCACCAGTTCTCCATAAACTGGCTGGGCAGCTCAACTGCATCCCACTCTACATTGTTGATGCCCGCAGCACCGGGATAATCCACCGTGGTCAGCATGTGCTGTAACCCGTGACCAAACTCATGGAACAGAGTTTCGACATCGCGGAAAGTCATGAGACTGGGCTTACCATCAACTGGGGGAGCCTGGTTGCACACCAAATAGGCAACAGGCAACCGAACTGAACTCCCCAACTTGCCCCGGTTTACACAGTCATCCATCCAGGCCCCACCCCGCTTTTCAGCTGGGCGACTGTAGGGATCGAGGTAAAAGTGAGCGATCGCAGCCCCGGCATCATTCGTCACTTGGAAGTAACGCACATCCGGGTGCCAAGTTGGCGCTTCGCCGTCTGCTGGCGTAATGGTAATGCCAAAAAGACGATGTGCCAGGGTAAAGAGGCCATCAAGCACTTGAGGCAGGGGGAAGTAGGGCCGCAGTTCCTCATCGTTGAGGCCGTACTTTTCTTCCCGCATCCGCTCAGCCCAGAAAGCAATGTCCCATTGTCTTAGATCGTCAGCTTCAGTAGCCCCTTTGTCTCGGGCAAAGGCTTTGAGGGCATCTAGTTCTGCAACTGCCGTATCGTAGCTAGCGCTGCGCAGTTCCTCCATTAAGGACTCAATCGCTTCCACAGAAGGGGCCATTTTCCGAGCAATGCTTAGTTCGGCATAGGTGTTATAGCCCAGAATTCGAGCCATTTCCTGCCGCAACTCCAGAATTCGCTCGATGTTCGGCGTATTGTTGAGGTCTCCTTGAGAGGCTCGTGTGACAAAGGCGCGGTAGAGCTGCTCACGCAGTTCACGGTTGCGGCTATGCTGCAAGAACGGCCCATAACTAGGAGCATCAAGAGTAATGCGCCAAGGGCCATTGTCTGGAGTTGCGTTTTCCTCGCCCGCTTCCCGTGCGGCCTGAGCAGCCAACGCCAACAGGCTGGGCGGCAACCCGGCAACTTCTTCTGGAGTCGTCAGGGTTAGGCTAAAGGCTTTGGTTGCATCCAAAACATTGTTGGAGAACTTAGTGGAGAGTTCTGCCAGTTCTTGTTGGATTTCGTTGAAGCGATCTTTGGCAGTCCCTTCCAAGCCGACACCGGATAGCTCTGCTTCCCGGATATTAGCCTCAACAATTCGTTGTTGAGCAGGCTCTAAGGTTGACCAATCAGACCCGTTGCGAATCTGCTTGAACGCTTCGTAAATGGGCTTGCTTTGCCCTAGTCGGCTAGAAAACTGCACCAAGGGTGCCTGAACTGCTTCGTAAGCTTCACGCAACTCTGGACTATTTTTAACGCCCATCAAATGGCCGATAATGCTCCAACTCCACCGCAGGCGTTCTTCAATCTGGGTCAGGGGATCTACCAGCCCTGACCAAGTCGGCTGCACCTTGGCCTCCAGGTCGCTGAGAGCCTGACCAAGCTCCTCAACAAGCTGGTAAATACCAGGAACAATGTGCTCCGGCATGATGGATTCAAAGGGAGGCAAGCCTTTCCCAATTAGGAGTGGGTTTTGAGATGCGATCGCAGTCATAGTCATTATGTAGAGTGATGTTTTTAGCTTAACGAGTCATCAATCAGGGATTCATAGTCTGTCGAGGGAGAATCTTGTGGTGAGAACCTCGACACTAAGTCATACTCATTTCGAGTTTACTTTCCTTAGTATACTGCTCTTGTTTCTGGTTGCGAACCTTCCCGATGAACTTCCTTAAACGTGGGCTAAACTCACCCTATTTTGGGAGGACACCCTTCACTAACCTGCTTACGGTGAAAGCAGCATATTGACCAGAGAGTGCACAGACCATGCAACGCTTACAAGGACAGGTAGCCCTGGTGACAGGGGCAAGCTCGGGGATTGGACTAGCGATCGCAAAGGCCTTTGCCGCTGAAGGGGCTAAAGTCGGGGTCAACTATGTCAGTGGCGATGATGAAGCAGCCGCCATTGTTCAAGATATTAAGGAAAAGGGTGGAGATGCGATCGCACTTTATGCCGACGTGAGTCAGGAAGATCAGGTTCAGGCCATGTTTGCCAAGCTGATCGAGACTTACGGCACGATCGACATCTTGATCAACAATGCTGGACTGCAAAAGGATGCCCCTTTTGTTGAGATGACCTTAGATGATTGGAATAAGGTCATTAACGTCAATCTAACAGGCCAATTTCTCTGCGCCCGCGAAGCTGCCAAAGAGTTTATTCGTCGAGGCGTAGTGCCAGAACGTTCTTGTGCTGCGGGCAAGATTATCTGTATGAGTTCGGTTCACGAAGTGATCCCTTGGGCCAATCACGTCAACTATGCCACCTCCAAAGGCGGCATCATGCTGATGATGAAGAGCATGGCTCAAGAACTCGCGCCCCACAAAATTCGAGTCAACAGCATTGGGCCTGGCGCGATTAAAACACCTATCAACCGAGAAGCTTGGGAAACACCTGAAGCCAGAAATGAGTTATTAGAGCTCATTCCCTACAACCGCATTGGTGAGCCAACTGACGTAGCTAAAGCAGCAGTTTGGCTGGCTTCCGACGAGTCGGACTATGTCCACGGCACCACCCTTTATATTGATGGCGGCATGACCCTCTACCCTGGCTTTGCTTCAGGGGGATAGGCAAGAGAGAAGAGAGGAGAGAGGGAGACAGCACCAAACAGCACCTCTGTCCTCCTTGCAAGTTTTCTAGGAATCTTCTCGTTCTATGGACACGGTGACAGCAGCAACAGCGATGTACATGTCGTCGTTCTTGTCGTCAAGTTCGGGAATGGCTCGGCCTGCGACTACCATGCCCCCCTGCTCTAAGGTCAACGTTTTGCGCCCAAAGGGGAGCACTGCCAAAACCTCCTCCTGGCGCACTTGATCCGGATAGGGCACTGCCACTTGCACATCCACAATCATTTCATTGGGATGATCTAGGCCAGCCACTTCCCAGACTCCAGGGAGAGCATTGTGTGCGATCGCATTTCTCACTGCTCGCGCCGCAGCCACAGTGGGATCTTGACCGTGCTGATCAATCCCCATACCCATCTCAATAACGAAGCGTTTCTTAATCACGAGAATACTAAAGGTAAAAGCCGATTGTTAGGAAGCTATATGAAGCAGACCAGAAGCTAGGAGTTGAACTATCTAGAGCGCACTTGCGGCTCGTTACTCAGCCCGCATTACTCCTTTTTCCTTTCCTTGAGCCGAGTAACCCTGAATATTTTCTGGACGAAACTGGCGCAAAATCGGGGTTGCCTGACGAATCAAACCTTCTGTCCCTCTAACAACCACGAGGTACTTACCTGCATTGAGGCGGTTACGGTAGGACAGTGCATCACCACTTCCCATCGCAAGACTGACCCCACCCGCTACAAAAAAAGCACCCATGGCTCCCGACCCAGCTCCTAGCAGGGCACCTATTAATCGATTGCCGATAGTTCCTGCCCACGGGAAGGTTTCTAGCCCAGTAATTGCGTTGAAGGCAAACCCTGCCAGAAAACCAAAGGGAACCAGCCAGACCATCATCAGCCGAATCTGCTTCCAGGCCTGGTCAGCTGGATCAATCAAGCCATACTCGTCAGCCGTTTTGTATCCCCTGCCCAAGATAGAGACATCCTTCATAGAGATATCGGCTTTTTCCAGGGCGGAGTAGGCTTCTTCAGCTTTAATGCGATCGGGAAGAACAGCTACAAGATAGTCCATAGGGGTTGTGGATAACGTGTGGATAACGTTCAGAAAAAGGGGGATGTTTGTCCATTATTGCTTGTCACGGGAGGCTTAAAAGCTGGAATTGATCTGACTACCAAGCTTCCCGGATTATTCCATTTTGAAGATTGAGAATTCAGTATCGAGCATGGTGGCTGATTCTAAATCCCCCGGTTGACCTCTGGAGGCGCGTGCCCGTTCTCTAAGTCTTTTACCGGACACCCGACCGGGGCCGGAATAGATGAGTGTGGTTAGGGTTGTAGAGTTGCGATCGCACCTTCCCCCCAGCTAATGCTGGACTCACTACATACAGTGTTGTGCGAATCAAGTCTTCTCGACGCGTGACCTCAGCCATTTCCGACAGCGGCACCAACCAAATCTGCTCATCCGGCCACCCCAAACGGAAGCAGATCGCCACAGGGGTTTCCGGGGGATAGTGCTTCAGGAGTTGTGCCTGCGATTCTTCTACGTGGCGGGCGCTGAGGTAAAGGCATAAGCTAGCCTTGTGTGCCGCCAGAGAAGCCAGATCTTCTGACTCTGGAACCTGCGTTCTACCGCTGATGCGGGTCAAAATAATCGACTGCACTAGGCCCGGAATCGTGAGTTCCACGTTCAGCTTTGCTGCCGCTGCTTGATAAGCACTGATGCCTGGAACCACCTCAAAGGGAATTTCGGCTTCGGCCAAAACCTGCATCTGCTCGTGAATAGCGCTGTAAAGACTAGGATCGCCCGACTGTAGCCGCACTACAGATTTCCCGGACTTCACCCGCTCCACCATGAGCGGCAAAATTTCTTCTAGTGTCATGTTTGCCGTACCCAATCGCTCAGCATCGGGCCGGGTCCAGCCCAAAACCTGCTCAGGCACCAGCGAGTTGGCATACAAAATGACATCGGCCTGACTCAACAAGCGGTGAGCTTTGAGCGTCAGCAATTCCGGATCGCCAGGGCCTGCTCCCACAATATAGACAGCCGGGGCTAGAGGCAGAGTTTGCGATTCCGGTGGAATTACGGTCATGGACTAAACCAAAACAATACACAAGACCCGATCTTAAACGTTCAGTTTCAAGTCTCGATAAATTCTGTGCCGTTTCCCGGACATTGCACACTTTTCTAGGGAGAGTGGATTGGTAGATGCACCCTGATTCCGAGGCTCTGAAATTTATTTCAGAGCCTTTTTCTTCAGGTCTACTTTTAAGGGCCTTATAAAGTGTTGAGAATACCGCCTGGGATGCCTCTTAGGAAACCTACAGCTACACTCATCAGGGCACCGTTACTGCCCTAACGTGTCTAATCGTGCAGCGTGCCGTCTGGCATGGTTGCTCCCGTCAAATTTGCCCCGTCCAAGTTCGCATTCCAAAGGTTGGCCTGCTTCAGGTTGGCCTGTCTCAAATCAGCTCCCTGTAGGTTGGCTTCCTGAAAGCTGGCTCGTTGCAAGTTTGATCGCTGCAAATTCACCCTCCGCAAGTCAGCTTTATTAAAGATTGCCTCTCTAAAATCACATTCCGAAAGGTTGGCGTGTTGAGCACTGGCTCCATAGAGATTGGCACTAATTAAAATCGCCCCAACGAAAACTGCCTCTGGTAGATAGGTATGGCTTAGATTCGCCATACACAAGTTAGCCAAACTCAGGATGGTATTTTCTAAACAAGCACCGTACAGATTTGCACCGACAAGATTAGCTACGCAAAAGGAGGCTGCACTCAAATCGGCAGCCCGTAGATCAGCATCTTGCAAATTAGCCTGATTAAAGTTGGCTTCCCGCAGATCAGCCTGATGTAGATATGCTCCCTTAAGGTTGGCCTGGCTAAGATCAGCGGTGTAAAGAATAATCCCTCGCATTTCAGCTTGGGTTAGATGGGCATTACGGAGGACCGCCATACAGGCATCTACATGGCAAAGATTAGCTTCTCGTAAATCAGCCCCTTGCAAATGCGCTTCTCGTAGACTGGCGCGTTCCAGGCTCGCCATCACCAACGTAGCGGCATCTAAAACAGCAAAATCTAAGTCTGCATCTTGAAGACTGGCTTCCCGTAGATCGGATCCAGTTAAGATGGCACGACTTAGGTTGATGCCTCGAAGATCGGCAGTGTATAGCAGAGCTTCCCGCAGATTGGCCCCCTGCAAATCTGCGCTATGCAAATCTGCCATACAGCAGTCCGCCGAGCGCAAATTAATCTCAGGCAGGTGAATATGATCTAAGCTAGCTTCTCGCAGGTCGATTTTAGATGACAGAACGGGCGTCTCCTCGCCAGGCTCTCCGTCCCGCCACTGGTTCCAAGTAGTAACGCCCTGACGGAGTAGGGTAAGATGCTCCGGATTACACATGGTGGCTTTAAGAGCGCCTCTGTAGACTTAGACTTAGCGTGCCCAGGAAAACTCAACTAGGTCACGAATCTGTAATCAAACTTCGGCAACGTCACTGATAGATAGGCCTTTTGCAACAATTAGGAAAGCCTTTCTACCCTCCGTTATTCCGGTTCAATCCCAGCTGGGCCGATTGCGACAACTTAAGAATTAATCCGATGAATACGACCTCCCCACCCAATAACCCGGCCAGCACTCGGCACCACCAAAAAATTCTCAAAATCCAGACTCAGGGCAAATCTATAGGCCGCTTTACCAACAAAGTTCAGGAAGTAGTCCGAGAATCAGGAATTCAAACTGGGCTTTGCACTGTATTTATTCGCCACACCTCAGCCAGCCTGATTATTCAAGAAAATGCTGATCCCGATGTGCTAGCTGATTTGGAAGCCTTTCTGGCCCGGTTGGTTCCCGAAGACGGCTCCTATATTCACAGCATGGAAGGGCCAGATGATATGCCTGCCCATATTCGCTCTGTCTTGACCCATACTTCTGAGAACATTCCTGTGATTAATGGACAGTTAGCTTTGGGTACTTGGCAGGGTATTTATCTCTGGGAGCACCGAACGCGGGGATCTGCTCGCGAAGTCGTTATTCACGTCACTGGGTACTAGCCATGACTGAGGGGCTTGATGTTTTAAATTTTGAGGCCATCCCGACACCACCAGAAGGTTTTCGGTCTGGATTTGTGGGCATTGTAGGGCGGCCAAACGTAGGTAAGTCTACGCTCATGAATGCTTTGATTGGGCAGAAGATTGCCATTACTTCTCCCGTTGCACAGACGACGCGTAACCGACTGAGAGGCATTCTGTCTACTCCGCAAGCGCAGATTATCTTTGTCGATACGCCTGGTATTCACAAGCCCCAGCATGAGCTGGGTAAGATTTTGGTGCAGAATGCGCGAGTTGCGATCGCATCTGTTGATCTCACCCTCTTTGTCGTCGATGGTTCGGTAGAGGCTGGACGAGGCGACCTGTTTATCGCCGAACTACTGCGGCACAACCAGGCAAACGTTGTATTAGGAGTTAACAAGGCCGATCAACAACCAGAAGATGCGGTGTCACTCGATCAAAGCTATCAAGAGATGGCAGAAGCGCAGGGCTGGCCTGTCTTTAAATTCTCAGCCCTAACCGAGACAGGATTAGAACCCCTCCTGCAAGGCTTGATTGAGCGGCTGGACCCCGGCCCTTATTACTACCCGCCCAACCTAATTACCGATCAGCCCGAGCGCTTCATTATGGGTGAGTTGATTCGGGAGCAGATTTTGCTAAACACTCGCGAGGAAGTCCCACATTCCGTTGCGATTTCAATTGATCGGGTTGAAGAAGACCCTGCAATTACTCGCATTCTAGCCACCATCAATGTTGAACGTGATTCCCAAAAAGGCATTCTCATTGGGAAGCAGGGCAGCATGCTCAAGAACATTGGGGCAGCAGCCCGTATGCAAATTCAGAAGCTAATCATGGGCAAGGTCTATCTGGAGCTGTTCGTCAAAGTCGTGCCTAAATGGCGACAATCTCGCAATCGGCTTGATGACTTTGGTTACCGCGTTGAGGACTAATTTCACCAATTGGGTCAAAAGTCTGGATATTCTTTGCTAAGCGTTCAGGTTGGCTGGTAATTCCTCGTAAACTAGGAACATTCTTTCTACCTCAAGGTCATCGGAATGAATGCTACTTCTAAGAACCCTGGTCACGCCCATGAAGATGCAGCTCACACTGCTGAAGATCCAGCTCACTTGGAACGGCTTAGAGTATTAGTCGAAAATGCGATCGCAGACGGCAAGCTCACCTTTGAAGAGATGGCCGAAATCCGGGATGCCCTGATGGCCGATGGCAAGCTTACCCTGGAAGAAATGGAGTTGGTGAGAGACGTGATGCGGCAAAAGTTGGGGGATGCTCCCTTGGAGTTTGAGCGACCCAGTTTTTAACTTCCTGACCTTTCAACCACAACAAGAACACATTGGATCGGGGCAGATCCCAGGGCTGAAGAGATTAACCCAGTCGCCCTAATTTTGCTGGGGCTTCGTGGCCGTGACTTGAACTGTGGTTTGGGGAAATGCGATCGCACCTGCCAAAGCGAGAATCGCTGTCGAAGGCCTTTTCCTGAATAATTCAGCTCGTTGGTGCTTACGTCAATAACGCACCCATCAAAGTGCCCAGGAGCGAAACAAGACCTGGACGAGGTTGCTTGAAAAGGACTGAAAAAAATGGAAAGGTGAGAAAAGCGTTCGCGAGCAGATTAATGACATCTGGTAATTTTTCGTCCGATGATCTCGCCTTTAAGCGGCTCCGGGATCTAAGAACCGTTCTTCTAAAACTGCATAAAGCGCTCATGGAAGCAGAGAAAGAGAGCTATGAGCAGGTTAATGGCCCAATCCGAAGCAAAGGCGAATACTTTCAGCTAGTCATCGGACATGAATGGTTTAACTGGCTGAGGCCAATCTCCCAATTCATTGTTCAAATGGATGAGGTCTTAATGGCTAGAGAACCGCAACCCGTTGAAAAAGCCAACGAACTCCTGGTCGCAGCCCGAACCCTTCTCCAAACTTCGGAAACAGGCACTGTTCTTAAGGAACGTTATCAGGTTGCGGCCCAACACGATCCAAGCATTGCAGTAATGCACGCTAAAGTCAGCGAGCTGCTAGAAGAATAACAATGGCCTGTCATTATAATCTGAGGATAGACACCCCCTGATAGAGGGCATTCAGGGTACTGCATCCGACACTGAAAATAAGGGAGTTAATCCTTCGTTGGGCTCCGCGAAGAATCTGTGAGAGAGCGATCACGCAATTCGTAGGATCCTCTGTATTTGTAAATACAGTTCGAAAGGATGCGCCTGAAACAAACACGATTTTAGGCATCGCTTAATGCCCTCTGACCATGACATCTTTTTCTTCTAATCAGGCTGGCAGTTTGCCCAAAGCTAACGATGTTCTTTACATGCCGGGATGGTCCTACTGCTACCGACTCATCTCCGCTCCGTTCTGCCGAATCCATTATTTGCGGTGCCAGGGTCACTTGGTTGCAGCCCCAAGTGACTCTCCAGACCATGTCGCTTATCTGATGCAGCCCTTAGGAGGAGATCGGGTAGATCATCTTTTGCTGCGCACTTTTTAGCTAAACCTCTACTGACTAGCTCTATAGACAAACCCCAAATCGCTAATGCAGTCTGGGGTACAACCTATGCAAAGATAGTAGGGTTGAAAAATTCTAAAAGTCCTTGCCTACTGGCTCAAGTCTAGGCGAGGGATTTGAGGCGAGTGTGTGCACATGAACATTGGCGATCGCGTCCGCGTTAAAGAATCTGTTGTCTTCTATCACCACCCGCTCCATCGCAACGAAGCCTTTGATGCGAAAGGGCTAGAAGGGGTAATTGTCCAAATTCTTTCGGACTACCAGGGTCGGCCCATCAGTCCCAATTTCCCAATCAATGTCGAGTTTCAGGTCGAAGGGGCCAAGCGTCCTTTCAAGGCCCACCTACGCTCTGATGAATTAGAGTCAATTGAGGCTTAAGTGTAGAAAACACAATTGCCTGCTACCGACGCCAGAACCAACTCAGCAAGTGGATGTCTTGTTGCATAGCCATCCATTCCTGTTGGTGTTTTTGAGCGGTCTGGTCGTACCAATCACAGTAGGCAGCAAATTGCTCTCGGTCGGCAACCTCCTGCCGAAAATCATGAGCCATTTGATGAATTTCAAAAATCTCAAGTGCATCCTGGGCAGACAGGTGGCGTCGGGGAAATAAATACTCAAACATGTAAGTAAGCCCTTGGTGGCAAGTTTGGGGCAGTGCGCATGGGTCTTTAAGGCGATCATAACCTTCCCACCTTGTTCCCATGGGGTAGAAACAGTCTGGCAAATACAGGTCTAGCAGATGTGCCGGAAGCGGGGCATTCCCCACAAGCCTCCATCACCCGATATGCTGATTAACTAAGAGGCAAGCGTTGCTCATTCCAGGGTCAAACCCTGTTAGCAGCCCTACCTTAACTAGCGGTTTCGCAGTCCTTGTGTTTATCAGCACCCTAGGCCCATGACTACTCATGATGCGTCCTCCTCAGCCGATTCCTTCAATTCACCCCAACCCACCTTGCCCCTTCTAACCATGCTGCGATTAGGGGTGTTCAACATGGGCTTGGGCATCATGTCCCTGCTCACCCTGGGAGTACTTAATCGCATCATGATTGATGAGTTGAAGGTACCTGCTCTGATCGCCGCTGGTACGATTGCCGTACATCAATTCATGGCACCTGCTCGGGTTTGGTTCGGCCAGCTTTCCGATTCTAAACCTCTGTTCGGCTATCATCGCAGTGGCTACATTTGGCTAGGGATTTCGACTGTAGCCCTGACCTCCTTCGCAGCAGTGCAGGTAGTTTGGCAGTTAGGCCAGAGTATGACAACGCTAGGCTGGGGCAGCCATGCCTATCCATGGATTGGCTTATTGGCGCTTGTTTTTGCAGTGTATGGACTGGCCTTGAGCGCGACGTCAACTCCCTTTACGGCCCTTCTAGTTGATGTCTCTGATGAGCAAAGTCGCTCTCGTCTCGTTGGCATCGGATGGGCCATGCTGATGGTCGGCATCATTACAGGCGTAATTATCTCGACAATCGTGCTCAAGCCGATTGGACTCGATGCACCGATCGAACAAATTCAAGCCTCAGTAAATCGTCTGTTTATCATTGCACCAGCAGTCGTTTGCTTGTTGGCCTTGGTTAGTACTGTGGGTATTGAGAAAAAGTATTCTCGTCTTAGCCACCGCTCCTCCCTCAATAATCGAGAGGACAGTATAACCTTGGGCAAAGCGCTCAAAATTCTCACAGCCAGTCGCCAGACGGGCCTCTTCTTTACATTTCTGCTAGTGCTGAGTCTGAGCCTCTTCATGCAAGACGCAATTCTAGAACCCTATGGTGGGGAAGTCTTTGGCATGAAGATCTCAGAGACGACTCAGCTCAACGCTGCTTTTGGAATGGGGACGCTAGTTGGCATCATCCTCACAGGCTTTTGGGTAGTACCTCGCATTGGGAAAAAGCGTACTGTTACTTACGGCTGCTTGTGGGCTGCTCTGTGTCTAGTATTTTTAGCGCTATCCGGTACGACAGGGCAACCTGCCTTGTTAATGATGGCTGTATTCTGCTTTGGCCTTGCGTCTGGGGTACTCACGCTAGGAGCGATTGTGCTCATGCTCGACCTAACGGTGGCTGAAACAGCAGGCACTTTTATTGGAGCGTGGGGACTGGCTCAAGCGATGGCGCGAGGAAGTGCAACCGTTTTGGGGGGTGGAGTGTTGGACGTGGGCAAAGCACTCGTTCGCACCTTTCCCTTAGCAGAGGCTAGCAGCACAACTCAATTTCTACCGGCTTACGCATTAGTCTTTTTGACCCAGGCAGCAGGCATGATTTTGGCGGTCGTTCTCCTGAGACGGGTAAACATTCAGGAGTTTCAGGCCAATGCCAAAGATGCGATCGCAGCCGCCTTAGCCAGCGACATGGATTAACCCCTAGTCATGAACGATTTTTGGACGTCTGTACTCACCTTCTGCCAAACCACGACCACTCGTGTTGGTGAGCGACTTTTACAAGAGTTCGGTCAGGTCCGGGCTGATGAAAAGGACGATGGCAGCTTGGTTACCGCTTCTGACCAGTGGGCCGATGAAGCGCTGAGAACGGCGATTCATCAAGCCTTCCCTGATCATGGAGTATTGAGCGAAGAAGCCACTCACATTTTTCCTGATACAGACTGGTGCTGGGTGATCGATCCGATTGATGGCACCACCAACTTTACTCGGGGCCTTCCCCTTTGGGCCATTTCCTTGGGACTTTTATACCAAGGCACTCCTGTTTTTGGCTACGTCTTCTTACCGCCCCTAGCACAAGCCTTTTATGGGTATTGGCCTGGAGAGTCAGGCTTATCTAGCCCCACCGGAGCTTACCTTAATGGGCTGCCCATTCACACAAGTTCTGCGGTTCCTTCCAAAAACCAATTCTTCAGTCTTTGTGCCCGTAGCACCTCAGTTTTAGCCAAACCTTTCCCCTGCAAAATTCGGATGTTAGGGGCGGCCTCCTATAACTTGCTCACGGTTGCCGCTGGTTACACCTTGGGAGCCGTAGAAGCAACCCCAAAAATTTGGGATATTTCTGCAGTTTGGCCAATTGTGAACGCAGCCGGCGGAAGTTGGGTCCCTTTGGATGACGAGCCTCCTTTTCCCCTCACTGTAGGCAAAGACTACAGCAAACGTTCTTACCCAACGCTGGTAAGCAGCAAATCTGAGTGGGTTACCCAATTCCAGCCTCTAGTTCAGGAAGCCGCTTCAAGAGCAAGCGTCTAGCTCACTCGCCAGGGGATTAAAGGATATTTCTAAACTGTCTTAAATGGCGGTATACAATCTTGTGAGACTGTTAACTTCGGGACTTAACTCACAGAATATCAATGGCTTTGAAGGTAGGAGATCCCGCACCAGACTTTAGCTTGCCCGATGCGGAGGGCAACATCATTAGTCTGGCTCAGCTCAGGGGTAAGCGTGTAGTACTTTACTTTTATCCGCGTGACAACACCCCTGGATGCACAAAGGAAGCCTGCGGCTTTCGAGACAGTTACGATGCCTATCAAGAGAAGAATGTAGTCATTCTTGGCGTCAGTACAGACGATGCCAAGTCCCATACAAAGTTTGCGACTAAATTTAATCTTCCCTTCCCACTCCTGATTGATGAGGATGGGAAAATGGCCAGCACCTATGAGAGTTACGGGCCAAAGAAGTTCATGGGCAAGGAATACATAGGCATCAGCCGCAGTAGCTTCATCATCGGGCCCGACGGCAGACTCGAGAAGATTTACCGCAAGGTCAAACCTGAAACCCACGCCAGTGAGCTTTTAGCAGACCTGGCAACCCTTTAGGCAAACTGTAATGAGCTACCTCTGGTATTCCGTACGAACCCTGCTGGGGTTAATCCTACGAAGACCCATTCTGGGTACCTGTGTAATACCCCTCATGCCGGACGGCCAGATCGTTCTGGTTCGCAGACGGGATACAGGCCTTTGGGGCCTACCGGGTGGATTAGTAGATTGGGGCGAAGACATTCTCGCCGCCGCTAGCCGCGAGTTGGTAGAAGAGACTGGGCTAGAGGTAACAGGCTTGGAGCGTCTTGTCGGCGTTTACTCATCGCCTGGGCGCGACCCGAGATTCCATTCGGTTTGCGTTGCATTAGCTACATACGTCCAGGGAACACCTCAGGTTGGCGACCCGCGAGAGATTCTAGAAGTCAAAGCCTTTCCGGCCCATCTAGTGCTGCAAGAAAACCTCTCCCACGACCACGTGCATCACCTCCAAGATTACTTCAAAGGCGCTACAGTCCTAGCATAGGCTTGAGAAGACAAACCCACCTGATAGGCAGCAGGCTCAAGCTCGGATAACGCCAGATTGAGACCCGGTGTATCTCCCAATAAGGTAACGAATGAAGAGCAGTCGAGAGTCAACACCTCGTGCAGGGCGGTTAAAGCTTGATTCGGGAACATTGTTTTGGCACGAGTATGGTCAGGGCAAGACCATCGTCTTTCTACACGGTTCGTGGCAGGACAGCCTACAGTGGTCGCCCGTCATTGCAGCCCTAGGAACCCGTTTTCACTGTTTAGCGCCCGATTTGCTTGGGTTCGGTGAGTCTAGAAGTAACCACACTGCTTACTCAATTGCCTTGCAGGTAGAAGCACTTGCAGCTTTTCTAAGAACCCTGCGCGTTTCGCAGTGCGTTTTAGTAGGACACTCTCTAGGAGCCTGGGTTGCAACTCAATTTGCCTTGAAATACCCACACCAGGTTGAAAACCTTGTGGTCATCGCTCCTGAGGGATTAGACCCCACGGTGCGTAGAAAACGCTGGTGGCTTCATCGGCAGTTAGCCGGACGTCACTCCCTATTGATGATGGGGTTGGGAATGGCTGCTCCCTTGATCAAGTTTTTTGGCGGTCAAGACTGGCTAAGACATACCTTGAGTCTTAGACAGCAGTTGCGCCAATTTCCAGCGGCCTGCCGAATTCTCTTCAAACGGCGATCCGCTGAAATTCGGGGGGAAATGGTTCAACTTCAGCTCCCCCAGTTACAGGTTCCCGCAACAGTACTGTTAGCCGATACCCCCGACTCTCTAGAGCAAACCCTGAGCAAAGCTTTTTTTTCAGCCCTGCCCACGGCCACCATCAGAACCATTCCACGGGACAATACGGCTTGGGGTATGGCTTTGGAGCCGACAATTGCAGTTTTGACAGAATTGCCGTCCTGTAGAGAGGCCGCCTCTTAATTCGGTCTTAGAAACAGCCATAAAGCCGTTCTAGCTCGAAGCAAAAAAATGACTACAGCTGTTAGCTTTTGATTGGGTCGCGCTGACGACGTCTGATCTGATGGGGGGCAACCTGGGTGACTGCTTCGCTGAGAGGCCGGATGCGGACTGTATTCTCGAAAACATTGACCTGGTAAACCGTGCAATTGTCCCAATCGAGGGCTGTCAGCCAGCCGCTACGGGGATGGTAAACCCCCGTGTCAATGTCTAACCATCCTCGACCCTGCACTATCTGTCCAGGTTCAATTCCCGTAAACGTGAACGTGATCGTATGCCCAGTCAGAATGAGCTTATCGTCAAAGTAGGGTTTTTCACTGCTGTGAAACGTGTCACGAATCCAGCACAGTTCATAGCTGCTCTGGTCTTGAATTGATAGGTTGGGATTGACCCCAGCATGAACCAACCAGATATCGTTGAGATCTAGATACAAGGGTAGGGTTTTGAACCAATCCAAGTGGTTCATTAAGGTTTCAGCTGAACTGCCATAGCTGTTCAGCGTAGCTTGTCCTCCGCTATACAGCCAGCCTTGCAAAGTAGACGGGTTTACGTTACCCCCAATAAAAGAATCGAGCAACAGTTGCTCATGGTTTCCTCGAACACAGCCATGAGCATGCTGACGAACAAAGTCAACGACCTGGGCGCTTTTAGGCCCTCGATCAATCAGATCACCAACGAAATACACCCGGTCTGCATCGTCAGGTGCGATCGCATCCCACAAACGCATCAAGCCATCATAATGGCCGTGGACATCACCAATAAAAATTCGACGGGGCATTGGATCCTTTGTGACTCAGATACCACAGGAACACACAGCCGCCCTCCCTGGACAACGCTCAGAACTGGTACAGCTATTGCTCTATTATGCCCCGTCGCTCAATAAGCTCCCGGTTCCTATTTGGATTATCAGCAAAGTCTTTACTAGACGCTTGATTTTTCCATAAAGTTTCCGGACGCAGTCATCAAAGCGTCGTTTTACTTTTTTAAACGGGCATCGCTGTCGTCTCTGACTTCATAGGACCCAACGCTCCTGAGTAAACCAAACCTCGACGGGTATCCAAGGTCAAAATGGTGCCGTCCCGGATAATCTCAGTAGCATTTTTCACGCCCACAATGACAGGCACACCCAAGCGTAGTCCGATCACTGCTGCATGCCCTGTTAAGCTATCGTCCTCAGTAATAATTCCTCCAGCGCGACGGATAGCTTCTACAAAGTCAGCACTGGTACGAGGCACGACCAAAATTTCACCAGGGTTAAAGTTACTAACGTCTAGACCGCTAGCTGCGACTCGGGCCCGACCACTGACAGAGCCTTCGCCAATGCCAACTCCTCGACCCAGGACAGCAGTCACAACATCTACTTTGATTAAATCGGTAGAGCCTGAGACGCCCTGGAGCGTTCCTGCGGTCATCACAACCAAATCTCCCTCCTTGAGTAGACCTTTCTCCTGAGCCACATTCATAGCAGCTTGAAAGGTTTGACTAGTGGAAGGCAAATCAAGCACTAGCAAAGGCCGCACTCCCCAAACAAGCTGAAGCTGCCGAGCAATATCGACGTGGGGAGTAATCGCCAAAATGGGAGTACGAGGCCGGAATTTAGAGACATTACGGGCAGTTGCCCCACTCTTGGTCAAGGTCATGATGGCCGACGCATTCAGTTGTGAAGAAATGCGCCCTACAGCATGACTAATCGCGTTGGGAATCGAACGTGCGCCCGAGGTTTCATCTGTCAAGCGGGAGGCAGCATCTTGCTCGGCCCGCAAAGCAATTCGAGCCATCGTAGCTACCGCTTCAACAGGAAAGCGACCCACTGCTGTTTCGTTGGACAGCATTACGGCATCAGTACCATCCAAGATGGCATTAGCAACGTCTGATACTTCAGCCCGAGTTGGCCGGGGATTGTTGACCATGCTGTCGAGCATCTGAGTTGCAGTGATTACCGGGATGCCCAGACGGTTAGAGATTTCGATTAGCCTTTTTTGCAGAATCGGAACTTCTTCAGCCGGCAGTTCAACGCCCAAGTCTCCCCGTGCAACCATGACTCCATCTGCTAGAGACAGAATGGATTCCATCTGCTCGATTGCTTCATGCTTTTCAATCTTGACGATGACAGGAACCTGCTTACCGGCATTCGCAATAAGTTCCTTAATCTCTAGAACATCTTGGGGATTGCGTACAAAGCTAAGAGCAACCCAATCAACGCCTTGATTAAGACCAAACATCAAGTCACGTCGGTCTTTATCAGTCAGGGCTTTGATGGAGAGATACACACCTGGAAAGTTAACCCCTTTGTTGTTGGAGAGAATGCCCCCAACGACAACCCGGCAGTGCAACTCTTGCTGTTCATGATCAACCGCCGTTACCTCCATCTCAACCCGCCCGTCATCAAGCAGGATAGTGGAACCCACTGGCACTTCGTCTGAGAGGCGATCGTAGGTGACAGAGGAAATTTCCTGACTACCCTTGACCATACGGCTCGTCAGGATAAAGGAATCTCCCTTTTGCAGCTGAATCGACCCATGCTCAAACTTACCCAAGCGAATTTTGGGTCCCTGTAGATCTTGCAGGATTCCCACTGGCTGATTAAGTTCAAAGGAAAGCTGACGAATCAGGCGGATGTTGCGCTGGTGATCCTCATGGCTACCGTGAGAGAAGTTCAGCCGTAGGGTCGTCGCCCCGGCCTCAATCAGGGCTCGCAGCACGCTGGGCTCCTGAGTAGCAGGGCCAATGGTAGCTACAATCTTGGTACGGCGCAGGGCGTTTCGCAGTTGCATAGATTTATTGGCAGGGAGAAGGAAAGGTCTGTTGATGACCTAAGGAAATTTTCAGATTTGGCTAAAACAAAGGCAACAGGGATACTAGCATGATTGTGCGATCGCAGTATCTGGCCTGCTTACGCGGACCTAACAGAATACCGAATTTTAATCAACAGATCTCCTGTCAAATCTGGCTTTGCGGAGTTCCACAATCTAAGAACCAAGCTTTTGAGGGACGGTTAAATGAGCGTCTTTCACAAAAGTTTATTATT
>DATNQF010000200.1:0-4997 GCA_036702855.1 Trichocoleus sp. | reverse complement strand
CCTTTCGTAGAGGAGGGCAATCCTCAATTACAAAAGCAATACGGTGGTTCAGTCACGATTTGCCCTCCCTTCTTTCCTTCCTCTAGAGAATCACCCCTACCCTTTTTAAGGGGGATTAGGGGGATCTAAGTAAGCAATGGCACTTCTCAAACATCCTCTTAGCTCGACTTTATCCAATTGAGCCTAAAAGGAAAGCAGCAAGCACAATTAGGCTGGATAGTCTGAGAGACTTGCTGCAATGGAATTTATGAGATTGATGGTAGCGTTTGCACCGTTGTTTTCCCAGCGAGTATGGCCGAGCGTGCCGATATTGCTGGTTGGCGCAGTGCTGGCGCCTGGTAAACGAACAGTGAGCCAGATTCTGAGGGTGATGGGGTTGGCCCAAGAGCGCCAGTATCAGAAATACCACCGCGTTCTCAACCGGGCAGTATGGTCATCGAGGCAAGCGAGCAAGGTATTGTTTCAAATTCTGGTATCGACTTTTGTCCCGACTGGATTGGTAGTGCTGGGCTTAGACGATACGATAGAGCGACGACGGGGAAAACGGATTGCCGCCAAAGGTATCTATCGTGACCCGGTCCGTTCTAGTGATGAACACTTCGTCAAAACAAGCGGCCTGCGGTGGCTTAGTCTGATGCTGCTAGTGGAGATTGGTTGGGCACAACGGGTTTGGGCACTGCCATTTCTGACCGTCTTGGCCCCCTCAGAGCGTTACAACCAGCAGCAGGGGCACCGACATAAAGCATTGAGCGACTGGGCAAGGCAGATGCTGTTCCAGGTTCGCCGGTGGCTTGGTCAACGAGCAGTGGTGGTAGTGGCAGATAGCAGTTTTGCTGCCCTTGCCCTGCTAAAGGCGGTTTCTAGCCTTCAAAACCCAGTTCATGTCGTCACCCGGTTGCGATTAGATGCCGCGCTTTATGATCCGGCACCACTGCGTTGTCGGGGACAGATGGGACGTCCTCGCAAGGTGGGAAAACGTTTAGCTACGTTGCAAACTCTACTGAACCAACCCACCACCTGCTGGCAATCTGCTACTCTCGATGCTTGGTATGGACAGGGGCAATACAACCTTGAGTGGGTCTCTCAAACTGCCGTGTGGTATCACACAGGTCTCCCACCTGTGCCTATTCGTTGGGTTTTGGTGCGTGACCCGAAAAGCAAGTTTGAACCTCAGGCCTTTCTCTCAACTGATATCGCTGCCGACCCTCTCCAAATCCTGCTTTGGTTTCGTCAAAGATGGCAGGTTGAAGTCACTTTTGAAGAAGCCAGGGCTCATCTAGGGATCCAGTCTCAAAGACAGTGGAGCGAACTTGCCATTCTACGCACCACTCCAGCCCTACTGGCACTGTTCTCGCTTGTTGTTCTGCTAGCCCATCGGCTACAAGCGCAGTTTACCTTCCCGTTGCCCCAGTCTGCTTGGTACGTCAAACAATGCCCTACCTTTGCTGATGCTTTAGCCTTTGTTAGGCGCTATCTCTGGTCCTCTCGGCTTTTTCAAACATCACAGGATGACGCCGACTATGTAAAAGTCCCCTGCTCCATCTTCAACACTTGGGCTGAACTAATCTGTCATTCAGCTTGATTGGATAAAGTCGAGCTAAGGCCTGTTGCAACGAGAATTTCGATGGGGTGGCACAGGCAGCTTTGCTACACCACAGTGGCCTGACAGTGCTAGGGGCGTCAGATCAAAACAGGCTGGGGACTTTTAGGGTCTAGCCGATATAGCCATTGCCACGCAGGTGAGGGCAAAGCTCGCTAGAAACCTTACCTAGGATTTTGAGCAGTTGATCATGCCCTAAGATTGTTAGCCCAAGCTTTCACTTAGCTGGCTTAGACAAGTAGATTGCCTAGCTCACAACCCGAATTCCCCAATCAGGGGACGAGTGAGTTGGCGATACTTAAGCTTTTCCAATAGAAGATAAAAACAGCTTATATCGTTTTGCTCTACCTATTTTCTGTTTTTATATATAGAGTTTAGTCATGCGAGAGCAAAAGTTGCATTGAGCTTTACCTATGCTCTCGCCTGTAAATCGTTGCTCCTGTTCAAACCGCTAACGCCCAAAACGGACACTCATCCCGAAGGTTCTCCCTTGGATAGCGTGTTCGAGAGAGACGTTTACGCCTAATTTCGGACACTCCTTGCTGTAAGGAAGCTTATGGTTGCGCTCACCTATCAAACCCAAAACCTACCATCGCAGAGTCGCCTAACCCTGCAAGTTTCGCAAATCGGTCAAGGTACAACCGCCATTCGGTGCCTTGATTGGGATCGTCCCCGGTTTGACATTGAGTTCGAGTTGGACAACGGCACCACCTACAACTCATTCGTAATTGAGGGTCAGCAGACAGCGCTGGTGGATACCTCTCACGCTAAATTTCATCAGCTTTACCTCACCCTGTTGCAGGATCGCTGGTTGCTGCCTCGGCTGGATTACTTGATTGTTAGCCACACTGAACCCGACCACAGCGGCCTGGTGGCAGACGTACTACGGTTGGCCCCACACATCACCGTGGTGGGATCAAAAGTGGCGATTCAGTTTTTGGAAAACATGGTGAATCAGCCCTTTCAATCACGCATTGTGAAGAGCGGCGACAGCTTGGACTTGGGCAATGGGCATGAGCTTCAGTTCTTCTCGGCCCCTAATTTGCACTGGCCTGACACCATCTTTACCTACGATGTGCAGACTCGCATTCTCTATACATGCGACGCCTTTGGCATGCACTATTGCGATGATCATTTGTTTGACGAAGAGCCGGATCTGCTCCAGCCCAATTTCAAGTATTACTATGACTGCCTGATGGGCCCCAACGCCCGCTCAGTCCTGGGAGCCCTAAAACGCATGGAGAGCTTGGATATTGGCACGATTGCCACCGGGCATGGTCCTTTGCTGCGGCACAATATCTCCCAGTGGACGGCGGCTTATCAGGCATGGAGCCAAGCTAAAGCGACAGAAATTCCGCTGGTCGCCATGATTTATGCAGGAGGCTATGGCTACAGCACGTACCTGGCTAATGCGATCGCAAGCGGCATTTTCAAAACCGGGGTGGATGTCGAACTAGCCGACCTGAACGAAATCGATTTGCATGGTCTACGAGAACTGGTGGGCAGTGCCGCTGGATTGGTAATTGGCATGCCGCCCCAGTCGGATCAGACTGCTCAGACGCTCCTAAGAACGGTTCTAGCCGCTGCACACGCCAAGCAGAGTATTGGGCTATTCGAAACGGGTGGAGGAGAAGACGAGCCTGTTTTTCCTCTGCGCAATCGCTTTCAAGAGATTGGGCTGACAGAGGCCTTTGTTCCTATTCTGGTAAAAGAAGCCCCTGATTCGGCTTTAAATCAGGGTTGTGACGAGGCGGGTACCGATTTGGGGCAGTGGCTAACGCGCGATCGCACAGTTCGCCAGATCAAAGCTATCGATGGCAAGCTTGAGCGGGCTTTGGGTCGCATCAGTAGTGGGCTGTATTTGCTCACTGTGCAGCAGGGCAACGTCTCCAGCGCCATGCTGGCTTCTTGGGTAACGCAGGCCAGCCTAGAGCCACTGGGAGTTGCGATCGCAGTAGCAAAAGACCGGGCTATTACTTCTTTCCTGCAAATTAATGACACCTTCGTGCTCAACGTGCTGGAAGAGGACAACTACCAGCCCTTGATGAAACACTTCCTCAAACGCTTTGCGCCAGGGGCCGATCGATTTGCGGGGATCAAGACCTATCCCGCTGACAATGGCTGTCCGATTCTGGCTGATGCTCTGGCCTATTTGGAATGCACCATCACACAGCGCATGGAATGCAGTGACCACTGGATTCTCTATGCCACGGTACAAACCGGACGCGTTTCCAAAGTTGAGGGCTTTACCGCCGTCCACCATCGCAAAGTTGGCACCCATTATTAGCTGTTGATCTGAAGTGGGCGCGGCTCACCCTCCCAAAATCTCTCGAACACTTTTGCAATAAGCAGGCAGCCCTTGCCCTACGTTGCCCGTAGACAAAGCAAGCACAGTCAACGCTTCTGCTCCCCGTGGCAACAGGTGGGCAATTTCCATCCAACGACCTGACGACTATTCACTTACCACAGCACATCACTATGCAATACAGTCCGTTACCAGCATCGCCGCCCACCGCTTCTTGGCTCAACAGTGGCCGCGTCGTTCGCCTCTTAGAAATGGTTCAGGATTTGATTGTGATTTCGCTCTGCATCGGGCTGTTCAGCTTCATGGTGATGCAGATCCGCGAAATGGTGTTGTCCTTACTGCCCCCACTGGACTTTCAAAACGTCACCTCAGACATTCTGTTTCTGCTGATTTTGGTTGAACTGTTTCGGCTGCTGGTGATTTATTTGCAGGAGCACCGAGTTTCGATTGGGGTCGCCGTTGAAGTCTCCATTGTGTCGGTGCTGCGAGAGATCATTGTGCGCGGGGTGCTAGAAACGCCCTGGAGCCAAGTAATGGCCTGTTGTGCGTTTCTGCTGGTACTGGGCGTGCTGCTAATCATTCGCGTTTGGATTCCGCCCACTTTTGAGGGGATCGACCCAGAACAACAGATTTCACGTCGCTACCGCCAGCGCCGGACAGACGCCCCAGACATTCCCGATACCGTGCCTGCTCATTTTGATTGATTTTCTCCCATCCTTCTCCAAGCAACGGAGGCTGCCATGACCCCTGAGACTGCCATGACCCCTGAGATTGCCGTAGTCCCCCAAACCCTAGAAGCTCGTCCTCGGGATGTGCAGATTGCCTACATTGGCACAAATACTCTGGTGTTGCGATCGCGCACCTGGGAGCGGCTCAAGTTCGAGACGGAATACGCCCGTCAGCAAGGGACGACTGCCAACTCCTACCTGATTCAGGCCGACCGCACAGCCTTAATTGATCCCCCCGGCGGATCTTTCACCGGCCTCTTTCTAGAGCAGTTGCAGCAGCACCTAGACCTGAGCAAGCTCGACTACATTGTGCTGAATCACGTCAATCCCAATCGCATGGTGACGTTGCGGGAATTGATTGTGC
>DATNQF010000192.1:0-6893 GCA_036702855.1 Trichocoleus sp. | reverse complement strand
TAAGCCTACCAACTTTTGGGGCGATCGCATCTAGAACCTTTGTGATCAACCCACTCATACCGACTGTTGCTCGTTTCATCGTCGTCTTACTCAAATGTGTTGAATGTTGCCAACCCGGTTCAAGGCCAAATAAACTGCCTTAACGTCTCTATATCGGTAATCACCCTTACTTCTATTTAGAACCTTTGGCTGCCGATAGTTGGCAATTTTTCATAATTCTTTTCCAAGGATTGCAGCGGCGTCAGTTGCAGTTCAGGGAATGAAACGCTCATGAAATTCCCCTGAATAAAATTTATTTTAGACAGATTTGTATCTTTTTCATTCTCTCTTATTGGCAGGCTAAATCACCGTTTTATACCCGGAATTCTGAACCCGTAAGTTCGAATTTTCCGCTATTGTTCACTGCAATTTCTGTGGCATTTTTTCAAGGGGATTATTAAGAAAATGTCGCTCTAAGATTCGAGCAATTCTGATTCCCGTCTCCAACCCCCTACTCCCCAGACGCAAGCCCCTCAGATTTCCCCCTGGCATAATGGGAAGTGGTGTCATTGCCACCCCAAGATTGCTCAGGTTTATAGCATAGGTAGAGCTAATTGAGGGTTGGTGTTCATTTCTAGGGGCGTTCAGACGCTAGGTCTGCGTGATTGAAGTAGAAGTCCATTCCTCTCTACGTGCCTTTCTGCGCGAGCAGGGTCAACCCAGTTGGCCTCATCATTTGACAATGGCACGGCTAGTCGCACGAGCTTTGCGGCGATCGCGTTCTGCCTTGATTCAGACAGGCAGCACTCATGGCTCGTATCGTCTGAGTTATCTGGCACCTGCCTTACTCTGGCCAGGGCCCGTCGTTCTCGTGGCACCTGTATCCGTACAGCAGTGGTTGCTACGGGTGGAAATTCCTCGACTGCAACAGTGGATGGGGACAGATAAGCCAATTCACACAGGAGATGCTTTTCCGGATGAACGGTTCAAGGGGCTATTAATTACCTCCCCAGCGGCTTGGCTGGCAGACCGACTGGAAGGTCTCCAGCGGTTTCCTCCCGGTATCCCAACCCTGATTGATGGTGCCGATGACTTGGAAGGATGGGTTCGTGAGCAGCTTCGAGCCTGCATCCAGCCTGCGGATTGGGACGAACTGATGCTAGCCTGCCCCAAACAGGCTGACTTCATCCGGGACATGCGTGTGCGATTGACCAAATCCATCTTTGTACACCCGCCTAATCCTTACGAGTGCTGTCTGCTGGAGGCAGCCGAGCAAGATACCTTGCGGCTACTGTTTCAAGCACTACAGTCGACTGTCGATGACAATCAATATTCTTATCTGCCAAAAGCCTGGAAACACTTTTGGCAGGGCTGGCAACGCTCAGGCCAGTTGTTGTGGGCTACGATTGCGCGAGGCTCCGGTCAATTTTCGTTGTACTGTGGGCCTGTAGAGGTGGCGACAGCACTCGGTTCAGTTTGGTCGCAACAGCCCGTGGTACTCATTGCAGAAGCGCTGGATTTAGACACTTCAGCGTCTGTCTACCGTCAGCAGATGGGCTTAGGAGAATTGACGTGCTTGAAGTTTTCTCCCGACCGACAACGCGAACTGATTCATCTGTATCTGCCAGATGGGCTACCGATGCCGAATACGCCGCGATTTCAAGACGCCCTGATTCAACAGGTTCGCACTCTACTCAGCTTCAATTCCCAGAGTCAGGGTTTAGCTGTTCTCTTGGTGGGCGATGTACCGCTTAAAGCGCAACTAGGAGCTATTTTGGCGGCTGAATGGGGAACACGCGTGCAGGTGGAAAAGACCTCTCTCGATGACCAAGGCATCCTCGTCACCGGCTGGGAATTCTGGCGCACTCATCAATCGGCTCTACCGCTTCCTCAACTGCTGGTCATTGCTACCTTACCCATCCCTTCGCTGGAAAATCCTCTGGTTGCCGGTCAAGTGGCTTACTATAAGCAGCGGCGATTAGATTGGTTTCGTTTATATCTGTTGCCTGCCGCTTTGAGGGAATTACAACATGCGATCGCGCCCGTGCGAAACTCTCAAGGCGTCGTGGCTCTCCTCGACAACCGCGTGAACCACCGCAGTTACGGCTCTCAAGTTCTATCCGCCCTCAGCCCCTTTGCCCGGATTAACTATCTAGACGCCAGTTGGTTTAAATCAAACACCCCGATGGCACCCGAACGCTGGCTTTAAGGTCGTGTTGGGTCTTTTCAATTGATTTGGCTCAACCGACTCCTACCATCTCTTCTGGGATCGCCTCTAACCGCCAAGTAACATTAAATTATCTTAACTATCCTGGAGTGATCACTTTTCTTTTCGTAAACCATCTGCTAATAAAACTCATCTAGAGCGTTATGATCAATACTCAATTCATTAAAACAGAGTAATCATGGGTGAAGCTAAACGGCGTAAAGCCACACTTGGAGAAAAGTACGGTCAAGAAGCGAATATCTTTACCTGGCTGCCAATTACCAAAAGCCAGGGTGAACAATTTGTCAAATGGACGACGAAGGGAGCTTGGGTGGGAATCGCCTTTCTGGTGGTCTACTGGCTGACTATTCGGTTGATTGGACCGACTTTGGGTTGGTGGCAAGTCAATTAGTATTAGCTCTCTAGCATCTGCTGGTGTGAAACTTGGCTTGTGAGAAAATTCAAGTTTCGGTTAACCCAAACCGATAACTAATCTCTATCAGTTGAGTTGAGCTGAAGAATTTTGCTCTATCGCTTCACCGGGCTTGACCAACAAGTCCTTCTTGAGATAGAACCGGATCGAGACCGCTAAGCTCTAGCATTCAAGAAACCGTCAGTGACTGTCGCTATTGATACTTTAACGCTACCACTGACCGACTAATCTGGTGCAAGGTTTACGGAAATCTACTCGATTGCTCGAAACTTTTTTAAATTTTCAACCGACCTCTCCCTAGAGGAGATGAAAAGTAAATTCTTAAGAAAGTATAAAAGATTTAAAATTTTAGGAGTGGTGTTTGGAGGACTAACGTGTTCATACGACTTGCAGAGCAACACCGTCAATTCGTTCAAGATTTGGTGATGAATCTCCAAGCCTTGGCGACTGTACTAGAAAACCGAGGCTATCTCGCTTCCTGCTATACCTGCGGAAGCCAAATGAACAGCGCATCGTTTATGGTCAGTCTGGGAGATAACCACCTGATCCGTTTTTTAGTGTCAGATTACGGTATTACGTGGACGGAAATGCGGGATGACCGAGAGCTGATGAAGCTTGAAGGGGCTGAAGCCATCAGTCAATTACAGGATCTGGCTAATTTGGTCAAATACCAAATTCGGCCTTCTGGATCTGTTGCCCCGGTGCCTCATTTAGTCTAAACCCAGTTCACACAAGAGGAAGTGGGCATTTGGAGAGTAGGGGACGCGGAGAAATTTCTCTTTGTAGGGAAAGGTCTTAATGTTGCTAGGTTCACTTGTCGTTCAAGAGAGCAAGGCAACCTCAAGACCGGGAAGGAGGATTGTTTCTTTAAGACGAGATATTCTCTTAGCTGTTAGCCTACGCTAAGGGGCTTCATCCCCTCCCCGTGTCCTCTCCTAGCGAACTAGCGGTAATACAAATCGATACAGGGTGTAATACAAAGAAAAGATTATGAATTTCTGGATTTCCGGGAGTTCGTGGCAAAGTAATTTAAGAATTTAATATGGGGTCAGCCGATATAAAGACCCTAAACCTATAAAAATATAAAAAAATTAACATATTCGGAGAGCGCTGTTTTCCTAGATCGGGAAACTGGCGCTCTCCTTGTGATCGTTACTGGGATTGCAGGATTGGCTTCACTCCGTCCTGAACAGGTTAAGAAAAGCCGACATGATCAGCAACCCGTTTCAGCTATCCCCCGCAAAAATGTAGCGGTACAATTCGCTCGGATCGGGTTCTGGGCTAGTTTCGGCAAATTGAACCGCCTCATTAATCAATTCCTGAATGCGATGATCAATGCCCGAAAGTTCTTCCCCGTCGGCTAGATTGTGTTCTGTGAGGTAAGCCGCTAGCTTTTTAATCGGGTCTTTGGGGAACCAGAATTCCTTCTCTTCTTTGGAGCGAAGTTCATCGGGATCAGCCAGAGAGTGACCTCGGAAGCGGTAGGTGAGCGCTTCAATTAAAGTGGGGCCTTCTCCAGCACGAGCACGAGCGATCGCCTCTTGAGCCACCGCCCGCACCGCCAAGACATCCATGCCATCCACTTCAACCCCAGCCATACCAAATGCACTGGCTTTTTTGTAAATCTCTGGCTCGGAAGTGGCTCGTTCGTGAGCCATGCCAATGGCCCACTTGTTGTTTTCCACCACATAGAGAATCGGCAGTTTCCACAGGGCTGCCATGTTCAAACACTCAAAGAACTGACCATTATTGCAGGCACCATCGCCAAAAAAGCAAGCGGATACGCGATCAGCACTAGCATCTCCCAACGCTTCTCGCCGGTACTTGGTGGTGAAAGCCGCCCCCGTCGCCACAGGAATCCCCTCCGCCACAAAGGCATAGCCCCCCAGCAGATGATGTTGAGCCGAGAACATGTGCATCGAGCCACCACGCCCCTTACTACAACCCGTTTCCTTACCAAACAACTCCGCCATCACCTCCCGTGCCGGAACCCCCGCACTTAAGGCATGGACGTGGTCGCGATAGGTGCTACAGACATAATCTTCACCTTGGCGCATCGCCCGGATCACGCCAGTGGATACTGCTTCTTGACCGTTATAGAGGTGGACAAAGCCAAACATCTTGCCCCGGTAGTACATCTCAGCACACTTGTCCTCGAACAAGCGACCAAGTACCATATCTTCGTACAGGAGCAAACCTTCTTCTCGGGTAATATTGGCCTGCTCAGCGTTGAATTCGGGTAAAGTTCGTTCCTGAACCATTGGATTATAGTAACCTCACAGCAACAATAGGATAATTTTTCTCTCAACAAATGTTCAGCTTCTTCATAAAGCTGAAGTCAGGTTGAGTCAAACTGACCCAGAAAGGAATACTTACATATTTCCGGGTCTAATCGAGTTCCAGTCCGGACACCCTTCCAGATTGAGTGACGTCAAAATTGCCTCATTAGTTTAAAATCAAACAGTCTCACTCGTGGGATAGGCCATGGGCATTGCTAGAATTACTAACATATCAAAAGCAACTCGTCCCAAGCGGCTGGGCGACTGGGCTGGTTTCCGAAAGGCAACCGTTCAGCAACCACAGCATGTTAAAGACAGAACGCTATTGGCTACTATAAGTTAATTCGATAAGCTCGCATCGCTGGGGAAGTGAACCGTGCGAATTCCGCTCGATTACTACCGAATTTTAGGATTGCCGATTCAGGCTACTGCTGAACAGCTAAGCCAAGCCTATCGCGATCGCGCCTTGCAATTGCCGCGCCGAGAGTATTCGGACGCGGCGATCAACTCTCGCAAACAACTCCTGGACGAAGCCTACGCGGTACTCTGCGATCTCGAACAGCGCTCAGCTTATGATGCGAGCTTTCTGACCAAAACTTACGAACAAGAACCCGGTCAATCTGTAACACTGGGCTTTACGGGCAGCGGCGAAGGCATAGAAGCCCCAATCGACCCCCATACTCCCAGTATTGAAATCAAGCATGAGCAATTCCTTGGAGCCTTGCTGATTCTGCAAGAACTTGGGGAATACGAACTCGTGCTGAAATTAGGGAACCCAATTCTTGGAACCCGTGACAGCATTAGTTTGGATAAGGGTCGTTTGGGAGACCCCCAACTCGTTCGACCGGACATTATTTTAACGATCGCATTGGCCTGTCTGGAACTCGGTCGCGAACAATGGCAGCAGGGCCAGTATGAAAATGCCGCCTCTTCCTTAGAAACGGGTCAAGAATTACTCTTGCGGGAGGGCTTGTTCCCTTCATTACGTGGGGAAATCAAATCAGATCTCTACAAACTGCGTCCCTACCGCATCCTAGAACTATTAGCCTTACCGGAAGAAACTGTTGTAGAACGGCGTAATGGCTTACGGCTGCTCCAAGAAATGCTACAGGAGCGGGGGGGCATTGATGGCACGGGTGACGACCAATCCGGATTAAGTGTTGATGATTTTCTCCGCTTTATCCAACAGTTGCGAACCTATCTCACCGCAGCTGAACAACAAACCTTATTTGAAACCGAAGCACGACGCCCCTCCGCTGTTGCAACCTATCTGGCTGTTTATGCCCTACTGGCACGAGGGTTTGCCCAAAGAAAACCTTCTTTAATCGCCCGTGCTAAACAGTTGCTGATGCGTTTGGGGAGACGGCAGGATGTTCATCTCGAACAATCGGTGTGCGCCCTGCTGTTGGGTCAAACCGAAGAAGCGAGTCGGGCTTTAGAACTTAGCCAAGAGTACGAACCGCTGGCTTTTATTCGGGAACATTCCCAGGGTGCCCCAGACTTGTTGCCGGGACTGTGCCTGTATGGGGAGCGTTGGCTGCAACAATCAGTATTTCCTCACTTTCGAGACTTGGCTGAGCAAAAAGCATCTTTGAAGGAATACTTTGCCGATGAACAGGTACAACGGTATCTAGAAACTCTGCCAGAGTCACCTGAGGAAAGCAACAGCGAGTGGAGTGTGGTTCCACCTCAGAATTCAGCCTATACCTCAACCAGAGCTTCCAAGAGTGTTAGTGAGCCACAGGTGCTTCGTCGGTCAGAGATCGGCTCTGTATCAGAATCGAGTCGGAGTTTATCGCGTGAGGCGCAAGCTTCTGGAAACTCAGGCTTACGCTACTCAGTTAATGAACCCACTGTTGTAGCTTCCCAGTGGACGGGTGGACGAGAAGCGGCCTCTGCTACAACCAGCCGCACGGCAACGTTGGGTACGGCGACGGAACACTCATCTAAACCAGGCTTGTCAACCCTGCCTGACGCCCAACCGCTTTCCTCCCGT
>DATNQF010000179.1:0-32112 GCA_036702855.1 Trichocoleus sp. | reverse complement strand
GTCTCCGGGCGCTGGGGCATTTAATCCATAGAGGGCAGTTGGCCAAGCAACAACTTGTAGGCCAGCTTGCTCTAGCGTCAGGGCTGCCCGTCGCATGCTCAATGCTGGAGCAACTAATGCAACACGGGTTGCCTCTCGATTAGGAACTCCCTCTCGAAGTAGATCTCGCTCCTGGAGAAAAGTTCGTAACTCTACAGCGGCCTGATGAACGTCCGTTCCACTGTTACGGACGACAATATTGCCAGTAGGAACGCCGCCAGCTGCTAGCTGCTGCCGAATGCTTTGCTCCCTGGCTTGCCTTTGCTCTTCTCCTCCTCCAATAGGGCCCATTGTGGCGACAACGAAGGGGTTGATGCCCTGATTAGCAAGAGTCCCATACAGTTGTGAGGCACTATTGAGTCGTGATACCAGGACGGGATCTAGATCATTGCCAGTATCAATCTGACTAAAGGCATTGGGTAGAGATCTATCGTCTATGCTGTTGCCCACAACCAGAATTGAGGAAACCCGACTGAACGGTACAGCATCAATTGCCGGGCAGATATCTCCGCAAAGACTTTGCTGACTGGCGTAAGCCCTAGCTACTGCTTGCTCGGCCTGCCTTGCAAGGTTCCGGGCTACTAAGGGAATGCTACTGAGGAGCAAAATCAGCAGGGCAATAAGAACCTGACGTCCATTGACGTTTTTGAGTCCTTTGCCACTTAGGGAAAAGATAAGCAAGAGAATGGAGGCTCCCAAAGGGGTCAGTGGCAAGGAAATAGCCTGCCAAATGCCGCCGATGGTTTGGTCGTTGGGCGCAACGAATGATAAGACAATCAGCGCCAGGACGATGGCTCCACCAAACCAAGTTAGGAAGTTACGCGGAATGAACCGGAGCAGCACCCACCAAATGAGAAGACCGACGGCTGCCCAAATGAGAAGACGCGTGAGCAGAACAAGTAGCATGATTGACTGAAACCCGCAGAGGGATGGATTTCAAAGGGCTGTGGCAAATCGTAATTGCCTCCATGATGATACTTATGATCCGTCAATTTGGTACATAAATAGGTCTAAAGGTTTGTCTTGGCTATTTTTTTGAGGGGATTAGAGCAAAAAAAGAGAGGTTTACTGCATTTGCAGTAAACCTCGCCTGAAGTCTTAAGGGTTGGAACTTTACTTGGCTCAAATGCTGAGCTAGCTTTCAACCTAGAGCTAGCCAGCCTTAAACATAGCTCTAATGCCCTATCCGATTTTCCTCAATCCACTGAATGACGTCAGACTCAGATTCTGCGTATAACGTTTTGCCAGATCGGGGGTCAAAAGCATACCACCAAAGCCGACCTGCATCATCACTAACCTGTTCAACTTGAAGCTGGAGTTGATTAGCGAGTGAATCTTTCAAGGTTGCCCAGAACGCTTTAAGTCTCTGTGTTGGCGTAAGCGCGTCTGATGGCTTTCTCCAAAATTGCTCAAGTTGCCGCTTCTCCTGCTCAAGCAAAGCGACAAGGGATCCATTTCTCTGGGCTTTGGCAACGTGAATTCGATGAGCCAGGTTGACGGACAAATTGGCGCAATGCTTTTCGAAGGTTAGCCGATCAGAGGCCTGCGTCTGCCTAGATGCAGCTACACCGCTCAACATGATAGTTGCTCCTAAAGGTTCAAGTAGATATGTTTATACTCTAAGAGATTTCTGTATGTTTAGCTACTTTTTGAGCTGTAATTGTCAGGATTTCATGTTATTCGGTGATATATAGAAAGCGGGGCAGGAATTTCCTGCCCCGCTTAAGAGTTAGCTAGAAAATTGACGTGTGACCCGTACTAAACCAACTTCAGGTCAGGATACTCAGCAATCAATTCATCAGAGGATAAGGTTTCTCCAGTCTGCTGAGGGGTCCAAAGAACCTCTACAGCTAGCAGGCGATCGCTAGAGATGGCACCCACTTGGCTTAAAGCTCGACGTAAATCTTGCTCGTTGTTAATCGTTGGTAGGTCCAACTTACCTTGTACACCCACAACAATTGTGGCAACAATGTACTCGCCGGGCTGAGCTAATTCTCCGGCACCGGGTAGAGAGGCTTTTGGAGCGGCTTGCTTTAACTGGTTGTTGATATTGGAAAGGCTTTCTGCCGTAAACTTACTGCGCTCGGTGAGGGCCAATCGGTTAAACTCCTGCTCAGCAGACAAGAGCCGAGTTTGCTTATCATCAGTAGCCGCATAAGCCCAGTAATCAGGGTGGCGTAAGAGAGACAGTGTTGTTTCTTGCAGCAACTGTGCTAAGCCAGCACTAGAACCAGTATCAGCAGATGCGGCAATGCGGTTGAGGTCTTCCTGTAAACTGCGGGCTTCTGCCAGCAAGCCAACCTGAAGTCTGGCAACAGAGACAGTGGGGTTAGTGTCGTAGTCCAACTCACTGCTGTCGCTAGAGGCACCGCGGAAGCTGCGAACTAGAAAGTTTGCGATCGCAAAGAAAATAAGGATGGAGAATAGCCCCCCAAACCCGCCACCAATGCCAAAGATGGGCATGATGAAGGGAAAGCCGAAGCCACCACCTGGGTAATACCCATACCCACCGCCGGAAGGCCCACGATAGGTTTGAGTGGGAGGAGCATAGGGGCGACTAGGTGCCCTGAAACTACCGCCCCCCATTCGTCCACCTGCTCTGGCTGCCAATGCGCCATCGGCCTGACCAAACGCTAAGGTCAGCACTAGACCGATTACAACCAGGGACTTAACAAGGGGCTTAAGGCGCTGAAAAAATTTGTGAGCCATCATCGTTGTACAAACACGCAATCGAAGGGGCGGCAAGGAAACGATGCCTTGGAGCAGGTTTGGAACGGTTAGGTGAGGGACTAACCACACCTTTGCATTACCAGACCTTGCTGCTTGCTGTGATTGTCTCTCAGACTCGTCAGAGGTGCAATCAGCGTTAAGACAGGTAAACCTTTTCACTTCTTTACTTTAACGTTTCCCTTCGACCCTGCCTGGACAGAACACGCCTGATTAGGGGGGAATGACCGAACCTGCTGGCTTTAGCCCCCGCCGACAATCGTGACTACCTCTAAGCGATCGCCCTCTTGTAGATAAGTGCTTTGCCAAAACTGACGGTGCAAGATCTCGCCATTGTACTCGACTGCGACCAAGCGGGGATTTAACCCCAACTGCTCTAGAAAGGCGGGCAGGAGCGTTGAAGTAGCACAGGTGTGGGGTTCTCCATTGACTTGAAGATGTACCGGAGTTTGGGATGGTATTGAAGTCATAGCATTCAGTGAGCAGTAGGCTGAAGGGTTCTGAGAGTATGTTGGTGGCTAAGTTGAGCCGCAAAAAATTGAGTAATGAGGGTTGGATTTTCGGCTTGCATAATAGCCCGGACAATAGCGACGCGCTCGGCTCCGGTTTGTAGGACTTCGGCTAGGTTGCTGGTATCAATACCCCCAATGGCAAACCAGGGAACGGAAGCATGCTCTGCGGCGTAGCGCACGTAATCTAACCCAGCAGCAGCCTTGCCAGGTTTAGTCGGGGTAGCATACACCGGCCCCACGCCAATGTAATCAGCTCCCTGGGTGAGAGCCCGAGCCATCTCATCGGGATTGGTGGTTGAACAGCCAATAATTCGCTGACTCCCGAGAATTTGTCGAGCGACGGCAACAGGCAAGTCTTGTTGTCCTAGATGAACACCATCGGCGTCAGCGGCTAGCGCTAAATCTACTCGGTCGTTGATGATGAAGAGGGCGCTGTAGCGGTGGCAGAGTTCTCTCAGAGTTCGCGCGACTTCTAGACGGGCACAGTCGTCCGCAGTTTTCTCTCGATACTGCACGATTGAGACCCCTCCTTGCAGGGCTGCTTCAACGACCCCAAACAGGTTATCGCTGGGCATGGTGACCAAGTAGGTGTGCGATCGCAAGAGTTGCTGATGTCGGTGGTGACCCAGTAATTCGCTCTCCAAGCTGTAAACCTGATAACGCATGTCTTTACAAGCTCCTGCAAATTCAGGTTTGTAAAGTTTGCCGTATTCCTCTAAAACTCGCAGGGCTTCTTGGATTCGACAAAAATTAGCTTGGAGAACTGCTGTTACACTGCTGCGCTCAGCTTCTTGAGGGTGAGTAAGTTGGGTGCCTGGATCCCCCGGCGTATCTCGGGCCATGCGAATCTCAGTCGTATGCCAGGAGCCTAGGGCTTGGCGAAAATGCTTGACTTTCTCGGTTAGAGCGGCTTGGTTAAGCCCAAATCGACACCACTCTTCGATAATTCGCAGACCTTCCCTGGCGCGGTCAAGGTTCGCATCTAAGATGCGGTAAACTGCCATTTCAGTAAAGTGAGCAGGCTCACCTGATGCTGAACCCTGATGTCGATCCTGCATAGTCATTGGAGAAAGACGTTGCTTGCCTCCAACATCGTAACAGGTCAGAGACCTCCGACCCGTTGGACCGAAAACGTCCTAGCCATCGGTAGTTTGGGACTTGAAGAGGACTGGCTGAAATGCGATCGCAAAGCTAGCACCTCGAGTCGGGGTTTCCAAAATGGCTTGTTGAGGGCCAAGGCTGAGTCCGGTTTTCCTGAGTCAATTTTCCGAGTCAGTTTTCCTAAATTAAATGAATCGATTTAGTTAACTTTGGTTAACCTATGTAGAAATCAGTTTTAGTCTGAGCTATCACTTGGGCGTCTTAACCCAAATTCTGTCCTCCCCTCTAGGTTTATGACATCTCGCTCCTCCTTCACACTCATGACCCTGATAGCAGGGATGCTGGCTAGTGTTGCGGCCCCAGGGCATGCCCAGTTGCCACTCCCTGAAACTAGCCTTGCTCAGGCGAACCCAACAGCTTCTACAGGTAGTCCGGGGCTAAATCGACAGCCGAGTCGTAGCTATGTCTTGATTTACGTCAATGCGATCGCAGGCAGTGATGTGAATGGTAACGGCACCCAGATGAGCCCTCTGAAAACCATCACCCATGCGCTTCAAAACGCTAGCCCTAACACGGTTATCGTGCTAGCTCCGGGTGAGTACAGCGAGGCAACAGGGGAATCCTTTCCTCTGCAACTGAAGTCGGGGGTGACGGTACAGGGAATGCCAGGGCCTGGACGGAACACAGTGGTTATTCGCGGCAGTGGGGCATATTTGAGTCCTAGCCGGGGGTTAGAAAATTCAACTATTGTTGCTGCCGATCGCTCGGGGTTGGGTAACGTCGTGGTGATGAATCCCCATGCTCAGGGCACAGGGGTATGGATTGAGATGGGCAGTCCTGTGCTACGGGACAACGTTTTTGCTGGCAGCGGTCGAACAGGAATCTATGTTGCTGGGGCTGGAACACCCGTCATTCAGCGTAATTATTTCACTGAGAATGGCTCGGCTGGACTGATTATTGGTGGCCCTTCCCAAGCCCAGGTACAAGGCAACGTTTTCGAAAAGACTGGAGTTGGCATTCAGGTCGCTCCAGGTGCTGAGCCTCGCATTTTGGAAAACCGTGTTGTTCAAAACCAAGACGGCATCATTTTGCAAGCCAATGCCCGACCTGTGTTGGAAAACAACCAGATCTCTGGTAACCGTCGCAATGGTCTAGTGGAGTTTCAGGCATTAGCTGAAGATCGAGTGCTCTCTAGGACTGTGCCTGCTAGAGAAGTGGAGATCGCATCCACTGCACCGACACTCCCTGCAATGTCCACAGGCTCGTACTCTACAAGCCCAGCTCAGATATCCTCGGTTACATCATCCCCAGTTACATCGACTAACCCGTCCCCTATCTCAAGTGCTGCGGTGACAAGTGCTCCCCCTGCAACGGTTGAGAGCGGCCCTGCGGTGGGAGCCAGTATTGAGACAGAACCCCCCAAAGCGCAGTCATTAACCGTTGCTGCAGCCAGCCGCACAGCCTCCTCACCTGTAGAAAACCGCCCTAGCAGGTCACCCCAAACTGAAGGGACAGCAGCAACGCAAGGCATACTTCCTCAGCTTCCCCCAGCAACAGCAACGACAGCTTTGTTGCCACAATCTAGTCCACTCAACGTTAGCGTTTCCCAGCCTACTTCCGAAGTCGCTGCGGAAACCCCGTCTGATTTACCTACGCCAACGACTGTGGCAGAACCGCCTTCAGCCCCAGAGACCCCGGTTTCTGCTTCTACCGTAGTCGTCCCTCCTACCCAATCTCCGGCCCTTTGGGAGTCGCAGTCGGAAGAGCCTGCGATCGCATCTAACCCTGTTGCGCCGACTGTATCTACTCCTGTTGCACCGGGGGCATCCAACTCTGTTACACCGAGTTCTCGCCCATCCAGTGCTATAGCAGAGCTGCGGCAACAGCTTTTGGCACGCCAGACATCATCCTCTGAGGCTCCCACTACGCCTGCCTCTGCTGCAGAAGCAGTTGAACTTGCTGTGATTCCCCCGTCTACTACTGCTACCAGTGTCACGTCTAGGCAGGCGGCTCCTGAACCACGCACTTCAGAATCGCAGTCGGAAGAGCCTGCGATCGCATCTAACCCTGTTGCACCAAGGGCATCCAACTCTGTTACACCGAGTTCTCGCCCATCTAGTGCTATATCAGAGCTACGTCAACAGCTTTTGGCAAACCGTCAGGCTGCATCGACATCAACGGCAGAGACCCCTACCTCTCCTGCTGCCGATGCGGTTGAACTCGCTGTAATTCCCCCGGCTACCCCTGCTGCTAGTGCCGCATCTGGGCAATCGTCTCCTGAACAGCGCAATTTAGCGGCAATCCGAGCCAGGATTTTGGCAAACCGTTCTAACGCTCGGGCTGCGTCTGCTGAGAATGCTAATACCTCTGCTGGGGGCACCGATGCTACTGCAAGTTCCCTCCCTGTTAGCCTACCGCCGATAGAAGTAGTTGCAAGAGCCCGAACAGAAGCTGTGCCTACTCCAGCAGAGTCTTTACCTTTAATTCCCACTGAGAGGAGCCTGCCGACAACTCCCCCTGCCAACTTATCTTCCCCGCCCCGTCCCGAGCCTTCCTCGGATATTTTGCGAGTGCCAAGCGCCAATATTCCCTTAGGTAGTGGGGGTTCCATGCCAGAGATCTTGTTGACTAGCGCAGGGACCGCAGTTGGGGGACCGCCCTCGTTGCCCTCTCGGGCAGCGATTTTAGGCTTGCGCTACAAGGTATTTGTCAATGCACCCGATGAAGCGACCCAAACTCGGGTTAAGACAGCTGTTCCTGATGCTTTTCGAGTTCGATTCAATGGTCAGGTCATGATGCAGGCGGGTGCTTTTTCAGATCAGGCTACTGCCGATGCGATCGCAAACAATTTGACTCAACAAGGCTTGGAAGCCAGGGTTGAGTACGTGGAGTGAGGTGTCGAATGTATGGGATAGGGGAAAAGCTCCCTATCCCATTTCTCACTAACGATGCCAAGTGGTGATGCCACCAGCTTTATCTAGAAGTGTGATGCCCTGAGCCTGAAGTTCATCGCGAATGCGATCAGCTTCAGCAAAGTTCTTGGCTTTTCGGGCAGCATTGCGCTGAGCAATTAAGTCCTCAATAGCAGCATCGGAAAGGCCTGCTTCTGAGGCCTGCGTGTCTTGGGGTTGAGCTTCTAAACCGAGGATTTGAGCTAAGCAAACCAATGTTTGCCACTGTTGTCGCAGTGTATCTGCTTCGGTGTCAGCTTTTCCTTCATGAGTAATGAGGTTACCTGCGCGGCGCAACTCCTTGGCCAAATCGAACAACACTGCCAAAGCACCAGAAGTATTGAAGTCGTCATCCATCGCAGTTTGGAATTCCTGCACGGCAGCACTGTCTCGATCAATCCTCATCGCGGCTGGATTGCCAAAGTCGCTATCTTCTACATCTGGCCAACCCAGGTGCTTGCCGTACTGATAGCCAAATAGTAACCCTTCGGTTAACGTGCTCCAGCTATTTTGGGTAGATGCGATCGCATCCGCCGTAAAGTCTACTGGCTTGCGGTACTGACCCTGCAGTAGAAATAGCCGAATGACCATTGGATGAGGTCCATCCGGCGAATCTAGAAGTTGGCGAATAGTCGTGAAGTTGCCCAAAGATTTGGACATCTTCTCACCATCAACGTTCACCATGCCGTTGTGCATCCAGTAACGAGCCAAGGGTTTTCCCGTCACTGCTTCCGACTGGGCAATCTCATTTTCGTGGTGGGGAAAGACCAAATCCCCTCCGCCCATGTGGATGTCGATAGTGTCTCCTAAGCGATCACGAACCATTGCCGAGCATTCAATATGCCAACCAGGTCGTCCTGGTCCCCAGGGGGACTCCCAAAAAGGTTCACCTTCCTTAGCGCTCTTCCAAAGGGCAAAGTCAAAAGGATCTTTCTTGCGAGTGTCTTCTGCACCTACCCGACCGCTCGCTCCTGCCTGCATATCGTCCAGCTTGCGCCCCGATAGCTTGCCATAGTCCTCAAATTGACGAACCGCATAATACACGTCTCCATCAGCTGGATAGGCATAACCTTTCTGCTCCAACTCCGAAATCAGGCGTTGGATCCCGTCTAGCGTTCGGGTGGCATAGGTATACTCATCTGCCTCCAGCACATTCAGGCGTGCCATATCCTCTAAGTAGGCCTGAGTGAAGCGCTCAGCTACCGTTTGCATTGAGGAATTTTCAGCCTTTGCTCGATTTAAGATCTTGTCGTCAATGTCGGTAAAATTCTGCACATAATGCACATCAAATCCCCGCCAAAGCAGATACCGCCGCACGGTATCCCACACGATGTAGCAACGAGCATGGCCTAAGTGAGAGTAATCATAGACTGTCACCCCACAGCAGTACATCTTCACCTTGCCCGATTCAAGCGGTTCAAAGGCTTCCTTCTTGCGACTTAATGTGTTGTAAAGAGTAAGGCTCATGGGTGGGTGAGACGGTATGACACAATCAATGATTCAACACTTAAAGGGCTTTTGGATCAACTCAGTCGAACTGGGCTATAGCCCTTAGCCTCAGCTTAGTAGAGCGGGTGTGGGAATGAGCCTTTGAATAAATGGCTTAATTAGAAAATAGTTAAGCTCGTGCTTCCATTCTAGAGGGCCTCTCTGAGCCAAATAAAAATCAGGCTCTCTGCAGAGAGCCTGATCTGTCTAACTGTCTTAACGTTTATCGCAGAATACTTTAGTCAACAACGCTATTGGCAGAAGCCTGAGGAGCCGAAGCGGTTAGCTCAGGAGCAGTGAAGATCTGAGCATAGAGGCCGTGCGGTTGTTCTGCCACAAGGAGGGTGTCTTGAATTCGAGTAGAAACCGCGACGGTTTTAGCGTCGTAGGTTTGAGTCGCCAGCTTCGGATACAGACCGATTCCGATAATAGGAACCAGCAGAGACACGGCAATAAAGGCTTCCCGAGGCCGAATGTCAATGATGTTGCTGACTTTACCCAAGATTTCACCAGGTGCACCGTAGAACATGCGGCGCAGCATGGACAGTAAATAGATGGGAGATAGAACAACCCCGATAGCCGCCAGAATAATCACGGCTGCTTTAAAGCTTGTGCTGTAGGCATCACTGGTTGCCATCCCTAGAAAGACAGCGATCTCGCTGACAAAGCCGCTCATACCCGGCAAAGCGAGAGAAGCCATGGATCCAGCAGTGAAGAAGGCGAAAGTGGTCGGCATCTTGCGAGCCATGCCACCCATAACGTCCATATCCAGGGTGTGGGTGCGCTCATAGGCAACCCCAGAGAGGAAGAACATAACAGCAGCAATCAGACCGTGGGAAATCATCTGCAGCACTGCGCCGCTCATGCCCAAGGTTGTGAATGCAGCGCAGCCAATGAGAACAAATCCCATATGAGCAACCGAGGAGTAGGCCATGCGTCGCTTTAGGTTGTCCTGGCCAAACGCTGTCATAGAAGCGTAGAGAATGTTAATGACTCCTAGAACGGCCAGCACTGGAGCAAAGTAGACGTGGGCATCGGGTAGCATCTCGATGTTCATGCGGATGATGCCATACCCTGCCATCTTAAGCAGGACACCAGCCAAAATCATCGACACTGGAGCAGGTGCTTCGCTGTGGGCATCAGGTAGCCAAGTGTGCAGCGGGAAAACTGGAAGCTTGACTGCAAAGGCAATGAATAAGGCCGTATAGACAAGCAATTGGAAGGTGAGCGAGTAGTCCTTCAACGCCAGCTCAGTGAGATTGAAGGTAACGTTGTCACCATAGAAGGCCATTGCCAGCGCCGCGACCAGAATGAAAATAGAACCAACCGCAGTATAGAGAATGAATTTGGTCGCTGCGTAAAGGCGCTTTTGTCCGCCCCAGATAGAGATCAGGAGATAAACGGGCACCAGTTCTAACTCCCACATGAGGAAGAACAGGAGCATATCTTGGGCTAGAAAGACGCCGACCTGGGCGCTGAGCATCAGCAGTAGCAGCGCGAAGTAAAGTCTAGGCCTACGGGTGACATTCCAAGACGCCAGGATGGCAAGGGTTGTGACCAATCCGCTCAAAATGACAAGAGGCATAGCTAAGCCATCTGCTGCCAGCGACCAGCTCAAACCGATTTGGGGAACCCAACTGTAGTTCTCAACCAGTTGGAGTCCAGTTGCATCGAGGTCGTAGAAGCGGGCAAAGGTGTAGAGCGTTAGAGCGAATTCAATGAAGCCAATCCCCAGGGCATACCAGCGAAGTGTTTGACCATTCCGATCTGGCAGTACGGGGATGGGGAGAAGGGCCAAGATCGGCAACAGAACAAGGGTTGTTAGCCACGGAAATTGTTCGCTAATCATCACAAGTCACGCGAATTCCGAAAGGACAGTAGCGCATCTGATTTTCCGGTTGAGGCAGTGGTCTAGCTTGAGGCAGAGACATGACCCTGGGATGGATGAATCGGAGGGGCATACGTGCTTGTGGTTCACGGCGGCCTACCCAAGGGGATCAGGTCGGAGGAATCTAGAACGTGGTGTCGGGGCCTCGGTGGTGATTACGACCAGGCGTATTAGCCGGAGGTGTAGGGAGTGGGCAAAAATACTTACCCAGTGCGCCCGCTTTCCAGTATAGAAAACTTAATTAACTTTTGATAAGGCGAAAATACGGAAATCTTGGGAAATTAATGTCAGTAAAGTTGATGTGAAAAGGGTTTTAGCTTTTTTCTCAAGGACATGCAAATAAATTAATTGAATCATTTACTCGCATTTATGTTACTCAATATAAACCCATGCAAACTTAGATTTCTTGCTGGAAAGAATTACTGAAGAAATTCCAGCTCAATTGTCAAACGAGCCTTAAAGCAGAAGCTCACTCAGAGCTTCTGACAATAGAAATTGGGTGAAGGATATTGGAAGAGGACTCTCTGGCTTCAAGACAAGCGAGAGCTTAGCTGAGGGTTTCTTGTAGAGCTTGCTTAGGATTCTCCCTTAAGAAGAAAACTTACAGCGTCTCTAAACGAGATCCAGTAGTTTCTAGCTTAAGAATGTGAACGCTCACGTCGGGTGTGATGGCTCCCCAGGTAGCTTGGATCGTTTGTTGAACGGCTTGAGCAGTATCAGGGGAGGTTAAGGTCAATAGGGTAGGGCCAGCTCCACTGATGACTAGGCCATAAGCTCCAACGGCCAAAACGGCTTCAGTGACCTCGTCATAGCCGGGAATGAGAGACTTTCGGTAAGGCTGGTGGATGCGATCGCACAAGGCTCCTTTGAGCCAAGCTGCATTCCCAGTGGCTAATCCTCGTAGTAGAAGTCCTAAATGCGCGATGTTGAAGATGGCGTCCGAGCGGCTGTAGGTTTTAGGCAGAACGCTTCTGGCCTGCTCTGTGGACAGCTCAAAATTTGGAATTGCAACTACAGGGACGACGTCAGGATGCCAAGGCACTTCACACAGCGTCCATTTCCCAGTCTCACTAGCAGCGGCTAGTTGACAGCCACCAACCAAGGCTGGAACAACGTTGTCTGGATGCCCTTCTATCTCAGTGGCTAGGGCAACGAGATCATCCTGACTAAAGGGCGATCCGGCCAAGTGGTTGGCCCCCAGTAATCCCCCTACAATGGCAGTAGAAGAACTGCCCAACCCCCTAGCCAGCGGTACGCCCAGCTCTATGGCAATGCTGATTGCAGGAACGGGCTTCTGAAGTTTTTCAAAGGCTTTGGCGAAAGCTCGGTAAGCCAGGTTACTTCCGTCCGTTGTAACCCGATTAGCTTCGGTACCACTCACCTGAACCTCAACCGTGCCAGGTGCTTCTTCTAGGGGGGTAAAGTGGAACCGATTGTAAAGGGTTAACGCTGCCCCTAAGCAGTCAAAGCCAGGGCCAATATTGGCTGTAGTTGCGGGAACAGTAACCGTTATAGGGCTAGACACGACAGGTTCTCCAGGGCAGGTACCAGCAGACTTACCTTAGCGTTAAGGCTGAGGCGAAGGGCATCCTACCATTTTTCAAGGTGCTGTTTTCAAGGCCCTGTGCTCTGGAACTCTCGATTCTTCTGGTTAGTCTTCTTCTTTAGAGCAGTGAGCTCGTGATTTAGTATGACATTCCTACAGTGTTCGGTTCGATTCTCAATACACAGTACAGCGGCTGTCGTCTTGAGTGTGTTAGGGCTAACTCTAGGCGGATCTTCAGCTGCCTGGGCGAACTCCACACACGTTGCTGAGACAGAGCTGGCTCAGGTTACTTCAGACAGTCCAGCGACGCTCTATCCCTCTTTGGACGTGCCGCCAGATCATTGGGCTTCTGAAGCCGTTCGCAGCCTAATTACTAACTACGGTTGTTTAGCTGGATACCCAGATGGCACTTTTCGTGGCGATCAGACGCTGACTCGAAATGAGTTTGCGGCTGGAATGAATAGCTGTCTGGACGTCATCTCTGGTCTCGTTCAGGAGCAGCAGCAGGCAAATGCAGCTGAGCGGGAGCAGCTCATTCAGTCGATGCAGGAATTACAAAATGACTTGGATGAACTGGAAGGCAGGGTTGGTCTTTAGTTGATCGCCAGAATTAATTTGTTTAAGCAAGAGGGGGCAAAGCAGTTATGCTTTGCCCCCTTACTGTAGGAATCCAAGATCAACCAAGGTTAGAAGTGGGTTCGATTTGCGATCGCATTTGCCATCCGTTCCACAACCTCGACTACAGGCAGTGCGCCCAATTCGCCTTGGGCTCGGGTACGGATACTGAGGGCGTTAGCTTCGACTTCCTTGGCCCCAATCACAGCCATCATGGGTAGCTTTCCGGTTTCAGCATTGCGGATCATTTTGCCTAGGCGATCACCGCTGGTATCGACTTCTGCTCGAATACCTTTAGCCAGCATCTGGTCAGCAACTTGTTTAGCAAAACCAAGCTGTTCCTCAGTAACAGGCATCAGGCGGATTTGGGTCGGAGCCAACCACAGCGGAAAGTCTCCGGCATACTCCTCAATCAGGATACCGATCAGCCGTTCCAGAGAACCAAAAGGGGCACGGTGAATCATCACAGGACGTTTCCGAGTGCCATCCTCCGCCACATATTCCAGGTCGAAGCGCTCTGGCAAGTTGTAGTCTACCTGGACGGTGCCTAACTGCCACTCCCGCTCTAGCGCATCCTGGAAAATAAAGTCCAACTTGGGTCCATAGAAAGCAGCTTCTCCCGGAGCCTCAAAGTAATCCATTCCGAGGGTTTCTACTGCTCGGCGAATGGCATTTTGAGAAGTTTCCCAGACCTCATCGGAGCCAATGTACTTGTCCGACTCAGGATCCCGGAAGCTCATGCGAGCCTTAAAGTTCTTAAGCTGCAAGCTACGGAAAACGGTCAAAATCAAATCCACCACCTTCAGGAATTCGTCATCCAACTGCTCAGGAGTGACAAATAGGTGAGAGTCATCGACCGTAAAGCCGCGTACACGGGTAAGACCTCCTAGTTCGCCAGATTGCTCATAGCGGTAAACCGTGCCAAACTCTGCCAATCGCATCGGCAGATCTCGGTAGGAGCGCAACTCGCTCTTATAGATCTGGATGTGGAAAGGGCAGTTCATCGGCTTCATCACAAAGCCCTGTTCAATTAAACGAGCCGCATCATCCTCGGCCATTAGAGGGAACATGTCTTCCCGGTAGTTTTGCCAGTGCCCAGAGGTTTTGAACAAATCGACCCTAGCAATGTGGGGGGTGACAACTGGCAAATAGCCACGCTTGGTCTGTTCTTCCTTTAGAAAGTTTTCTAGGGTAGAACGCAGGACGGTTCCCTTTGGAGTCCAAAGGGGTAAACCTGGGCCAACATCATCGGCAAAAATAAAGAGGCCCAACTCGCGCCCTAATTTGCGGTGATCTCGCCGTTTAGCTTCCTCGCGGCGACGCTTGTATTCCTCAAGCTGTTCCGGGGTTTCCCAGGCTGTGCCATAGATGCGTTGCAGTTGGGCTTTGGTTTCGTCCCCACGCCAATATGCTCCGGCAACGCTTTCAAGATCAAAAGCTTTAGCATTGAGCTCTTTGGTATTGCTGACGTGTGGCCCAGCACAAAGATCCCACCATTCCTCCCCCAAGTGGTACAGGGTAATGGGCTCTTGCAATCCTTCTAAAATCTCTAGTTTGTAGGGTTCCTTTAAGGCTTCGATGCGGCGCTGGGCATCTTCCCGACTTACTGTCTCGCAGGTGACCGGCAATCCTTTGTTGATGATTTTGATCATCTCTTTTTTGATAGCCTTCAGGTCCTTTTCAGTAAAAGGATCAGGGCTGTCAAAATCGTAATAGAACCCGTTTTCTGTCCAAGGCCCAATAGTAACCTGTGCCTTAGGGAAGATCTTTTGCACCGCCATAGCCATGACGTGGGAGAAGGTGTGGCGGATTTGCTTGAGATTATCAGATTCACTGGTGCGAGGCAGGTGAATCTTTTCGATCTGGGGGTCAAGTGCTGCTTCAGAGGGAGCCATTGGTCAGAAATGCACAGGGTTAACGACGATTTGGTGGATTTACCAAACCACTGCAGACTCTCATCTTAGCTAACAGGGGTCAGTGCTGGGCATTCTTGGCAGTGCAAAGTGCAGCACAGGCAGGAGTCTCTGTGACAGGTCAGTGTTGCAGTGTCTGTCACAATCACCTACTCAACAACCTGCACTTGCTCAAGAACCTGCTTAGGCCAACATCTGACAGAGAGATAATGTTGTAACTGTCTAACTCGATTAAAGCGGTAGGCCTGCACAGTATTTGCACAGTACGTGGTTACTTTATTGATTGTCTTTAGAAGATAAACCTTCTTTATCGCTTCAGAAAGGCTATTACCTCTTAGGGTTTAACAACCTGCAAATCTTCCAGTAGAGCCTGATATTTTTTTAGATTTGTGTTATCGTTAATCACTGGAAAAGAAAGTGCTGGCAGTACGGTAAGTCTCAATTCGTTGCTCGTTCTCAGCCAGCCCCAGCGTAAAAAATTTTGAAAATTAAAATATGACTCAGACTATGACCAACCAGGCGGTTGCTCATCCGATGGTGAAGTTCCAGCGCCAGGTTCAATCCCTGGTGAATAAGTCTAAGATGATTAAGCCTGAAGACCCCATCTGGAAAATCGCTTTTCTATTTGGTGATGAGTGGCCCCACTGGCGAAAAGAGTTGGAAGACTTTGAGTTTTCTACGCAAGATCCTATCCAAGACCTCTTAGCCGTTGAAAGTTGGGAGGAGTAGGAATAAACCAGATGCAGTTTGCTCAATCAAGTCTTGTTGATTGAGCAAACGCTCTTTTGGACACCCTTAAACAGCTGACAGCTTATCTATGTGGGGTCGGAACTTCACCCTGACTAAGATGGCTGTTATGTTGTCATGACCATTGTGTTCGTTAGCCAGCTCAATCAGCTGACCAACTCCTTCTTCCAAATCGGCCTGGGAGTGCAGAAGGGGTTCAATGTGACTTGAGCAGTATTGCTCCAAAAGATCATTGTCGCTGAGACCATCTGAACACAGGATGAATAGGGTATCTTCTGGGACGTTTAGAAAAGTGATGCCAGGTTTGAGATCAGCACTGCTCCGAGGGCCTAGCGCCTGAGTAAGCTGATAGGCATCCGGTCTGGCATATGCGATCGCAGGTTCAACCCCACGCTGGATCTCCCGCTGCCCAACCTCGTGGTCAACGGTGATCTGCTTTAACCCAGTTCGACGGGTGTAGCAATACAGGCGGCTGTCGCCTACATGGGCTACGACGGCTCGATCATTGTGGAGTAGCAGCATGACGAGAGTTGTTCCCATGCGGCTATTGCCAGAGCGGGCATCTTCTTGATTAATTTGGTAAATCGACTCGTTAGCCGTAGCCACAGCTTCTAATAGCAGGGCTTCATCCGGAAACGTTTCTGGTGGATGCTGAGTGAAGTAGGTTTGCAGAGTTTTGACTGCCAGGCTGCTTGCAACTTCACCAGAAGCATGACCCCCCATGCCATCACAGAGGATGTAGAGCCCTTTAACGCTGAGGGTGACACCAAAGGGGCTCTCTGTTTTAGTAAGCTCTGTCTGGGTGCAGAAAAAGTCTTCGTTGTGATCCCGTTGTCGGCCAACATGTGTGCTGCCAGCCTCGTCTAGGCGCACGATTTTCATGGGCAGCACCATGGTTGGGATATCAGGGTTTTCCTCAGCGTCTTCGCTCATATCGACGGGAGCCGTATCTCCCAATTCGTCATCCCCTAAGTTCCCAACTTCATTGCTCTGCTGGAGTGAAGGCAGGTCACTGGGCAACGCCGATGAAGCATCCTCTAATCCTGGGTTAGAGGATGCGATCGCATCCTCACCTAAATTAACTTCGAATCTCCCTGCCGTCTTACTTTCTGAGTTTTGCCTCTCTTGAAAGATGTCGGCTAAGCTAACCAGCTGAGCCTGAATCTCAGCAACGGAGGTAAGCTGGTTAGCTGCAACTGCATCAATTAACTGATGCAGTTGAGTAGGGACAGTCTCTTGAGCCGGATCTATTAAGCCTTGCCAAATCTTGCCCAAGGTGGCCAAGCTGAAGGAAGAACTTGATTTTTCCTGTTGGAGATAGGTCAGGCAAAAGATCTGATCTTCATCTATTCGCAAGTTAGCGGGGTCTAATAAGCTAACTTGTCCATTCCAAGGTTCTAGTGCCTCCCACACCTCCGACATCTTGTAGAACCAGTGCAACTGCTGCAAAGGATCAACAGCACCCAGTTTCCACATGTCGCCCAGTAAGGACCAAGACTCCCGGTCCTCCACCAAGAGAACAGCATAGTCCGACGTTTCCCAGGCATAGTGCAGGTTGGGAACAGTCGGAAAGAACTGATTTTGCAGTACAAGATAGGGAATAGCCTCGGCAGGTAGGGACTCCGATAGGGTAGGTTGGCCTGGATCAATGTTAGGTTGTGCCACCTCTGAATCGACTAGGGCACTCAAAGGGGATTCCACTGCTGGCTGGCAGTCAATGACCTTGAAGGCCACTACACCTGGCATGACTTGAGAGAGGCTATGTTTCTGAATTTGATAACGGTGTTGACTGTCGAGATAGGGTGCCTCAGGAAAGATTGTTTCTATCGTCGGGACTCCAGCCAAAATATCCGTTGGAGCAGGGCTGACCTCATCCCCTGATGTAGTAGCGGTAGTTTCCGAGTCGCCAGCACCAACGACATTTTCGGATGAACGTGACCGCACGCGAGGGACAACAATAGCGCGCCATATTTGAAGCGCATAGCCGCATTGCTGACAGAAGCGGTTTTGGTCGGGGTTTTCGAAGGTGCAGTGGGGACAGATCAGCATTACGCAGCCTAACGTCTTAGCAGCTTGTCATGGCAGATGCAGAATCAGACGCAACCTGTTTTGATGATAAGCGTTTGGGCATCTACAAACAGAGTCATCCATTGAGCGAAATTGGGGACTACAGACGCAGCAGCTGTTGTCGTTCAGCGATGGTTAAGTCTCGCCACTGGCCTGGGGGAAGCCCCTCTAGTCGAAGATGTGCGATCGCAACCCGCACAAGCCGCAGTGTTGGATGGCCTACGGCAGCAGTCATCCGTCTGACCTGACGGTTACGACCCTCCGTAATGGTAACTTCCAGCCAAGCAGTTGGCACAGTTTTGCGAAACCGAATCGGCGGATGTCGAGGCGGTAACTGAGGTTCTGTTAACAGAAGTTTCACCTGGGCGGGGCGAGTACGGTAGTTCTGAATAGAAACGCCTTGACGAAGGTGCTCTAGGGCACTTTGATCGGGAATGTGTTCGACCTGCACCCAATAGGTGCGGGGATGGCTGTAGCGCGGATCAGTCAGCCGATGTTGAAGATGTCCGTGATTAGTCAGCAGCATCAGCCCTTCGCTATCTCGGTCCAAACGTCCTACCGGATAAACGTCGGGCACTGCAACATAGTCTTTGAGTGTTTGCCGTTTACCTTCGGAAGGGAAAACAACCTCAGGGCTAGCCGCTTTGCTAGGGGCGTCTTCCTCCCTTAGGTCATGGCTAAACTGACTGAGTACATCGTAGGGTTTATTGAACAGAAGGTATCGGTAGGTCATCGGCACAAAGGCAGATTGAATGTACCTGTTTTAGAGGAAGCTGTTGCCCCTTAAATGATCACAGTTTGCAACAGTACGTTTCAAGTCTTGTGAAAATGTTGAGAAACGGCAGTGTGTCTAGTCTGACCGATATGCTAAAAAACACCGGAATGTTTCAGGAAAGAACTATGGAAAAGGCACAGAAGTACCGCGCTGTCTGTACTCTGACGTTCGGCGATATCTATGGTCAGGTCATTGTTTGGCTCGTCATCTTACTCATTAGTTTGGCAGCTTCGCTGGCGTTAATGGGAGCTCGTCAGCCAGTTTTTGCTCTGGCAACTGTGGGGTTAATTCTTGTCCTTTCTCTACCCTTTCTCCTTTTTGCCTTTGTCACCACACTGTTTAACCATATTGAATTCAGCGCTGTTGATCCTCAAGCAGAACTGTCCAGATCGGTTTCTGCCCCTGTTACCGCTCAACAAACTGCTCAAGCTACCAGCTAATAATTTATAGCGGGCTGACAACCTATAGGCTTTTAGAAGAACTGGGACAAGCAGGGCTGGCTCATTAGTTTCAAGCCGCATACATTTCAACAGGCTCCTTGATTCGTCCAGGAGCCTGTTTGAGGTTGAGGTAGAATTTCCGGCTCACCTCCTACCCCGTTGGAGGTGGCGGTTCTTAGTCGGCCTAAGGGTGAGTCTACTGACCTTGAGAAGATCCTTCAGAGGGTTCAGGGGCAGTTATAGCGGGTTCCCCAGCATTAGCGGGGCCTTCAGTTGAGGAGGGAGAAGATGAATTCCCTGGTTGGGTAGCAGCTCCTTTCCCAGCCATCTGCTCAATTTGATCCTTGTATTGCGCAGGTGCGATCGCTGAAGCTTGATCAAACAAAGGTTTAGCTTCATCTTCGCGGCCTTGTTCTTGCAGGACCAACGCTTTAGCCAATACAGGACGAAAATCCTGTCCCGACTCTTGAATGGTTTCGTCGTAAAGCTTAAGTGCTTGGTCTACTTTCTTCTCCTCTACATAGACCTGTGCTAGCAAAAGTTTTACAGAGGTGACGTCAACCGCTGCTGTATCACCTGTAGTGCCTAGCTTTTCAGCATCTTCGAGGGTGTCTTGCAACAAACCAACGGCTGCTTGAGGACGATTCTGTTGAACTAGAAGGGCTACTAATCCTTGCAGGGCGTTCATATTGCCCGGTTGTTTGTCTAGAACTTGACGATAGGATTGAGCTGCCCCTTCTAGATCCCCTAGTTGCTGTTTAGTTTGACCAAGTAGAACTTTATAGTCAGGCTGATCTGGATTGAGATCCGCTAACTTCGTTAAAGGATCCACAATGCCTTGTAAGTCACCTAGCTGAATGCGACTTTCGACCAAGCCTCGCAGAGCGGCTTGATTTTCCGGTTCCCGCTGGAGTACGAGTGCATACCCCTTGGCTCTAGATTCTAGTTCGGCTTGGGCCGACGCAGGATCTGCTGTGGGGGTTGAGCTTGTGGAGTTGGCTGTGCGGCGATTACCAGTACCTCCCAAAATGGGTAGAAGGGAGAGCGCTAGAAAAGCGGCTAAGGCCAGCATCAGTACTGTCCCAATCAGCCAACGGTTTCGTTTTGCAGCCATAGGCGGTCAACTCCCTCAATGCTTAGCCCATCTTAGCGTTATCGGTACGCTGCTTTAGGCAAAAAACGCTGCTGTAAGTAGCTTTGAAGAAGAAATGAAAAAGTCAATCGAAAAAGATGCGGATATAGGCCAATATCGATGGAAGTAGAAGAGAAAGCCATTAATGGCAGTGTTTGCCGATATGGGTACGCTTCTAGTATCTGCAACAGCATTTTCAGCTCTGGCCTGAATCATTACAAACCCGTGAGAGGGATTGTGAGAATGTTACGCTAGGCTTGAAAGTTGCAAGTTGGTCAATCGGCAGACTCTTGTTTTGCGTTGAGAATATTGGTGGTGCTATGAGTTCGGCAGCGAGTCACTCCCCAGAATTCCCCCAAATCCCAGCAGACGCCTCAGCGAAGAATACTTCGCTGAAGACACCGCCAACTCGGCCGACCCTGGTGTCTCCTCCCAAGCGTCCCTATAGACCTTCTGTTGAGAAAGCTCCTAAGCCTGAGCCTTCGCCTGTAGTTCAAATCAGCCCTCAAGTTACTCAAGTCGTTCCCGAAGAAGGGAGTAGCCGATACCAACCAATTGCACCCCCTAGCGAACCCATGCAGTACCGGGCAATTGGACTGATTAAAGGTACCTACTCACCTGGAGATGAGCAGTTTAACCGGGGGCTATTGACAACCGAAGATGGGGCGGCTATCGAGGCGATGTTGCTAGGGCGAGTAACTAGTCTAGTGAAAAAACATTTGGATTTGGCTGAGCCTCACCTGTGGGTAGTTTACCCGCGCACCCGCCAAGCCGAGGATGAGCGAGCAGATCAAGACCTCCACGTTCAGATTGTTGGGGTTTGGGAGCCAGAAACCTTGGGGCTGCCGGAAGAGGAGGCAGGGAGCGAGAATCTGGATTCCGAAAATGTGACTGAAGCAACTGAGGGTGTTAATACATCCACTAAGCACAAGATTTTGCCGAAAAACCTGCCACTCGTCAATGAAAACTATTTCTCAATTCGAGGAGAAGTCATTCATTATGACGAAGATGAGAAAGTTATCTTGGTCAAGATTTTACAGGGCGTAAAACGGCCTGCGGCAACTTGTAAAGCATTCCGATTGATGGTTCGGGGGACTTTACAAGGCCGTACGGTGGGCTATTTTTGGGATCTCAATGTCAAGCGGGATGCCAAGACCTTGGTGCTGGACCAGGGCACTCCGGTTGGGATTGTTCCGCCGACGAAGAAGCGCAAACGGGGTGTCGGTAGTGGAGGACCCCGTCACAGTGGCCCACCTCGTCGTGGTCCTAGTGGTGGAAACAAGCGACCCTTTTCCCCCCGAGGTACTGTGGTACGAGAGAGACCATTACCTGGGCCTAGCCGGATCTCTGAGCTTCCTAAACGTCGGGAAAGTTAACCCAGGTCCCTCTGAGCGCTCCAGATATCTTGGGGCAGGAAAGTGCGATCGCTCGGCAAAGGCGCAACGGGCTGAGTTAATTCAAACTGCCCAGTCTCAATTTCTTGCTTCAGAGCTTGAGCGACTTGACGCGAGAGGTAGACGCTCGCTAAAGGAGCTGTGCGAACTGGGCGGCCATCAATGGTGATCTGGCCTGATTTGAGTTGGGCATAGCTTACCGAACCAAAGGTTGGCCTCACTCGCCGAGGAATCGAAAAATCGACAACCGGGGCCACCAAATCTTTATCCTCAACAGCACAGTGAAGTGCAACCGCTTCGTTGAGCACTGGAATAGGAACCCCAACACCTAACATCAATGAGGGGCCATAGCTTTTGAAATAACAGCCACGGACCCATTGACTTTTCATTTGTTTGGCATCGCCAATAAGTGCAACCGTTGCAGCTGGCCCGATGGGAGTACGGTTGGGCAATCGTTTCTGCAAAGGAAAATGCTGCGTTCCTTCCCAGGCAATGTAACCGGTGCCGCCACCCAGAAAGATGCGACTACCAACGCCGATCACTTGAAGATCGGGATCGTTCATCAGGGGTGAGAGCGCGCCAGGGTTGGAGTATACGGCGTTTCCTAGGCGAGGCTGGAGTGGTCCTAGGTAGGTGAAGAGCGTGCGATCGCCCCCGTTTACACCCACGATGAAATTTTGGTACAGACTGCGGGGGTTGAAGAGATAAAACTGGTTGATTGTCTCTCGGGTAATTGTTGTTTCAAAGGAAGAGCGGGGGTAACAGTCTGTTGCCTGACCAATTGCTTTGAGATGAATAGGTTTACCCGCGACCAAATCAGCAATGACATGACCACCCCCTCGCTCTCGGATTTCTTCCGCATCTGCATTTTCCCCTACTCGCTGAGCCGCGATCGGTTGGCTAGCTCCCAGATAGAGATCGACTGCGCCAAATCCGCTGTAGGCTAAAACCCCATCTAGATAACATTCTCGAATTTTGATCGGGGGATCAGTGTGACCCAAGTTCAAGATCGCTCCCGATGACTCCATAGGCTCAAAAGTGCCTGTGGTAACGACATCGACCACTTTTGCAGCTTGCTGAATTCCCACCTCTGCTGCTCGGGCTTTGAAGGCTTCTGCGGTATCAACCACCGCCTGCCGTTTCCGGATCTTGGCGTTGATCTCATCAAGAGTACGCATGGCTCATTGCCCTTAGAGAATTACTGCGAGGCTTTTAACTGCGACATCAGAACTCCGGCCATAATCACTGTTGGAGCCAGCACTGCAATCAGGGCCACTGCTGTAGAAGGGGGGACATTGAGGCTCGGTGCCGCCCATTTAATAACAAGGGATAACGCCGTCGATAGACCCAAAACTTTGAGGACGAACCCTATGGACATGCCCATAAAATACCGTTCTTTCTACGACCGTCGAATGTTTAAGCAACACCACTCCTGCCGCCGCCATAGTGTGGCAACGACCCAGCCATTTTGCTCCAAGGTATCCGCTACAATCTTGGACTGTTCCAGTAAGATACCGCTCAATATCGCCCAGGTTGTAGGCTTAGCAATTTCATGAAACTGGGGAATCAGATCTAGAATCACTTCGGCCAAGATATTGCAGAGAATACCATCTACGGGCTCCTCTAGCTGTTTGGCCAACATTCCCAAGCTTCCCTGCTGAACAACGAGCCGAGACTCATCAATGTGGTTAATCTCTCGGTTCATCAAGGTTGATCTAACCGCCATATCATCGACGTCAACTGCGTAGGCTCGTTTAGCTCCTAGCAATAGCGCCCCCACTGAAAGAATCCCAGAGCCACAGCCAATGTCAGCCACAATGGCATCGCTAGCTTGGTCTCCTAGCCGCATCTCTAGGGATTCAAGACAAAGCTGGGTAGTCGCATGGGCTCCTGTACCAAAGGCGATTCCCGGGTCTAGACTAATCACTAACCGCTCGGTGCCAGCCGGAGGCGGGAGCCACGCGGGATTAATCAGGAAGCGATCGCCGATTTCCTGAGGTTGCCAATGGTCTTTCCAGCTCTTAGACCAGTCCTCCTCGTCGATCAGCTGCCAGTCTACCCGAGGAGGTGCTAGCTCATTGCATAGGGCGTCTTGCTTCAGCAACAGAGCAACTGCCGCCAAATCTAGCAACTCAAACCGATGCTGGGGAAAATAGGCCTGCACAAGGCAGGTTGGCCCTTTTCGCTGGATTGAAGTGCCATAGCCGCCAAAGGTGTCGAAGCGCCAAAAGACAGTGTCTTCTAGCGCTGGTTCACAAAAGACCTGAATTTCCCACCAGCTATTGACCAAGGGTTTGAGGGAGTGAGACAACGCAGCCGCTACTAGCAGATGTACACCTAGAGCGTAACGCCCTAAAGCGTAACAGTGTACGCATCGCGAATGCCAGGAACTTTTGTAATTTCTGACAAAATGCCTTCAGGTAGAGGATCGTCTAGGCTAAGAACCATGACGGCATCTCCTCTAACAATCTTACGCCCCACCTGCATGCTGGCGATATTGACATTGAAGCTGCCAAGGAGAGAGCCAATTTTACCAATAATGCCTGGCATGTCCCGGTGCAGAGTAAATAGCATGTATCGGGTGGGAGGCACGTTAATAGGAAACTCGTCGATGTCCGTTACCCGGATTTCGTTTCCACCTAGGAGTACGCCAGTGACTGCATGTTCGCCAAGTGAACCCTTAGCCGTTAAGGTCAGCGATCCTGTGTAGTCCTTGATGGTGGTGTCTCGAGTCTCGATAACGTGAATGCCCCGCTCCTTTGCTTCAATGCTGGCGTTCACATAGTTCACCCGCTCTTGCAGAGCGTGGGAGAGAAGACCCTTGAGGGCGGCTACCACAATGGGCTGGGTATCGCTCTGGGCAATATCACCTTGCATCCTTACTGTTAACTCTTCAACCCGACCTCCTGCTAGTTGGCCAACTAAGTTGCCCAGCGTCTCAGCCAGCTGCAAGTAGGGCCGCAACTTTTCCATCACCTCTGCGCGCAGGCCTGGAATGTTCACAGCAGAACGAGCCGGAAGCCCGAGCAGTACATCCCGGATTTGCTCTGCAACGTCAATAGCCACATTCACTTGAGCTTCTTCTGTAGAAGCTCCCAAGTGAGGCGTCAATACGACTGCTTTGCCTAGCTCACGCAAGGATGATTCCCCTAGAGGCTCTTGGGAGTAAACATCTAAAGCAGCCCCAGCGACTTTGCCTTCTCGGATTGCTTGGGCTAAGGCTTCCTCATCAATGATGCCGCCACGAGCACAGTTAATGATCCGCACCGTGGGCTTCATCAAAGAAATGGACCGTTCGCCAATCAAATTAGTGGTTTCTGGGGTCTTGGGCAGGTGCAGGGTAATGTAGTCAGCTTCTCGGAACAGGAGATCAAGATCAACCAATCGACAGCCTAACTGCTCTGCCCGCTCGGTCGAAATAAAGGGATCATAAGCCAGAATCTTCATGCCAAGGGCACGAGCCACCGTTGCAACGTGAGAGCCGATTTTCCCGAGACCTACTACGCCAATGGTCTTCTTGTAGACCTCTACCCCAGTAAAGGATTTGCGATCCCAAGCCCCAGACTTAACAGATTGATCTGCAGCTGGGATCAGTCGAGACATGGAAAGCATCATGGCTAGGGCATGTTCGGCCGCAGCAATCGTGTTGCCTTCGGGGGAGTTGACAACCACAATGCCACGACGAGTCGCTTCTGGTACGTCTACGTTGTCCACCCCAACCCCAGCTCGACCAATGATCTGAAGCTGTTTGCCTGCCGAAATAACGTCTTTGGTGACCCGGGTTCCCGACCGGATCATAAGGGCATCATAGTCAGGAATGATTTTGATCAGCTCTTCCGGCGCAAGACCGGTTTTGACATCAACCTGGGCGACCTGGGAAAGAATGTCAATACCTACCTGATCGATGGGGTCGGAAACAAGTACCTTGGGCATGGCTCAGCAACGGATTTCACAGACTGCCATTCTACTGCAAAGACGATCCACTCTCTGCTGCATCGTCTTCGAACGCCTCAAACAGGTCAACTAGGATCACATTGGAGAAGAGAAATCCCTCTGGATCACTAAGCCTTAAGCGCAGAGTGGGGGGGAGGATAGGGGCTTCCCGCAGCTCAGCGACGTCTGGGGGGAATTCAAAAATTACCCATCCTTTTTGAAGGTAGGGTTCCAGGCAGCGCATCAGCTTTTGCCATTTGGAGGCATCACAGTAACGGCTGAGCGTTTGGCCGCTCACACCCTCTGCTAGTCGGAAACTCAGCATGAGCTGATCGAGAAACTGTTCGGCAGGAGATGTGACGGGGGCCTCTAAAGTTCCACCCTGCTCGACGAAAGTGCTCACCCACTCAAAGTATTCACGAATCTTACGGGGACGACCATAACGTTGCCCTTTGACGTAGCTTGTGGCTCCCATGCCAAAGCCGTAATAAGGCTGGTTTTCCCAGTAGGTGCGATTGTGACGACACTGATGACCGGGCCGGGCATAGTTTGAGACTTCGTAGTGATCGAACCCAGCAGCCGTGAGATGTTGCTGCGCGAGACGATACATCTGGGCTGTTTGTTCGTCAGTGGGTAGGGGGTGATCACCTGGCTGATAGCGATGGGCAAAAACAGTCTGGGGCTCTACTGTAAGGTCGTAAACCGAGAGGTGATGGGGGTGAAGTGCGATCGCACGCTCCAATCCTTCTTCCCACATCGTCATTGTTTGATGAGGTAGCCCTGAAATCAAATCTAAACTCCAACTTGGAGTATTAACTTGATGCAGCCAATCTACTGCTTGCTGAACGTCAGAAACCGTATGGGTACGGCCACATGCCTTAAGCAGTTCATCATGTAGGGATTGCACACCGAGGCTAATTCGATTCACACCCAAAGCCCGATAGCCCTGCAAATGCGCAAGGTCAAAAGTGCCAGGATCCATCTCTATAGAAACTTCTGCTGTGGAGGTGAGACCAAAGCGTTGAGCGAGGGTCTGTAGGATTTGCTCTAACTGTTTAACCGATAGTAGTGAGGGTGTTCCCCCTCCAAAAAAGACAGTTTCTAAGGCTCTACCCGAAGAGGGCGTGGCTTCAATTTCCTCACAAAGCACTCGGACGTATTGCTCCACTGTGCCTGAATTTTCTCCCCTCAAATGATCACCCACAACAGAGATTGGGAAATCACAGTAAAAACAGCGGCGGCGGCAAAAAGGAATGTGAACATATGCCGACCGAGGGGCTGGAAAGGAAAAGGAGGCTCTGGTAGCTGTAGCGTCCGATTGAAGAGGTGTAGCCATGGAAACCCAGACCAGAAGAACGGATTGAACGAATAGAGGTATACTTTTGCCAGCTTAGCTCTGTAACCTCTTCTTGAGATATGCCTAAGGCTGGTCCATAGACTGTGACGGCCATAGGCCTCCGGAGTACACTGAGTACTAGATGGGGTTTAAGCAAGCATTCCCTGCGGACCATTGCCTGAACGGCTGCTCATCATGCTCGACGCACTCATCATATTTTCCTTTATCTTGGCCGGAGCAGGCATTGGCTTCTACAGCGTTGATCTGCTTCCGGAACGGATTTTGCAGCAGGTAACTAACCTAGAAGGATTGAGCTCAGTTACGGCTGGATTTGGAGCGCTGCTAGGCACTGGAATTGGCTTGGTCATGCAGACCAGCTACCGACGCTTGGAGCGGCAGGTTCGTGAACTGCCCCCAGAGCGTCTTCTAACCCGAGCGGTAGGACTGGTTCTAGGGCTGCTAATTGCTAACCTGATGCTGGCTCCCCTCTTTCTGCTGCCGATTCCACAGGAGTTTGGCTTTATCAAGCCGATGACTGCTGTGTTGGGCAGTGTTTTATTTGCTGTCTCCGGTATGAACTTATCGGATACTCACGGCAGATCGTTGTTGCGTCTCATCAATCCCAACAGCATGGAGTCAGCTTTATTAGCTGAAGGTACCATCAAGCCATCAAAAACTAAGATTCTAGACACCAGCTGCATCATTGATGGACGGATTGAAGGGTTATTAGAAACAGGCTTTTTAGAGGGGCAGATATTAGTACCCCAATTTGTTCTACAGGAATTGCAGCAGGTTGCAGATGCCTCGAACGACCAGAAGCGTATTCGGGGACGGCGGGGGCTGGATATTCTTAATCGTATTCGGGAAACCTACCCCAACCGAGTTCTGATTAACTCGGAGGATTATGATGACATCTCCACAGTGGATGCCAAGCTTGTGAAGCTGGCGCAAGAGCTAAATGCTACTTTGTTGACAAATGACTACAACCTAAACAAAGTCGCTAGCTTTCAAGAGGTCCAAGTTCTCAACATCAATGACCTAGCCCAAACGATTCGCCCCTCTTACCTTCCAGGTGATGACATAGATCTCAAAATTGTTAAAGAGGGCAAGGAGCCTGCTCAAGGCGTAGGCTATCTAAACGACGGAACGATGGTTGTCGTTGAAGAAGGGCGTAGCTACATTGGCGAAGAAGTTGCTGTTGTGGTTACTGGTTCGCTCCAGACCTCGGCTGGAAGAATGATCTTTGCTCGGCCCAAAACCTCGATGGTTACTTCATAGATGAACCTCTAATTTGCAATAACAGAGCAGTTCTACCAAAGGATTGATACCGTTCAGTATGGGGTATGCAATCGTAAAACTACATTTTTGCAGTTCTGATATCGGAATGTAGGAACGATCGCCTTTGTAAGGAATATCAAGTCTACCTACGTTGCAAAAATAGCTGATTTAGAAACAGTTCAGAATCTACGGCAGTGAGTGGGTTAACTCAAAGTTGACTTCTACTACCTATTTCTCATCAGGACGAAGAATTTTCGTCCCTTTTTGTTGTGCCTCTGTTGTGGGCATTTCACCGAAGTTACAGCGCCTGTGAAGCCACTCAAACTCGTCTATAGGAGTTCACCATGACCATTACTTCTGATCAAATTCCTCCCCAATCTCAAAACAGAATGCCAGCGTTGGAGTCAGAAATGACCCCTCGGCCTGAGTACGATGATCCCAACTATAAGGGAAGTGACAAACTCAAGGACAAGGTTGCTTTGATTACAGGAGGCGACAGCGGTATTGGTCGGGCTGTTGCTGTTTTCTATGCGAAAGAAGGGGCTAATGTTGCCATTGTTTATCTCAATGAGCATCAAGATGCAGAGGAAACCAAGCAGGCTGTTGAGTCATATGGTCGTCGTTGCTTGTTGATTCCAGGTGATATTCGTAGCGAAAAGTTTTGTCAGGAGGCAGTGCAAAAAACAGTAGGTGAGTTTGGCAAGCTAGACATTCTGATTAACAACGCAGGTGTTCAGTACCTAGAACCTAGCATTGAAGAAATTGATGCGGCGCAGTTAGGCGAAACCTTTGCAACTAACATCTTTGCGATGTTCTACTTCGTCAAAGCAGCCGTGCCCCATATGAAACCGGGCAGTTCAATTATCAACACCACCTCCATTAATGCCTATAAGGGCAATCCTAAATTGCTTAGCTACTCAACCACTAAAGGTGCAATTTTGGCCTTTACCCGCTCAATTGCTCAGCCTTTGCTGGAGAAGGGAATTCGGGTTAACGGAGTTGCTCCGGGTCCTATTTGGACGCCCTTTATTCCAGGCTCCTTCCCAGAAGATCAGGTGGAGACTTTTGGGCAGCAGGTGCCGATGCAACGTCCAGGGCAACCTCGTGAAGTGGCTCCCAGCTTTGTCTTTTTGGCCTCTGAGGCCGATTCTTCTTACATTGCAGGCCAAGTTTTACATCCTAATGGGGGCGTGGTTGTGAACGCCTAGGTCTTGGCTTTATAGAAAGACTGTAACTTTGCACTTCTGCTTCTAAGTCTTCTCTTGGGCCTTCATCAAAACGGGCTGTTGTTTGAGGGGAACCGTGTTTTGGGTACTCACTCGATAAACAACAGCCCTTCGGCGGATTCAAATTTTTTTGGATCTAACGGTAGTCTTTCTGCGGACAGAGTTTAGTATTAGCTCAACCTGCAAGGACAATTACGGTATGGTGATGCCATCTGAGCCAGAAGATCAAAGGCGCGATCGCACAAGTGCTGAGCCATCAGTTCCAGTGCCTCTAAATTTTGATGAATTTGTTGCCTTAGTTGTGGCTTTTCTAGCCATTGGCAGCATTTTGGTCTGGGGCTTGACCCGCAGCGGTGGGGGTTGGCAGAGTATCGCCTTACTAGGCTCTGCTGACCCAGCTGTCGAAACGCCTAGGCCAGAAGAGTCTGCCGCCGAAGACGAAGGCATCCCACCTGATGCAAGGTTAGGCCCTGAACAGCGCGCTGAGGAGCCGAATCAGCGAAGCGGTTCTGTTCTGCTGCCTCTTCCGATTCCAGAAACCTCAAGTGAAGGTTTGGCAGAGAGACGACCCACAACAGACGTTCCGCCCCCTACCTCGGCAGCGGTAGTCCCAAATAACTCAGCAACAGAGCCGGAAGAAGCAACGCCTCAGACTGTCACCATAGCGGATGTACCTCCCACACATTGGGCTTATCCTTTCATCGCAGGTCTTTCTACCAGTGGCATTGTGGCTAGTTTCCCAGAAGGGGTGTTTAAGCCAGAGCAACCGATGACACGAGCAGAATTAGCTGCTCTCTTAAATGCCTCTTTGGCCAGTTCTCCAGCACAGCAGTCACGCACCTTCACTGATATCGCTCCGGATTACTGGGCTAAAAATGCCATTGATGAGGTTGTTGGGGCTGGCTACATGCAGGGGTTTCCTGAGGGGGATTTCCGGCCTAATCAACTCGTGCCGCGTGAGCAAGTTATTGTGACGCTAGCCAGCGGACTGGGATTACAAGATGTTCCTAATAGCCAGGATGCGCTGAACTCCTTCGTTGATAGCAACACTTTGTCAGATTGGGCCAGAAACAAAGTTGCTGCTGCCACTGCCACAGGATTAGTTGTTAATTACCCAGATCCAACCTTACTACGGCCTACCCAACCTGCAACTAGAGCTGAAGTCGCAGCCATGATGTATCAGGTGTTGGAGACCCAAGGTAGGGTTAAAAAAGTTGAGTCACCCTACGTGGTGCCAGCGTCCCAGTAAATTCTCCTTAAGTAGGAGAGGCAACGTCATGGGTACCCTCCTAAGGTAGGAAAAGTTGCCTTAGAAGAATGCTCATGCGACGGCTATCCTCCTTTCTGCTACTGATCCTGACGATGGGGTTGGTCTTTTTACACAGCTTTGCAGCAGATACAGGGAAGGCTGCAACCCCATCATTAGCCTATAGCCGGGGAGATGCCGAAATCCGAGGGGTTTGGATAACGAACGTAGACAGTACGGTGCTGATGTCACGAGACACGTTAGCAACTGCGCTGGATCGGCTTTCAGCCTTTAACTTCAATACGGTCTATCCAGCCGTGTGGAGTTGGGGATATACCCTGTTTCCTAGCGCGGTCGCAACCCGCGAGATCGGCTATAAACAAGGGCTGTATCCAGATTTAGAGAACCAGGGGCGCAATGAGGCATTGGAGACCGCCCAAGGCGATCGCGACATGCTGAAGGAGCTGGTGGAGATGTCGCATGATCACCATCTCAGTGTCATTCCATGGTTTGAGTTCAGCTTCATGGCCCCTGCTAACTCACCCCTAGCGCAGCGCCATCCTGACTGGCTGACCCAAAAGCGGGGCAATTCCCCCTCTGCAAAGTTGTATCAAGAAGGTAGGCATACTCGGGTGTGGCTCAACCCGTTTCATCCTCAGGTGCAGCAGTTCATCCTGGATTTGATTGCTGAACTTATGGCCAACTACGACGTAGATGGGCTGCAACTGGATGATCACTTTGGTCTGCCCGTCGAGTTTGGCTACGACCCTTACACAGTTGCTCTTTACCAAAAGGAGCACGGTGGCCGTACACCTCCTGCTAACCCCCGAGACCCGGAATGGATGCGTTGGCGGGCAAACAAAATTACTGATTTTCTCAGTCGGGTTTTTCGCGTTGTCAAAACTTACCGACCTCAATCTACCCTCTCTGTATCGCCTAACCCTGCTCGGTTTGCCTATAGCCACTATTTACAAGACTGGCCTCGCTGGGAGCAGGAAGGGTACATCGAGGAATTGATTGTGCAGGTTTACCGGGATAAGTTAAGCGATTTTAATGCAGTCCTTCAGGAACCTACTCTGGTTCGGGCAAGAAATCACATTCCGACGGGCGTTGGTATTTTGACGGGCCTCAAGAATGCCCCCGTTCCCATTAACCTAGTTCGGCAAAAGGTTCAGACTGTCCGTAATCGTGGCTATGCAGGCGTTTCTTTCTTTTTCTACGACACCCTTTGGAATGCGGCTGGAGAAACACCAGAGACCAGACAGCAGGGAGTGCGATCGCTTTTTCCTACACCGTTGAATCGGGCGGCTTTGTAGACGACCGAAGGTGGAGAGAAAGGATAGGGCAAACGGTTGAATCACTAAACGTTCCTAATGAATCTAGTGACCCTCTACCTTTTTCTTTTCTCAAAAAGGCGTTTTTGCGAATAAGTGAATGTCCTCCCCTGTATGGGGATGAGTAAAGCGTAGTTCGCGGGCGTGAAGGTGGAGAAAGTGCGATTGAGGATTGGAGCTATAGATACGATCGCCTCGAATGGGCACGCCTAACCCTTCTGGGTCTGCGGCATGAACTCGCAACTGATGGGTGCGACCTGTGATAGGAAAGAACTCTATGCGACTATTGCTTGAGGGATGGTCTGTGCTTTGGGATATCACCTGGAAGTAGGTTTGACTGGGTTTGCCTTTTTGCCAATCAACTTTTTGGCGGGGGCGATCATCCGGATCCGCCCAGAGCGGTAGGTCAATAAGTCCGCCTGAT
>DATNQF010000147.1:0-43292 GCA_036702855.1 Trichocoleus sp. | reverse complement strand
AAGGACCCGTCGCTTGGCTTGCGGATCAATTCCGACCAAACGCACATAATTACCACTGTGTTCCCGAAGGCGAGCTTCCACAGCCGCTAAAACATCATTCACTCGGTTTCCTTGCACCGACTCAGCAGTTTGCCACGCTCCACTTCGATAGCGCCGGACATCAGCAAACTCAAGGCTAATTTTGTAACCCTGATTGATCAATTGCTGAACTTGCTGAGCCAAGTCACTGGACATTCCTTTAACCGCAGAACCATTGCTTTGGGCATTAGGTGCAGGGGAAGGAGCAGGCTTGGCACTAGTCGGCTGACTGACTGTTTGGCTTCCTGGCCGTTGAACCGTTACTGGTGAAAGCCGTTTCTTACCTTTAGGATCAATGCCAAAAATGCGGACATAGTCCCCAGCATGCTCAGCTAAGCACTGTTGAAGTGCTGCTACAACATCTGCTTCCCGGTTGGATTGGATTGGAGTGCAAGTTTGCCAAACTCCACTGCGGAAATGCCGAGTATCAGCGTACTCAATACCAACCCGGTAACCTTGATTAACCAGCTGGCGCACCGTCTGCATAGCATCAGAGCCTACTGTGCCCGTAGAGGCATAGCTGCTAGAACTAGCTGCAGGAGCTGTTCCACCCGAAAAAGCGGTTCCTCCTTGAGCAGGCTTGTCGTCTGGCCGTTGAATGGTCACTGGCGCAATTCGGTTTTTCGCCTTTGGATCAATGCCAAACATCCGGACATATTCTCCCGCATGCTCGTTAAGACAAGCTTGGAGAGCAGAGAGTACGTCAGTTTCACGATTGGATTGAATTGGCGAGCAGGTTTGCCAAACACCACTGCGATAACGGCGGGTATCAGTGTGCTCGGTACCAATGCGATAACCCTGTCCCAGAAGTTGCCGCACCTGTTGTACTACTTGAGGGCTAAGGGAACCAGGAGCAGCATGACCATTTTGGCTGCTGATAGTAGATCCACCCAAAGATACGGGTGCAACAGAGGTTGAACTGATGTGAAAAGGCTTGCCGTCAGGATGCTGAATAGTCACCGGAGCAACCCGACGCTTGGCTACTGGGTCAACCCCAAACATCCGCACATACTCACCACTATGCTCGGCTAGACAAGCGTCTAGAGCTGCTAGCACATCGGCTTCGCGAGAGGATTGTATGGGCGGACAGGTCTGCCAAACACCGCTACGGTAGCGACGAACGTCAGCGTGTTCAATTCCAATTCGGTAGCCCTGGCTAATCAGTTGCCGGACTTGCTGAACAATCTCAGAGGTTAGGCGTTGACTTTGCATTGTATTCAATCCATCGCGTTCATTTGATTGCGTGACAGGAGGATGGCCTTCTGTAGCTGAAACTTTGTTGGCAAAGGTTGCTTGAAGAGTGGGCTGGACAGACGGGTCTCTAGCCACTTCTGGATGCCCGTATCGCAGCCCTTCATGCATACCCATAATTTCTATAGCCAGCTCAAGATCAGCAGGCTGTGCATCCGGCAAGCGGTCGGCCTGATCTTGGCTAGTCAACACCATGCCCGAGGGCACCAATTTCCCTGGTGGCACTTCCACATCTTGCACCAAAGCATGCATCATAACGATGCAGCCTTTACCTAGACGGGCATTAAACAGGGTGGACCTGAACCCGATAAAACAACCCTCGCCAACGTAAGCAGGACCGTGAATGAGAACCTTATGGGTAATTGAGGCTCCTGAGCCGATCCAAATCGAATAGGCTACTTGGTCATCCCCCAGCACTCGCCCTTGACCTAGCCCATGGATAACAGCTCCGTCCTGAATCGTAGTTCCCTTTCCGATCAGAAAAGGGGCACCCCCATCCGCACGAATGGACGTACCGGGTGCGATCCAGACATCGGCTTCAATCCGAACGTTCCCAGACACACAAGACAAAGGATGCAGGGCAGCAGAAGGATGAATCTGAGGCTCAGCCAGCCCCGAAAGATGGGGGGTCGGGGGAGCCGCGACTATGCGGGCAACCATCAACCAAAATCCTCCAACAAATCAGAATGACCCATTGCACTCACGGCGATGGCCGACAAAACAAAATAGTTTCAGCAAGATAAAAACCTGCGATTTCCAAGCTGGGAAATTTGCCCCTGCAGGACACATAAATATGCCCTACAGGGGCAGATTACTCTACCGTGATTTGAAAAACCAGGGTTTTGCGCTGCTAGCAAATCCGAAAGGATTAGGGGCTTTTTTTGATAACGAGGCTGACTAACTAAAGTCTTCTCGCTTGTCGTAGAGGTTACCGCTGTCAAGACTGACAGTATCCACAATGGCAACTACAGTAGCATCGACAGGACGATCAATGTAGCCCTCGTGCTGCCGAGAGCCACTGCCTCGGCTAATCAGAACCCACTCGCCTGGGCCTGCCCCTACAACATCAGCTGCAACCTCGTAATCTGGCAAAAGTTCGCCAGTTTCGCTAATGAGCTGAACCAATAAAAATTTGACTCCCCTAAGGCTCGGTTCTTTGACAGTGCTAACAACGGTGCCGCGAACCTTCGCCAAGAGCATTTAATTCTTCCTAACGGCCGTAGGGGCGAATGCCGCTTACGCTTTCTCTGAATTGTTCAACAGCTTCGGTATACCGGATGGGCAGAACGAATTCCAAGTTCTCGTGGGGACGAGCAATGATATGGGTAGACAGCACTTGGCCGCCGTTAACCCGCTTCACGTTCTCAACCCCTGCAGCGACAGATGCCTGAACTTCAGAGACGTCACCCCGAACAATGACGGTAACGCGGCCACTACCAATTTTTTCGTAGCCTACTAGAGTAACTCGAGCGGCTTTCACCATCGCGTCTGCAGCTTCCACAACAGCGGGGAAACCGAGCGTTTCAACCATTCCAACTGCGATCGCCATTTTGACTAAATCCTTTTTACTTTTTATGTGAGTGAAGAGATTGAGCTGGCAAGTCTACTAAGACTCACTCTACAAGCAATTAAGCCATGGAAGCGGAAGTCTTTTTGCCGTAGCGAAATCACGACCGTTCTTAGTTACTCTCGGACCTTAAGTCCGGAACTGTTCGACCGCTTCGGTATATCGAATAGGTAGAACAAACTCTAGGTTCTCATGAGGACGGGCAATAATATGAGTCGAGAGGACTTCCCCACCATTCACCCGCTTGGCAGACTCAACACCTGCCGCAACGGAAGCTTGCACCTCAGACACGTCTCCACGAACGATCACAGTTACCCGGCCACTGCCGATCTTCTCATACCCTACTAGAGTTACCCGAGCCGCTTTTACCATGGCATCGGCAGCCTCTACCACGGCAGGAAAGCCGAGGGTTTCAATCATTCCAACAGCAATTGGCATCGTCGTAATCTCCTCAATCAAGCAGACATCTTTTAATGAACAATTCCTGACAGGAAATCATGACCTAAAAGGCATGAGAAACTAGCATCTCGGAAGCAACGAGACGGGCTTCACCTATCAATAAAACTTCAAAAAAATGCCTGGAAAAACTCCTATCGTAAATAAAGCATAGGTGCTAGGGGTACCTTTTGCAATATAAGCCGCAATGATTGTTGCTAATATTGAGCATTATTAAAACTAATCCTACTTTGTTTTATAGCTATACACAAATCTATGGTTTCGTTAGAGTAGTCACTCGCGTGACGTCCTGCATTTTCTGCTCTTAGGGCCGCCTTACGTAAATTTTTGTTGCTTTGAGAGCTTTTACTAAGCAGTTTCAAGGGTGACTGGGGATCAGCTACGATAAAACCTAAAACGTTAACTTTTGTGGGCAATGTGTTTAGTGGCTAGTATGCCTGGGTAAAAGCCAAGGCCATTTTGAGGTCGCGTTGAGTGCTGAAAGGCCGTTGATACAGCCGAGAGATAAGCCTTAATTTCGTGTACCTAAAACTGGTCAACTTTCAGATATCCAGCATTCTTCCATAAGGTTTGGGGAATGTAGAAAGCAAGGTATCTTTTGAGGCATGGGACTACGTGTTCTTTCGGGTCGGTGGGGATCCTGGTGATGAGTCAGTTCTTGATTGAGACAAGTTGGCTACTGCCCGTATATGGGTTCGTTGGGGCGATCGCATCTTTGCCCTGGTCAATTGGTTTAGTTCGACGTACTGGCCCTCGTCCAGCAGCTTACCTGAACATCTTCATGACCCTGGTGGCATTTGCCCATGGCATGGCCATCTTGCGTGGAATTTGGAATCAGGGATCCCAGGAAATCGTTTTTACTTGGCTTAGGGCAGCAGATTTAGATATATCCTTTGCCTTTGACATCTCTGTCCTCAACATGGGGGCACTGGAGTTAATTGCCGGGCTGAGCCTAATGGCACAAATCTTTGCGCTGGGCTACATGGAGAAGGACTGGGCGCTGGCCCGCTTTTATTCTCTCATGGGATTTTTCGAGGCAGCGATGAGCGGCATCATACTCAGTGGCTCCCTCTTTCTGTCCTACTCACTCCTAGAGATGCTGACCCTCTCAACATACCTGTTGGTGGGCTTTTGGTATGCCCAACCGCTGGTGGTGACAGCTGCGCGAGATGCCTTTTTGACCAAGCGTATTGGCGACGTGCTACTGCTGATGGGAATGGTTGCGCTGTCTGCCTTTGCTGGCAGTTTAAACTTCAACGACATTTATGAGTGGGTTAAAACGGCTGACCTTGCTCCCCTAACAGCAACCTTACTGGGCTTGGCATTGATTGCTGGACCTGCAGGGAAATGTGCTCAGTTTCCGCTGCACCTTTGGTTGGATGAAGCGATGGAGGGCCCCAACCCAGCTTCTATTTTGCGGAACTCAGTGGTGGTTACTTGCGGGGCCTATGTTTTGATTCGGCTACAGCCGATTGTGGTGCTTTCGCCAGTAGCGATGCAGGCTTTAGTCGTGATTGGGGCCCTAACGGCGGTGGGTGCTTCCTTAGTGGCGTTGGCCCAAATTGATTTCAAGCGGACGCTTTCCTACTCAACGAGTGCCTACTTGGGTTTGGTGTTTATTGCTGTTGGAACAGAGTGGCCTGGGGTAGCGCTGACGCTACTGTTTACCCATGCGATCGCAAAGGCTCTAATCTTCATGTCCGTGGGGTCTATTATTCTCACAACCAGTAATCAAGACCTCACACAAATGGGGGGCTTAGCCCGTAAAATGCCCGCAACAACCCTAGCTTTTGCCTCAGGAGCATTGGGTTTAGTGGGTCTCTTACCGCTGGGCTGTTTCTGGGGTATGCGAATGGGAATTGATTTTCTTTGGCAGGCTCACCCGTTGCTCGTGGTTGTCTTTCTGCTGGTCAATGCTTTAACGGCATTAAATTTGATGCGCGTCTTTCGCCTTGTCTTTTTGGGCGAGGTCCAGCCTAAAACGCGTCGTGCTCCCGAAGTGCCTTGGCCGATGGCAGTGCCGATGGTGACGCTTTCCATCACAACGCTGTTGCTGCCCTTCGTGATGCAGCGAATGTCACTCCTTCCACCTTGGCAGTACATCAATCCGCCTGCTACCGTTCTGCTGTTACTCTCAGGTCTGTTGGGTGCCCTACTTGGCACGGCAATACCACTATCCAAAACGCTGACTCGGTCACTTAATCGTCCCGTGCGAATTTTACAGGACATCTTGGCCTATGACTTCTATACCGAGCGATTGTACAGAGTCACCGTGGTGTTTGCTGTCAATGCACTATCCCAATTCAGCAATTGGTTTGATCGTTACGTGGTAGACGGTTTTGTGAATGCGGTCGGGTTGGCTTCCCTACTGGGGGGTGAAAGCCTTAAGTACAGTATCTCAGGCCAATCCCAGCTCTATCTCTTCACGATTTTTGCGGGTGTCAGCCTGCTAGGAATTTTGATGACTTGGTCACTCTGGTAGGCAACTAACAGTATTTATGCTCAGTGCTCTTCTCCTAATTCCACTCGTTGGTGCGATCGCAATTATTCTCTGGCCGGGGGAGCTTAACGGTTCTCGAGGTCGAGTTGCGACGATGGCGATCCTAGGGTTAACCCTGGGATGGGTTGTGCTCCTTGCGGGGCAGTTTGATATTTACAACCCCGGCTTTCAATTTGAGGAAGCGTTGTCCTGGGTAGAGCCCTTGGGCTTGACCTACAAGCTGGGGCTTGATGGGCTTTCCCTACCGCTTTTGGCCATCAACAGCCTGCTCAGTCTGGTGGCGATCTACGCAACGGAATCTACTGTTCCTAGGCCCCGACTCTACTTTTCGTTGATGCTGATAATCAATGGGGCAGTCGCAGGAGCCTTTCTATCAGAAAACCTACTGCTGTTTTTCATTTTCTATGAGCTGGAGCTAATTCCCCTTTACCTACTAATTGCCATCTGGGGAGGAGCCAGACGGGGATACGCTGCCACCAAGTTTTTGATCTACACAGCCCTATCAGGCATTCTGATTCTGGGGGCGTTTTTAGGACTGACTTGGCTTTCGGGTACGGGCAGCTTCGACTACTCGCCGAGTATGGCCCAAGCACTCACCCTGACTCAGCAGACAACCCTCCTAATTGCTGTTTTGATCGGCTTTGGCATCAAAGTCCCCCTCTTTCCTTTCCACACTTGGCTTCCTGATGCTCACGTCGAGGCGTCTACTCCAGTCTCAGTTTTGCTGGCCGGGGTGTTGCTGAAATTGGGCACCTATGGTTTGTTGCGCTTTGGCTTTGGCTTGTTCCCTGAAGCTTGGTCGAATATGGCCCCTTGGTTAGCTTCTTGGGCTGTCGTGAGTGTGCTGTATGGATCACTGGCTGCCATCTCACAAACCGACATGAAAAAGATGGTGGCCTATAGTTCTATTGGTCACATGGGTTATGTGCTGTTAGCAGCGGCAGCAGCAACGCCCCTGGGCATTCTCGGTACAGTCTTTCAAATGGTCAGTCACGGCTTAATCTCAGCTTTGCTGTTTTTGCTAGTCGGCGTGGTTTACAAGAAAACAGGCACCCGAGATTTAACAATTTTGCGGGGCCTCTTGAACCCAGAACGGGGACTACCCATTATTGGCAGCTTGATGATTCTAGGTGTGATGGCTAGTGCTGGCATTCCGGGGATGGTGGGCTTTATTTCCGAGTTTCTGGTATTTCGGGGTAGTTTTCTGGCTTTTCCAACCCAGACGTTGCTCTGTATGATTGGCTCTGGCCTGACAGCGGTTTACTTTCTGCTGCTGGTCAACCGAGTCTTTTTTGGACGGCTTGCGATCGCACCCCCAACTAGCACACCCCAACTGGACGTTAACTTACCTTCGGTTTCATGGTCTGATCGGTGGCCAGCAGTCGTCCTGGCGGTGCTAATTGTAGCTTTGGGGCTACAGCCCAACTGGATGACGCGCTGGAGCGAGAACACAACCTTGGCCCTGAATGAGCCTTACGCAATTACCGCTAAGGCTCTACTCCCCTCCCAAGTTTCTCAAGTGTCTACTCCAATCCCTTGCATTGATGTTGCTGCTGAGACTTGCCAGCCATGATCACTCAACCCGCACCCGTCGAGTCTTCCATTCATCCATTAGAGTGCTTTGTGGAACGTCTCCTTCAGGGAGACGCTTTACTACCCGATTCGGAAACGAATGTGATGGAGGTAGTGGGCATCCTCAAGAGCTATGGAGTGGTACTGGATGCCTACTCAGTTAACCTGTGTTACATAGCGGACCATCAGTTTCTGGTACTCTTCCCCTTCTTCAAATACTTCAATGGAGAAGTCACCCTGCAAAAGCTACTGAAACACTGGTGGCACGATCGCATTAATTATGAGTATGCCGAGTACTGCATGAGAGCCATGCTTTGGCATGGGGGAGGCGCTCTCGACAACTACCTCGACTCACCCGACTTTGCTAAACTTTGCGAAACAGCCGTGCAGGCAAAGACAAAGCACAATCCGATGATTCGCTTGCTGCATAAGCTGTGCCCAGACTTTCTGCCTGAGCAGGTACGCATGTTGGCTTACACGAGCGCGCTGGGGCAGTTCTGGCGGATCATGAGCGATATGTTCATCGACCTGTCTGATCGCTATGACCGGGGTGAAATTCAATCTATTCCAGATGTGGTGGAACACGTCAAAGGTGGGCTAGTGGCGGCAGCGGCTAATCCTATTACTTACGCTGTCACCATTGACGGTAAAGTGTATGACCTGCTGCCTCAATCTGCTGGACTCACCTTTTTGATGGACACGGCTGTCCCCTATGTCGAAGCGGTCTTCTTCCGGGGGACTCCCTTCTTGGGCACCGTCTCTTACAATGCCCAGGCCAATCAAATCCCTCAGGAGCAGCCCCGGTTTGAGTATGGAGCGCTTTATGCAGATCCGGTGCCCATCGGCGGTGCTGGCATTCCTCCAACTCTCTTGATGCAGGACATGCGGCACTTCTTACCCGACTACCTGCATGACTTCTACCGCAATAGTTTGCGGGGAGAGGGAGACATTCGGGTGCAGATCTGCCAAAGCTTTCAAAAATCAATGTTTTGCGTAACTACTGCTGCGATTGTGGGATTGATGCCCCATCCGGCTGACACCCAAGACCCCACCGAGAGAAAAGCAAACCAAGTCTATCTAAGAAGTTGGATGGATCGATTTACGACCTCTCGGCTTGCAGTGGTGCAATTAGGGTAGGCCTACCGATCTACTTCCGACGGGGGGAAGCTGCTGGTTAGGGTCTTTGGGTTCACGCGCTCTAGCGTTATCCCAACAGTTGGAGCAGGTCAGCTTCGGAGAGGACAGCGATACCTAGGGCTTCTGCTTTGGTCAGCTTAGACCCGGCCTCTTCTCCTGCAACAACATAGCTGGTTTTCTTACTGACCGAACTGGTGACTTTGCCGCCCGCCTGCTCGATTAGGGCTTGAGCTTCAAGGCGGGTTAGGGTGGGTAAAGTCCCTGTTAAGACAAAGGTCTTACCAGCTAGTGGTTGGGGGGCTGACTGACGCTGTGCGATCGCATCTTGATCAGCCTTGAGCTGCAACCCTTCCTCCTTCAACCGAGTAATCAACTCCTGATTAGCGGGCAGCTGGAACCAACTGTAGACTGCATTGGCAATTTCGGGGCCAATGCCGTAGACCGCTGCAATGTTGTCGGTATCGGCTGCCATCAGGGCATCTACGCTGGGAAAATGATCGGCTAGGGTTTGGGCATTGACGCTACCGACATGGCGGATGCCCAAACCGTAGAGAACACGGGACCAGGGGCGGGTTTTGGAGGTTGCGATCGCATCGACTAGCTTTTGAGCTAGTTGTTTGCCCATGCGCTCCAGAGGTAGCAGGGTTTCCACGGTTAAGTCATACAGATCAGCAACAGAATGTACCAACCCTCGATCAACTAGCTGAATCACCCACTTTTCGCCCAAACCTGCAATATCAAGGGCATTACGGCTGGTCCAGTGAATGATAGCCCCTTGAATAATGGCTGGGCAGGAATTATTGATGCAGCGCGTTACCGCTTCATCCTCTGGCTTTACCAGAGGCTCACTGCACTCCGGGCAATGAGTAGGCATCCGCACACCTACTGCCAATTCAGGGCGCAATTCCGTCAGTACCCGCACAACTTCAGGGATAATTTCGCCCGCTTTGCGCACGATCACCGTATCACCAGCATGGATGTCGAGTTCGGCCATGCGATCGGCATTGTGTAGGGTGGCACGGGAAACGGTGGTGCCTGCCACCTGCACTGGGCGCAGTTCAGCCACCGGAGTTACAGCCCCTGTCCGCCCCACTTGAAAACTCACCGATTCCAGTACCGTGGGCACTTCTTCTGCTGGATACTTCAGCGCCACAGCCCAGCGAGGAAACTTTTGAGTGAAACCTAGTCGTTGTTGCAGGGCAAAGTCATTCAGTTTTACAACCACCCCATCTGTCATATAGGGCAGCTTCGTGCGCTCAGTGTCCCAGTGATCATAAAATTCGCCTACTTCTTCGGCAGAGCCACAAAGCTTGCAATTGGGATTTACCTTAAAGCCCATTTGCTTAAGGTGCTGTAGAGCTTGCCACTGGGAGGAAGGGGGTGGGAGATGAGAGGCGGGATTGGAAGATTCGCCCAGTAAAGAGAGCTGTCCTTCAGCACTAGTCTGTAGAGTAGCCCTACCCGAAACCCAATCCTCCTGAGAAGGAACTTGCAGTGTATAGGCAAAAAAATCAAGTTGACGCTGAGCTACGATCCGTGAGTCGAGCTGACGCAGCGTTCCCGCTGCAGCGTTGCGGGGATTAGCAAAGAGGGCTTCCCCTCGGGCTAGTCGGTCCTCGTTGATCTTCTCAAACACGTTGAGGGGTAGAAAGGCTTCGCCGCGTACTTCAACAATTGGGGGTGGATTTTCCAGTTCCAGGCGTAGGGGAATGGAACGGATAGTTCGGACATTCTGGGTAATGTCTTCACCTTCAACGCCATCACCGCGAGTCGCTCCCCGAATGAGTAAGCCATTCTCATAAGTTAGGGCTAAGGCATTACCGTCAATCTTGAGTTCAGCCACATACTCGACTTCCCCGGCAGTAGGGTCAATTCGCCGCCAACGCTCTTCCCAAGCCCGAAACTCACCCAAATCAAACGCATTTTCCAAGCTGTAGAGCGGGATGTTGTGGCGAACTGAAGTGAACTGAGTGGCAGGGCGTTCTCCCACCCGTTGGGTAGGACTATCAGGCGTTACCAGATCCGGGTGCTCAGACTCTAGATCTTGCAGTTCTCGATAGAGTCGGTCATAAACCTCATCCGGCATTAAGGGATCGTCGAGGACATAGTAGGCATAGCTGGCTTTTTGAAGTTGCGATCGCAACTCTCGCACTCGCTTTTCTACTGCCTGCTGAAAAGGCTGTCCTGCCGAGGTTCCCATGAACTCCACCCGATCTCTTTCCGCTTGATGAACTAGAAGGCTAGTGTAACGTTCTTTGTTATTAGAGACGGGTTTTAGGCAGAACTCTCAAAAAGCTAACTTCGATACAAAAGATCGCTGCGATTTTGCCAATTCTTAAAGGGGTAAGAATACTGCTGCCATCTACCAGGAGGGCTAACATCCGATTTTGCTCAAAAGTGTGAACAATCACCGATGAGCTAGCCACCGAGTTGGTAGATGAACTGTCTCAGCTTCGCTCCACCTCCATGCAGTCCCCCATTTGCCAGAGCATTTCTTCAAACCTAAATTCCGAATTTTGAGCCACATCGCTAATTAAATCTAGGAGTCTGTTCGAATATGAGTAATCGGAGAAGGCCATTCCATCTCTCTCGCCGCCAAGTGGTACGTGGACTGCTTGCCACAACAGCCTTTGGGGTCACTGCTAAGCTGGGCACAAGTTGCGCCAACCAACCCAGCGGCAGTACAGGTTCAGCAGCAGGTGGTAGCGCTGGGGACTTAGTTGTTGGCTTTATCTATGTGGGGCCAAAGGATGACTACGGCTACAATCAGGCCCACGCAGAAGGGGCAGCGGCTATGGCCAAAAACGTCCCTGGCATCAAAATTGTGGAGGAGGCCAGCGTGCCTGAAACCACGGCTGTGGCCGAAACGATGCGCAACATGATTGAGGTAGACGGAGCTAAAGTGCTCTTCCCTACTTCCTTTGGCTACTTCGACCCCTACATCCTAGAGATGGCCAAGGAATTCCCCGATGTTCAGTTCTTCCATGCAGGCGGCTTATATCAAGAGGGCATGCCCACCAACGTAGGCAGCTACTTTGGCTACATCGACGAAGCCCAATATGTTGCAGGCGTAGTTGCCGGAAGCGTCAGCAAATCTGGCAAACTTGGCTTTGTGGCAGCTAAGCCCATTCCCCAGGTACTCCGCAACATCAACGCGTATACCCTAGGCGCTAAGTCAGTAAATCCCCAAGCCACCACCCAGGTAGTCTTTACCGGCGATTGGGCACTTCCCGTTAAAGAAGCGGAAGCCACCAACAGCATGGCCGACCAAGGCGTTGACGTCATTACCTGCCACGTAGACAGCCCTAAGGTCGTGATCGAAACCGCTGAAAAGCGTAACATTTTCTCCACGGGGTACCACGCCAACCAAGGTAATCTAGCACCCAAAGGTTATCTGACCGGGGCTGAGTGGGACTGGTCAAGTATTTACACCTCCCTAGGTGAACAATTCAAAGCGGGCAAGACCCTGATGAACGGTGATATTGAGAATGTTTTGCGGGGTGGCATTGCTGACAAATTCTGTAAGATGTCGCCCTACGGTCCAGCAGTTACACCTGAAGCCAAAGCTGCGGCAGACAAAGCGCTGGCAGATCTTGAGGGCAACAAACTTGTGATTTACCAAGGACCGCTCAAGACTAATGCTGGCAAGGAGGTCTTGCCCACAGGTAAAGCCTACAAGCAGCAAGATATCGAACTGGAGAAAATGGACTACTTGATCGAGGGGGTCAAGGGATCTATCGGCAGCTAAGCCATCTCTAGAGACCGGGTTTTCTTAATAAATTCGGTCTCTGCTAACCCGTCATTTATCGTCCTAAGCTCATGCTGACATTCCAACCCTGGCGGCGTTCTCTCGAAGCTGTGGCTATCCCCATTGGAGCGATCCTGGCAGCCCTACTTATTTTTGGCATTTTTTGTGCAATCGCAGGAGCCAATCCCTTTACCGTCTATGGCTCTATCTACAAAGCAGCTTTTGGTAGCTGGAGTGCCTGGCAAAATACTTTGATTCGAGCCTCTCCCCTCATGCTGACAGCGCTGTGTACGGCATTGCCTGCTCGCCTGGGGTTGGTCATCATTGGCAACGAGGGAGCTTTGGTGATGGGCGGTTTAGCAGCTCTGATTGTAGGATTAGCTGTCAATACAGCGCTGCCGCCTTTTCTGGTGCAAGTCTGTATGGCTCTAGGCGGTCTTGTCGCGGGAGGCCTATGGATCACCCTAGCTGGGGCATTGCGCTACTACCGAGGCGTGAATGAGACGATCAGTAGTTTGCTGCTGAACTACATTGCGATCGCATTCATGAATCACCTGGTTGAAGGACCACTGCGTGATCCCAACTTTGTCACTAAACCATCGAGCTTTGAACTCGCCAAGGTGAACTGGCTGGGTACCCTCCCTGCTACCCGGCTTCACTTGGGGCTTATCTATGGAATAATCGCCTGCGTCATCGCCTATATTCTGATTCAACGAACCACTTTCGGGTTTGCCGCCCGCACTGCTGGGGGCAACATTCGAGCGGCACGAATTGCAGGGTTACCTGTGGGCAAGCTCACCTTGGCAATTTGCTTTTTAGCAGGCTCCTGCGCTGGACTCGCAGGCATGGTAGAAATAGCGGCAGTGCAGAAGCGCATCAACGAATCCATCGTTTCCAACTACGGCTACGCCGGCATTCTGGTAGCCTTTGTGTCGCGCCACAATCCCCTAGCCACGATGCTGGTCGCAGTGATGCTCGGCGGCATTCTAGCCAGTGGCGGCATCTTACAGCGATCGCACGGCTTACCCGATGCCACTGTACTTGTCTTCCAGGGCATCGTCTTCCTATGCGTCCTCTTCAGTGATTCCCTGTATGGACGTCTACCCATTTTCCAGGAGCATCGGGTGACCCAGAGTAGAGGTGCTGCTGTGGCGTCATAGGAGCGACAGCCCGGAACTCCTACCGTACGGAATTCCTACCGTACAGAATTCCTACCGTGCAAAATACATTCTCGATAACGTTACGTACTGGGATTGACTATGGCAGCAGAAGCACTGGGTTGGTGGGGTGTACCTCTTGGCATTTTGGCAGGCACTTTACGGGGAAGTGCCCCGTTTCTATTTGTAAGTCTAGGCGAGTGCCTAACCGAAAAAAGCGGCAAGATTAACCTGGGTCTAGAAGGCACCCTACTGATGGGAGCCATGAGTGCCTACGGCGTTTCCTATTTAAGCCAGGGCATTGTCGGCCCAGCCCTTGCTCCCTGGGTTGGTGTCCTAATGGCAGGCATTGCTGGGATGGCAATGGGGGCAATTTTTGGCTGGCTTTCGCAGCAACCACGCGTGAACGACGTCGCGGTGGGTATCGCCATGATTATTTTTGGCAGTGGACTCGCTTTTTTCCTAGGTAAGCCGTTTATTCAGCCGCAAGCCCCCCAACTGCCGACGATCAACCTGGGCACTTGGAGCAGTTTGCCTCCAGTGCAGTCGGCCCTGCAAATTAGTCCCCTGTTTTTGCTGGGTGTGGCCGTGGTGCCCGCCATGAATTGGTTCTTCCGTTCAACCCGCTGGGGTTTATACGTGCGGGCAGTAGGGGATAGTCCAGAAGCAGCACGGGCAATGGGCGTTTCCATTTTCCAGGTGCGGATGCTGAGCGTGGTTGCAGGCAGCTTTTTAGCAGGTATTGGCGGGGCTTGTCTGTCCCTCTACTATCCTGGTGTTTGGACAGAGCGGATTTCTAGCGGTCAGGGCTTAATGGCTGTAGCCTTGGTTATCTTTGCTCGCTGGAATCCAACTCAGTGCCTTTGGGCCTCACTGCTGTTTGGTGGCGCGCAAGCATTGGGACCTGCCTTTCAATCAGTCGGCATTGACTCGTACTACTACTTATTTAATGCCGCACCCTACATCCTAACTTTGGTCATTATGATTATTACCTGTTCACCTAAGCGCACGTTGGCTGGTGCCCCAGGTGCTTTAGGCAAAGAAGAAACATAAGCACCAAGGCTGGTTTTCCAATTGGGTGGTACCGAGGTTGCAATACAGCTTTCATCCCGCCATTGCGCATAAAGCAAAAAAAGGGGACGCCGTACAGCGTCCCCTTTAATGTAGCTAGGTCAATGCCGCTCTAAAGAGAACGGTCTTGTACTTAGCTAGCCAAATAGCCGTGAACAGACCCCTTACGGCGGCGCAGATGCTTCAGTGCTTGCTGCTCAAGCTGACGCACACGCTCCCGGCTGATGTTCATGCGGTTGCCAACCTTGGCTAGAGACAGCTCATTGCCGTCTTCCAAGCCGTAGCGTAGGGTGATGACTTCCTGCTGCTGCGGGGTTAGCTCAGAGAGCAAGGTTCTTAGGTCTTGCTTGAGCGATTCCTGAGCGGTAAAGGTTTCGGGAGAAATACCCTCATCCTCTAGCAGCTCTTGCAGCTCGGTGTCCTGGTTGTCGCCGATCTTGACATCAAGAGAGACAGGCTGACGAGACAGCACCAAGAATTCGCGAATCTGGGCTGGCTCTAGCTCTAACTCATCCCCGATCTCGGTGGCAGTTGGTGCCCGACCCAACTTCTGGGATAGCTCCCGCTGCACCCGCTTGATCTTGTTGAGCTTCTCAGTAATGTGGATGGGCAAACGAATCGTGCGGGCTTGCTGTGCGATCGCACGAGTAATTGCCTGACGAATCCACCAGTAAGCGTAGGTCGAGAACTTGTAACCCTTAGTCGGGTCAAACTTCTCCACACCCCGCTCTAAGCCAAGGGTACCTTCCTGAATCAAATCCAGGAATTCCAGGTTGCGCTTTTGATATTTCTTTGCGATCGCAACCACTAATCGCAAGTTAGCCTCGATCATCTTACGCTTAGCTCGCTGCCCCTGCCGGATCTGCTTGTGAAGATCCTCGACGCTGAGCTTAGCGGCCTCGGCCCACTCTTCATCAGTAGGCAGATGGCCAAGCTTGGCGGCAAGCTTCTCCTGCAACTCCAACAGCGACATCATCTGCATGACCTGTTTACCCAGGATAATCTCCTGTTCATGGGTCAGCAGGGGAACCCGCCCGATCTCGTGCAGATAGGTCCGCACGGCATCGGCTGTATAAAGGGGTTGACCTTTCGAGATGCGTGATTTGGTTTTAGGCATGGACTCACTCGCCTCCACTGACAATGCTGATAACGCCCCATTCTTCGGATAACAAACCTGCTTCTAAGCTCTTTGCTACAAGCTTGAGAAGCGAACGATCACTCGATTCAAATTGAATATCTAATCTTGCAGGAGAGTGCTTTTTGAAGAGAGAAAGGTTAGATCAATTTGGGACTAGCCTGAATAACAAACCCCATTCACTTAGGACAGTAAAGCGACCCCAAAAGGTTTCAACCAATTCAGTACCTCGGCGGGAAACGCTAAATCAAATCCGTTATGACTTTGCTCTCTATATTATAACAACTCTGATGTTGCGTAAAGTGCTACACATGTAGTTTTCTCAATCAAGGGTATTAGTCTAGTTCAGCTCCCTTGGTTAAAGTATTCCCCACTACTGACAACATCACTCTCGCTTTACAGCAGCTTTTCCTTCACACCACTCTGCTCCCCGCAACCTCCTTATTGTCCGTCCTAGCTAGAGATGACCTGTAGGGGAAGCCCCCCCAAAGAACCGAACATTTGCTCTAGTCCTTAGTTCTGTCATGCTCAGAGGTTTTAACGAAAACGTACTTAAGACTTTTCGGTAAACCCCAAGTATGAGGTCTAGTTATGACGAGCCAGTGACAAACCTATGAAGTTACCGTGGATTACCACAATATTGCCCCATTGTGTCTAGCGAGACATCTTTCGATCGAAAATTTGTGTTCCGCTACAGGCTGATTCATAACAAACTTGCCTTCTTCCGCAGGTTTGTTCAGAAAGCTTGCCTAGGAGGGAGACAATTGCCTTTACGATCCCTTTCTCTCGGTAGAGTATAATCCCAGGGCTTTGTCGTTACATTACTTAACAACAACCGAATATCGAGTGAAGAGCAGCGAGTGAAGAGCAATTCACCGTTCTCTAGCCCATCTCTACAGAAAACTCAGGAGACTTATCATGACTAGCGGTCCTAATCCCGATAGCGGTTACGAGAATCAGTTTCAGCGCAAGTACGGCGAATTTGGTACTAAGTTTGAATTCGGCTCTAACCCCAGTGCTGAACTATGGAACGGTCGTCTAGCAATGCTGGGCTTCCTTGGCGCTCTGGTCATTGAAGCTACCACTGGCCAAGGCATCTTCCACTGGCTGGGCCTCTTCTAAGAGTACCCTCCCTTTCAACTTCAAAAGCAAACTGAATTGAGATCTCAATACTAAGCCGTAGAAGTCCCCTAAGAGTGACTTCTACGGCTTTGCTAATAATCGGAGCTGGGTAAAAGCCCGTCTTTTAATGGGACGAGGCTTGCTTCCTAGGGTTTGTAAATGGAGTGGTAGGGTGTACGGGATGTCATCTTGGTTTTGGCTAGCTGTGCAAAAGGGCACTCTGTAGAGCGCCCTTTTGCTTTTTGCGTTTTCCTAATGGCGTTGTATCGGTTCAATTATGAGCACTCACAGTATGAACCCTACAAAGTAACGCTGTAGGGAGCTATCCCCCTATTTAGCCTCATTTGCATTACGCCTTATAGGAACGAGTGTTGCTAAGGTTTAGCTAGCTTTACCGCCAGGTGCGGTTGCCATTCTCATCCATTCGAGCCTGACGAATCACGTCTGAGATTTCATCCGCGTCTTTTACGTGGTGGAGCGCTTTTTGGCTGCCGTCTGGCTCGTCTACGACGAAGTAAGTGGGTACAACAATGTGATCTCCGGTAATATCGGGAGCATCGACAGCGACCTGCTGGGATTTTTCTTCCAAGGTCATCGATTCATCAATGCGATCGCCAGGGTTAACAGTCATCCTGGGATTTTGCCGGAGGGCTTCCTTGTGAGCCTCCTTTTGCTTGGGATCGACCATCTCCGGGGTCAATGGTTGCCGAATTTCCTTGTGCTCAGAATGGGCGTTTTCAGCAGAATTATTTTGACTAGTCATACGTCCCTCCTGTGGGCCAATGCTTCTACACAGTAACGATTGAGGCAGGCGAGCGATATCGCTCAAAAGGCTTCAAGCCTCCCAGCCTGCGGGCAGATCAATAGGTGAGCCTTCTGATTTTTCGGCCCGTACCCCTGGTTTACTAACAATTTGGACTGTGCTGGCCATAGGGCCATCTTCTCCATCGCGAGTAAAGCAGTGGACACCCGTTCCCAATGTGAGTCGATCAAAGTCGTCGTTCAGAACACTGTTGCGGTTGAAGTAAATTTCCTGTCCATCTAGCCCTCTGAGAAAACCGTAGCCCTCTTCGGGAAAAAGCTGGGTGACAATTGCACCCATATCCTGTTCAGGGTGGGTTTTAGTGCGATTTTTCTGGCGGTCATTTAACTTAATAAGTTGTTTGCGAGCCGAGTCAAAGGCATCGCGGATGACCACTTCTAGAGGAACGTACTGAGTGCTTTGGCCTGGATTCTCGGAAACTGCTAGCTCATGGCCAGGAGGCACAGTCAGGTCAAGCCGAACCCGGAAGGGAGAGCCATGGTCTGGATTAGAGTGAATTTTCTCAACAGCAATTCGACAACTGCTAATGTGGTCGCAAACTTCCTCTAACTTGGCAATTTTTTCATCAATCAGCTCTTCTAAAGCAGAGGTCTTGTCCACATTACGGTAGGTGACCTCGGGGGGAACTTTCATGAATGGGCCTCTCCTGAGTTTTAGTGGTTAATAATGTGCCCACCGTAACGAAGGCCAACGGGCCCTACCCTCGTTCTCGGGAAGGATTCCCCATATACTCCCAAAACACAAAAAGACCGGCCAAGGCCGGTCAGGAGAGGTAGACAATAACGCGAAATTGCGTCATGGAGTTAGCAGCCTTATTGTCGCTACTGACCGCTCTTGCAACGTCTACCTCTAGACAGATTAGTAAATTTCAACCCATTGACTAACGGTACTCACCTTCTGCAATTAACTCCCAAGAATCGCCATCCATACAGACAAACACTTGTAGAACATATTGAGTTGGATAGGTTGAGATGTCGCTGTGAAAGCTAGGTCGATAGGAGTAGCAAATTTGCACATCGGGATGGCACTGATAGAGAAGCAAATGGTTGCCTCGATCAAGAAACTCGGCGTAGCTGTCTAAGTCACTGGTACTGGCATCAAACAGGCATAGGGTGTAGTCCTGAGTGTCAGGACTCCAGCCGAAGATCTTAAAGGGGTAGCAGCTCAATGGGCCGACATTAGCTTCCCAGCTGTGATTGGTTAAAATCAAAAAGCTCTGGGTTTGTAGGCATTCTAGAGTCGGAAAGGGTGCGATCGCACCTCCCTCCGAATCCCCTGTTTGAGCAGAAGATAGGGCCAGCCCATGGTTTAAAAAAGGTTGCATAGTGCATACATCTAACAAGCTGCAATTGATGTCAGCGGCGACCTCCCACTCCACTTTCTGCAAAACATTTACTGTCCCGGAAAGTTCCTACAAAACAGACAGTCTCTACAGAATGGCTGCTCTAAGGGGGCTGAGATTGAAGTCAGCGTAAGTTTTATAGCAAAGCGGGAACATCTGCCAAATGACGGGGTAGAAGCCCCTCCCATTGAATAGTTCTTAGAAGTTTTATAGAGTCTTTAAGGGGAACGAGTATCCGCTAACGCGCGAAGCATCAAAGCTTGAAGGGTAAAAGCAGGCGGACGCAATCATTCAACACTGTTGAGCAGATGAGCCACAGCCATGCCTAATTGTCGCCGTGCTACAGGCTTTTGCAGATGGATTTGATATCCCGACTCCAACACTCTTACACAGTTTTCAGGGGGAGTTGGCGGGGTTAGTGCGATCGCACGCACCACCCCTTTTAACTCTCCATCTAAGGCCTGCACTCGGTGGATAAGTGCATAACCCTCCTCATTCGGTAGGCCTAAATCACTAACCAAGACATCTGGCTGAAAGTCCGTGACTAGATCAATCGCCTCTTTCGTTGAGCTAACGGCGCTGACCACAGCACCCATCTCAGCCAAAGCGGAGGTGTAAAATTCACGGCTATCCTCCTCATCCTCGACCAATAAAATTCGCACAGCATCTAACTCAGGCAAGTCGGTACCCTCAGCCATGCCCGTAGAGGTAGGCAAGTCCATTGGATGAGGTTCTGGTTCAGTTCGCAATGCTGGCAGCATCACAGTAAAGGTTGCTCCCTGGCCGACCCCTGGACTGTCAACCCGGATGGTTCCCCCATGCATCTCGACTAAGTGACGAACAATTGCCAGACCCAAGCCTAACCCAGCATGATGACGGGTAGGGGAACCGTCGGCCTGCCGAAACCGTTCAAAGATATAGGGCAGAAAGGCAGGGGCAATCCCTTTGCCCGTATCCTGCACCTGAATGCAGACATGGTCATCGACCATTGCCAAACGTACATCAATTCGACCGCCCTCAGGCGTGAACTTGACAGCGTTGGACAACAAGTTCCAAATTATCTGCTGAAGCCGATTGCGATCGCCCATGATAGGACTGACATCAGAGGCAAAATTTGCGACCAGCACAATGTTTTTAGCCTGAACCGCCGGAAACACAATTTCAATAGCTGAGCGCACCACCGTTGCGACTTCTAGAGGGGCAACATCAAGTCGCAACCTGCCTCGAACAATTTGAGAGACATCTAAAACGTCCTCGATCAGCCGCTTCAATGCCTCCATGTTTCGACTGATCGTGTCGAAAGCCTGACCAGTCATGCGATCGCTGAGGCTACGTCGTTGCAAAAGTTGCATCCAGCCTTGCACAGCATTGAGTGGGGTGCGCAGTTCGTGGGAAAGGGTTGCTAAAAATTCCTCTTTGACCCGGTTTGCTGTTTCCGCTTCTTCTCGTGCCGCTTTTTCCCGTTTCAGCAGATCTTCTCGCTCCTGTTCAGACCGCTTACGCGCTGTGATATCGCGCCAGGTGACAACCACACCATCTCCTAGCTGGGCTGCCCGCACGTCCAGGGCCATGGCGAGCGTTCCGGGTGCTTCGTCCTGGTATATCAAGCACTCCCGCATCAGCGGAATTCCTGTCTCTACGACCTCACAATAGGCTGCGAACAGCTCTGTTCTCTCATGAAACGGGAACTGTTTGCATAAGCTTTGCCCAATTTTGATCTCTCGACTTGGGGAAAATTGCCGAATGGCAGCTAGGTTGACGTACTCAATGCGAAAGTCTGTGATGTGGCCTGCCCCATCTCGTATGGCCGAATAAATACCAAAGCAATCCAGCATAATCTCGACTGAAGCTCGAAAGCGAGCTTCACTGGCCTGAAGCGCTGATTCCGCTTGTATACGGGCTATTCGCTCCTGCCGCTCTCGCAGTGCCCGCTGTACAGATAGCACTAGGCGGTCTAGCCGCTGTTTCAAAACATAATCAGTAGCCCCTTGTTTCAGGCTCTCGATCGCAATCTCTTCCCCCAAAACGCCTGATACTAAAATAAAAGGTACATCTGGGCAGAGAGCACGGCTCATCTCTAGCGCCGACAACCCATTGAAGTTAGGTAGAGAGTAATCTGCTAGAACTAAGTCAACTGGAATTTGCCGCAAAGCTGCCAGAAAGGCCTCGCGAGTTTCTACACAAAAAACTTCGCTGTTGAGACCAGACTTTGACAGGGTCGCTCGAATCATTTCCCTATCAAAATTGACGTCTTCTAAAAGAAGAATACGCGGGTAAGCCATGAGACTGTTTTATCGGCAAAAGCACAGAAAAGACTAATTAAAGTAGGTTCTAAACAGAGAGTATGGCTCCCTTTAAAACGAAGTAATAAGAAAGTTTACTTTCTCTTTCACCCCACTACACTACTCTTGCAGCATGACGTATTCCCTAGGTCAGTGTCATCTTCCGGCAGTACAAACCTGCTTAATCTTTTCCTCTACCCTAAATCTCGTGGCTCATCTAGTAACTTGTTATTGCTGGCCTGAGTAAACCATAAGATTGACTTTGACTAAACCAATGAATTATTAGGAGCTACTCAGACAGACTTTGTATTTCTTCTTTCCCAAAAAGAAAGCGACCCTAGCCATAGCTAGGGTCGCTAAGCATCAAATTCATGCAGCGACAAAACTGTTTAACTTTAGCTACAGTTGCTCCTCAAGAATTTAGCCTTTGAAGGGGGTAATCCTTAAAGGAACGAATGTAGCAAGGAAAACCTATAGACTAGGTGTAACACCCGTCTCAGCTTGAGTAGGTGCAGGCTTGACGTCACTGTGCCCCATGTGGGTTGCCATCTCCCGTAGTAGGGAAATTTGCTCCTGAAACTCCAACCCCTGAATTTGGTCAAGCACTTGCTGGACGCCTTGAGAAGGGGTGTAGTCACCGGGAATATCAACGACCCGGTTGCCCATTTCCTCAGCCCAAACATACCAAACTAAGAGTTGCGCGTTAACGATTAGCCCGCCGTAAGCGCGAGAAATGGGTGTATCTTCGCAATTGACGATCTGCCGCATGGCGTTAAGCTGCTCTTCAGCGGATTGCTGATAGATCGCTTCGATCACAGGGTTTGCAATTTCAGGGTCGGCAGCAATGGGGGCAGCTGGCGTTACAGAAGCGCCCATTGCTTCATAGACGTAGTAAAGAAACGCTAATTTGTCATCTGTGCTTAGCTTGTCGTAGCCCTGATAGATATCTTTCGAAGCTTGGGAAAGCAGGCGATCGTAGTCCGTTTGCAGAGAAGTCATTAGTAATATCCTTTTAAAGCTCAGAGGGGGTATCGGGGGCAACTTCAACGCCGCCTAGGGATTGAATACGCTGCTGTCCGGTAATAAGATCTTCTAGCGCGTTAACTTCAATACCCATATTTTTACAGGCTGATTTAAGGGCAATCATAAACTGGTCAATGCCAGTGCCAAAGCCACATTGATGGGCTGCGATCGCAACTCCTTGTTCTGCATTTGCCTTGGCACAATCAACCAGCTCTATGCCCTCTAAAGGTTTAGATTCAGCCATATTTCAGATTGAATTAATAACAGTTCTAGTGGACGAACAATACTTTGAATTATTTCAAAGTTTGATTCTATTAATCCTCCTCTACAGTCAAAAGCATCGCCCGAACTCTGCCATCTAACCAGAGGCACATTCAGGTAAATCCCTCAGTGGAGAGAGGAGAAAATGGCTAATGTTTGTTGAACTATAAAAGGTGATACAGCGTGAGTAATTCGGTATGCGACCTCTTAACATTGGACTATCAGAAGAGCAGCGGCTTGGTGTTGTCAACCTGCTCAACAGTGATTTGGCAGATGCGTATTTGCTGCAAATCAAAACTAAGAAATACCACTGGGATGTAGTAGGTCCTCAATTCCGGACGCTGCATGAGATGCTGGAAGAGCAATATCAGGCACTTTCTGAAAACATTGATGCGATCGCAGAACGCATTCGAGCCCTCGGCGGTTATCCTCTGGGAACCGCAGAAGGCTTCCTCAGTGCTGCTTCCCTCAAAGAGCATCCTGGTGACCTACCCAGAGCAACGGAAATGGTAGAGCGCTTGGCAAGTGATCACGAACAAGTGATTCGCAACCTGCGTGATCATGTTGATCAGTGCTCTGATGAATATCATGACGAAGGTACTGCTGACTTCCTGACTGGATTGATGGAGCAGCATGAAGAAATTAACTGGATGCTGCGTTCCTTCTTAGAAGGAGAGTCCTTGCAGTCTTCTGGACAGCGCGATGAGCACGTCAATAAGCTAACGTCTAGCAATGTCTAGTTAGCAATAGTTGTTCCCTTGAATTAGAGACTCACTCTTAAATAGGAACTTAACCTGTAGAGGGGCTAATTTGCCTCTCCACAGGTTTTTGTTATCTGGCCCTGATCTTCTATTCGACTCGCTGCAAAGCCGAAATTTTAGGGTCAATAATTTTGCGCCCTGTGCCTGGAAACTGAACTGCAAGGCAAATCTTGTTGCCAGCACCAAAGATATGAGTGACTTCACCCGCGCCGTAAGCGGCATGGACGACGCGATCGCCCACAGTCCAATCAAGTTCGTGAGCACCGCTGCCAGGGGCAGCTGAGGCTTCCTTCTGCTTTCGGACTTCTCGAATGGGCGTCGTCATCCGCTTGGGCAAACCTGTTCCCAAATTAGTGTTGACATGCTCAGTGGGCAGTTCACCCAAGAAGAGCGAAGGGCTAGCAGGTTCACGATTGTTTCCATAGAGCCGCCGAGAACGAGCATGGGAAATGAAAAGCCGTTCTTTAGCACGGGTAATGCCAACGTAGCAGAGGCGTCGCTCCTCCTCAATGGCAGCAGGATCTTCTAGGGAACGGAAGTTAGGAAACAACCCTTGCTCCATCCCGACCAGGAAAACCACCGGAAATTCCAATCCCTTGGAAGAGTGAAGCGTCATTAGAGAAACAGCTTCCTTACCCTCTTTTAAGTCATCTCGATCAGAGGCAAGAGAAGCATTGGAAAGAAACGCAACCAACGAAGTATCTTCGTTTTCCTCTTCAAACTGTAAGGCAGCGTTGTAGAGTTCTTGAACGTTGGCAACACGCTCTAAAGCATCGTCTGTTCCTTCCATTTTGAGCGCTTCGATATAGCCCGAATCTTCTAGCACCCCTTGAATAATTTCAGAGGCTTTTGCGTCGTCCAAGTTTTCTTGGTACTTCTGAATCAGCTTGGCAAACTCTACCACGCCCTTTGAGGAACGCCCAGCCAACGTTTTAGCTGAGGTTTCATCGCTGAGAATTTCCCAGACAGGTACTCCACCTAGGGTTTGGGCCGCTTGGTCAAACTTCTCTAGGGTGCTCTTGCCGATACCGCGTCGAGGCACGTTGATCACTCGCTTAAGGCTGACGCTATCCGAGGGGTTAGTGATAACCCGCAGATAGGCCAGAACATCTTTAATCTCGCGGCGATCGTAGAACCGTAGACCACCCACCACTTGATAAGGAATGCTGTAGCGAGTTAGTAACTCTTCAAACGCACGGGATTGAGCATTCGTGCGATAGAGAATGGCAAAATCTCCCCAACTTAGCTCCGGGTTTTGAATTTCCAGGTTGCGGATCTGGCTGACGACAAAATCAGCCTCTGCCGTTTCATCCTCAGCCCGATGACAGAAGATAGCCTCCCCTTCGCCTCGGGTGGCCCGCAGCACCTTGTCGATACGCTCAGTGTTGTTCTCAATTAGATGGTTGGCGACTTCGAGAATGTTAGAGGTAGAGCGGTAGTTTTCCTCCAGCTTCACCATCGAGCGAGTATCGTCGTCGGGCAGACCATCGCCGAAGTCATCCTGAAAGTTCATCAGAATAGTGAAATCAGCTGCCCTGAATGAATAGATGGACTGATCTGCATCACCAACAACAAAGACAGAACGGTGACTCCAGTCGTTGAAATGATTAATCGGCTCACCATTGGTGGCGAGCAGACGAATCAGCTCGTATTGAGTGCGGTTGGTGTCTTGGTATTCGTCGACCAAAATGTGGCGGAAGCGTTTGTGCCAGTAAGCGAGTACCTGTTCATTTTGCTTAAACAACTGAACCGGCACCCAGATCAGGTCATCGAAGTCGAGAGAATTGTTCTCCGCCAATCCTTTCTGATAGCGTCGGTAAACATCGGCAATGATTCGGCCCCGGTAGTTGGGCTGATCTTTTTCAAACTCGTCAGGGGTGAAGTTCTGGTTTTTAGCGTTACTAATGGCGTAGCGCACCGAGCGAGGGTTAAACTTCTTGTCGTCCAGGTTTAAGTCCTGCGTCACAATGCGCTTGACTAGGCTTTGAGCATCGGACTCATCAAAAATGGAAAAGGTGCGAGTCCAACGATAGCCATTGGAATCCTGATATTTCTCGATGTCAAAGCGTAAAATTCGCGAACAGAGCGCATGAAAAGTACCGATCCACAGGTGCTTGGTTAGATTCTTGTAAACCTGGGAGCGAAGCTTGGTCTGCTCGTATTCTGGTAGAGCTTTAAGGGATTTGCCGTGCTTCGCTTGGGCTTCTTGATCAGCAAAAAGAACCTCGATCCGCTCCTTCATCTCCTTAGCGGCTTTGTTGGTGAAGGTAACCGCCAAAATATTGTCTGGATCAATGCGGTGAGTCAGTACCAGATTAGCAATGCGGTAGGTGAGAGCGCGGGTTTTGCCCGATCCGGCTCCGGCCACGACCAGCAGAGGACCACAGAAATGCTCAACAGCGAGGCGTTGGGAGGGGTTGAGGAGATTGAGAAAGTCAGTCATCTAGCCAGAATCGTCATCGGCAACAGGGCATATCCCCTTCAGTATGACACCCCAGTGGGAGGAGAAAGGAGAGGAATGCGAGGCGTGAAGATGCGCCGATGTCGGTGACACTCTGAATGTAGGCGCTAATGATATTAGTGCCTACTTCAATGAATGCGGCTATTTTTGGCTCCCATTGCCATTAGCAGCAGGGACATCCTTAAGTTGTTTCATACGACTTTGAATAGATGCAATGGAGCGGTAGTTGCTTTCTACAAATTTGGGAACAAGGCTTAGCCTAGCTATCATCTTCTCCAGATAGGAGATACGGCCTTCAAGAGCGGTTGCTTGTTGGATGGCGGGCTGAACTGTCCCAGAAATCTGGTCGAGGGCAGAATGATGCCGATCCTCAGCAATCTTTACTGCAGTTTCAAGGGTCGCTAGACGGCTGTTCAACGCAGTTGTTTGGTCCTTAGATGCCTGTATCCACTGTTGAAGTTGTGCCTCGTTTCCCGATGATGCAGCCAAGATATTTGAGATCTTGTCCAGATCAACTTGTGCTAGCACTTGTTCTACCTGGCTCAGACGGCTGTCTAGCTTGACCACCGCCTGACTAAGGAGTTGAATGGATTCTTCCCACGACTGATTGGCCTGTAGGGCAGATTCGATCCCTTGAAGACGGTTTTCGAGCAGTGCGATCGCTTGGCTGCGATCGCACGATTCCTCAATCAAGCAACTAAACTTTGCTAACAACTGATCTACCGTGCTGACCTGCCCACTCTGTGCAGGATGACCATTGACGTTGGCAGTGTTAACCTCACTAGAGCCCACTGGAGCAGGATCAGCTAAGGGCTCCTGCTCCGCCGGTTGAGGGGCTGTCTTCGTTTCTAGGGTTCGACTCACTAGGTTCACTAGCCATTTCGCCACCGCCATGATGGTTTCTTCCACCACCACTTGCGTCATGGAAGCAGGCGGTTGGCTTGGGGGTGGAGCTGGAGTCGCAGTCGGCTGACAATTTTGCACTTTTCTTCTACTCAAGAGCTGTGATAGCCAACTCATAATCGACGTCCTGTAGTGCCGATAGTATTCATCAGGTTGATCTCTGTTGCTGAGATCTAGGCCAATCTCCTAAAGCCCAATGACAGAAAAACTATGGGAGGGCGCAGTTCCCTGCGCCCAGTACAGCATCTGTCGTTCTAATAGGGTGAACTGGCATTAGACATTAGGTTCACTGGAGGTTACAGGAACTAGCTTGTAAAGCGTTGTTTCCTCCGGGGCAGAAACTTGCTGAACAGACTCAGTTGTTTCTTCAACCACGCTTTTGACGGTATCCACTGTACTGCCGACTGTTTCCTGAACATCATCAGCAGTGTTCTGCACCGTTTGAACAGTGCTTTTCACAGTTCCGCTAATGCCCTCAGCCGTTTCTCGCACAGCCTCATTGATCTCTTGAGCTGTGTTGTTAACCCCAGTTGCTACACTCTGAACAGCATCTCCAACCCCTTTGATCGCCCTATCGATCTCAGACGTTGTTTTTTTGACGGTCTTGCCGACCCCTTGAAGAGAGTCGTTAATACTATCAACCACTCCTCTGTTAGACAAGGCTCCAGCAATGCCACCCAACGCTGCTCCTACCAAGGCCCCAATAGCAACCTTAGTGAGCGCCTGGTTTCTAGCCGCTACGGCCTCATCCGTCATGGACTGAGTTGTCGAGAAACTCTCAGTTCCCTTTCCGTCTGCCACCGTTTCGTCGTTAGTCGTAACCATTATTCCTTCCTCAATTTGTCGTTTGGGCGACTAACCTCGACCTCTGGAAAGGGATAAGGCTGGGAAGACATCGCTGTAATGTCTTCTGTGACAAATTCGCCTGGGGTGACATCAGTGAAGTCGTCCTGGATTTCGTCTCCTTGCTGCAAGAGATCAAAATCGACATCTTGTTCTCCAATGACTTCAAAAGGCTCTTCGACTACTAAAACAGTCAATTTTTCTGGTTGAGTCTCAACAATTCCATCAACAGCTTTATCAATAGATTGATGAAGGGATGTGCTAGCTTCTTTCACTGCATCAGCTGCTTCTTGAACCGTGTTATCAACAGACTCTGATGTTGTTTTTACAGCTTCAGCAGTAGTTGCCTTCGCCTGCTCGGTTTCTTGAGCTAGTTTGCCAACTGCTGCATTTACCTGATCAGCACCCACTTGAACGGTTTCAGCAGTGGTCGCCTTTGCCTGCTCAGTTCCCCTAGCTATTTTGCTAATTGCTGCATTTGCCTGACTAGCACCTGCTTGGACAACTTCAGCTGCCGCAACTGTCACATCAGTCTTTACTTGCTGTGTGCTTTCAGCAATACCCTTAACAGTTTGGTTGATCTGCTCGGCAGTGGACTGAACTAGCCCAGTTGTAGCCGATTTCACTTGTTGAGTGCCTTCAGTGATCCCGTGAGCTGCGCCCTTAACAGCCTCACTGACTTGCTCAGTGGTGGAATGAACAGCCTCGGTCGTCGCCGATTTCACTTGTTGGGTCCCTTCAGCAATGCCGTTTGCAGCGTCTTGGGTTGAACCCACTACGGCATAGCTTACGCCTTCACCTACGCTTTTGGCTGCATCACCGACTCCTTGGGCGGCCTGGCCTAAGCCCTGACCAATTGTCTTAAAGGCACGTCCTACTCCTTGAACGCTGTGATTAAAACCTTGAGAAGTTTTGCGGTTAGCCAAAGCCCCGGCAAGTGTCCCTAGGGTCGCACCAATCAAACCTCCCAAGAGCAATCTTGTTAAGGCCGGATTAGACTGACCTTCTGAAGTGGTTTGAGGCTGGCTCTGTTGAGGCTTTAGTTCAGTCACCACTTCAGTCTTTACTGTGGGTTTTGCCTCGACTTCATAGACTCTCACTGGGGGTGTTTCAGGATGAACACTGACAGGAGTTGGGGAAGTTAACTCAGTGTTAGTAAGCTGAAAATCAGTCTGGCTTTGGGGTATGAACTGTTGATCGCTATTCATTAGACGCTTCCTGCTCGTATAAGTGCTTTTGAGTCAATAGTTTTGTGACAGTAATCGTCAATGCTGCACAGCAAAACCCACTCGGCCCATGCCTAAAAAGCAGATCAAACCAATACCTAGAACTAAGGCTTCTGGCTAGTCTTTGCTGTAACGTGACTCCATTGCCAGCCTATCAATCCTGATTGGAATCTCAATTAAACTATGGGGGTATATAAAACAATCCATAGGGGTAAATCAAGGGGAAGTTAATGCGACGATTGAGTTGGATTTTAGGGCTTAGTTTAGGGTTGGTGTGTCTAGTACCTAAGCAAGGATGGGCACAAACTTGTCCCTATCAAGGCGCAGTTGCTCCAACAGCTACGACCCGGATTTACCGTCACGCTGACCTTGACTTTGCCTTTGAGATTCCAGCCAACTATCGAGCTATGGGCCTTGATAACAAGCGGGTAGGCTTCTATGATCCGGCTACCTTTGAGTATGTCCAATGTGTGGTGCGCAATGGACAAACGCTCAAAGTTACCCCTGCCGCAACCCTGTCTGTTAACTATGCCCCCTTGAGAGAAAGTGACCTGCTAGCGTTAACCAAGCGAATACGACCTTGGCTTTTGTTATATCAACCGACTTACGAGCCTGTTACAACTGAGGGTATTCCGGTTTTACCGTACCGCTATGTTCATGAGATCCACGGCAATTCGGTAATAGCCCTGTCATTTCGTTCGCCCGATCAGACCTGGTTGGTAACTTTAGAGGGCGCGCCTGGTAACCCAATTACCCCTTTGACCCTGAGAACCTTGCAGCCTTACTAAAAATTAGCGTGCTATCCCGCGTGAGGGCTGATATAACAGTGGCAAGCAATCCCTGTTATTACGCACAACTATGGTTTCGGGAGCATCGTTAGCAACGGACACTCAGGTTAAGGCCATTATTAAAATTACAGAGCCTAATCTCGAGCCGCACGAGAGGGCGGATGCGGTGCAGCGGCTCTTTACTGAACTGCAAAGTCTCAGCGAACTACAGGGAGTTCGCATCAACTTGTTGGACCGAGTAACAGACGACGGGACGGTGCAATTTGGCCTACGCCTAGACTTTCGGGGTGAATATGTGCGGATTGCCCTTGAGGAGTTGTGCGATCGCATCGAAGCCAATCCAACTGAGATCCTGCTGACGCTCTACATCGACACGATGACGCTCCAAGTCAAAACCCGTGACTGGGAAGAGCTAGCGGCGACAATGCAAGCAGCAGAATTGCTAGTACCGCCCCGGCGCACTTTTTTGGCGAAGGCAGAACACTATGCCCGCAGCTACAGCGAGTTCAGCCCGGTTGAAGTAGCTAATTTAGAACTACTCCGTCAGCAACTCAACATTCCTCAAGAAGAAGCTGATTTGCTCATTGCCAGAGCCGTAGGTCCTCTGCGGAGCTTGCCTGAGAAGCGGCGACGCTATCGAGAAGTGTTAGTCGAAGAACTAGGCCGCCAGTTTCCCCTCAGCGAAGGTAGTCGGATGACGCTGAAGGAGTACGCAGCCAACCTGAAGCTGCCGCCTGACGAGGAGATTTCCCTCTACGAAGCTGAAATTCAAAAGATTCAGGCCGAAGCCGAAGCCCGACGGAAGCAACAGCAGAGCGAAGTCGAAAAAACTCTGATACAGGCAAAGACCGAGCTCGAAACTAAACTTCAGCAGCAGACAGCAGCCGATAAGCAGGTCTTTTTGGAGAATTACCGCAAGGAATATAGAACTGCGATCGCAACCACCCCTTACCCCCTCCAATACGACCAAGGTCGTCTAGAGCAGGCTCGTCGTATCTGGGATCTATCGCCAGAAGAGGTGAGCAGAATCGAATTAGAGGAAACCGCGAATCTGTATGGCGACATTCGGTCAGCAGTCGGTGTTGACTATACTCGCCTGCGGGAAATGTTGTGGCAGAAAGAGTGGGCTGAAGCCGACCGAGAAACCGAGCGGGTCTTACTCAAAGCCTTTAACTTAAACCAGCAGGCAGGCGCTTCTCAGCCGTTGGATAATGTGCGCATTATTGACCGAGAGACTCTTATTCAATTGCCTCGACAAGATTTGATTACCATTGATCGCCTGTGGAATTTACACAGCAAGAACCACTTCGGATTTACCGTTCAAGCTCAAATCTATGACGACCTTGGTCGACAGCCTCGGGAGTTTCTAAGCACAGTCGGTTGGCCTGTGGGCGCTGGTATCGGAAACGCCCGTCTATTTCGGTCAACTCGCCCCTACAGTGAACTTCAATTTAACCTAGACGCCCCCCCTGGCCATCTACCCACTTGGCGCTGGTGCTGCGCTAGTTTAGAGGGCGGCTACAGCATTGATGAGGAATTTATTGAGGCATTTTTCATTCATCTCATTGAGATTTGCCATATCCTCCAACCCAAAACGTAAACCCAAAACGCAGGCTTTATACTTCACGCCCGAACTGGCGCTTCAAGACCCTTTTGAGTTGTGGTAGGAATGATGCAAACGGCTCAGCAAGCATGGACAACCGATGACCTCAAAACGTTGCTTCAGCAGGAGGAATGGCAAGCAGCCGACCAAGTGACGCTGCAACTGTTGTTGCAAGCAGCCGACCGCCCTAAGTGGCTAGACTTAGATGCGATCGCAAACCTCCCCTGCCCTGTTCTTCATGAGCTTGACTACCTTTGGATTGAAGCCAGTCAAGGCAAATTTGGCTTTTCTGTACAGCGGCAAATCTACACCCAGGAAGCCCAGTCCGATGCGTTGGAACTGGGCAAGCAGGTTGGTTGGGTGATGTTTCCAGAAAGGGCCTTCGCCTTTTTCAAGTTCTATGACTTTCTCAATTTCAGTTCAAACGCCCCCAGAGGACATCTTCCTGCGCTTTGGTACTGGAAGCTCTCTTCAGGCGATTCCTGGCGTTCTGGTGGTTTCGGCACGGGTCGGGGAGGTGGCTTCGGCGATGTTCGCATGTTCGATGCCATGATGCTGCGCCTGGAACGTTGTAGCTTGATTTAGGCAATTGCACAGCATAAGAGAAAGAGGGAGTGCGATCGCACTCCCTCTTTCTCTTATGTTTAGCCAGGGTATAGTTTCCTACCCTCTGGCTAAACTTTTGATTTTCTAAGAAAGTCATCAACTGAGGTTTTAGTAAACGCCAGCTTTAGACTCCCCAAACTCTTTAAGGAGCTTCCGTATGGTCATCAATCAGGATATCGTCGTCATCCAGGATCGATGAGGTACCACCTAACGCACGAGGTAGATCATCGTCGTCGTCGTCGTCATCCTCATCCTCATCGTCGTCTCCGTAGCCGCCGATCATCTCATTCTCAGACAACATGCCAAAGCTGCCTTCTAAATCGTAAGTGCGAGCAGTTCGGTCATCTAAAACAACCTCCTGCAACGACAGATCATCGTCTAGAATCGCTCCGTCATACCCCGCATCAAAGTCGGGTGCACTGTTCGGCTCCTCATAGGCATTAAAGCCTGTGCCCGCCGGGATAAGGCGACCAATAATGACGTTCTCCTTCAGTCCTCGCAGCCAGTCAGATTTCCCTTCAATGGCAGCCTCAGTCAACACACGGGTTGTCTCCTGGAAGCTAGCCGCTGAAATGAAGCTGTCCGTATTCAAGGAAGCCTTAGTGATACCCAACAGCATCGGCGTATACTCAGCCGGGGCACCGCCGGTAATCGACATAGCCTCGTTGACCTGCTCAACCTGATTAATTTCTACCAATTCACCAGGCAGCATCGTGGTGTCGCCACCATCGTCGATCCGAGCCTTCGAAGTCATCTGGCGAACAATCACCTCAATGTGCTTATCAGAAATATCAATCCCTTGAGATTGATACACCGACTGCACTTCGTTCACCAGGAAGGTTTGCACCTTCTGGAGGCTACCCATGGCAGCATCATGGGTACCCAAGCCCTGGCTCAGATAGTACTTAAAGAAGATCTCCAGAATTTGGTGGGGGTTCGCCGGGCCATCTGTTAAGGCTTCAGCCGTCACCACTTGCTGTCCATCCGACACCAACACGGGTTGCCCCGGATTGATAGGATAGTCCGTTACTACACCATCTTCCTCAATCACTTTGACTTCGACGGTCTCATCGTCAGCATAGACGACTTGAGCAGTCCCTGGACGCTCGGCCAGCACGCAAGCTTCCTTCGGCTTCCGGGCTTCCAACAGTTCTTCAATTCGGGGTAGACCCTGAATGATGTCCCCTGTTTTCGCCCGCTCGAAGACCAGCAGCACCAGGTTATCTCCCCGCTGCACCAGGTCACCATCATCAATGTGCAGTACAGCACCTGTAGACACACGGTAAGGACGGGCAATCCGCATTCTTACCTGGCCGTTTTCAACTGCCGTTACCTGCCCCGACTCGTCTGTCAGAATACCAGGAGCAACTTCCGTACCCGCCACCAGGAGATCGCCAACCGACACTTGAGGAGCTTGCCCTTGCAAATCAACGGAGAAACGATCTGTCTCCCGCACGACCAGAATCCGTCGGATAGCCTCTAAGCCTTCTCGAATGCCTCGGATTTCTCCAGCCTCTTTACACTGAATTTCCGTCCGAGCCACCACAGCTCCCGGCTCAATGGCCTGCCCATCTTCTACAAGAAGACGAGTCACTGTGCTGCCCTGAGTTTGGTCAGCCACTACATCTCGACGGATGACTAGCGTTTCTAGAATCACCATCTGTAGTCGCATGATCTCAGGATTGCTCTCATCGGGCACAAGCTCGATGTCAGCCACCACGTGAGGTGCATCTTCGTTGATCTCTAGGACTAGCTGGGTACGCAGCAGCTCAATCCCTTCAACCGACTTGACGCGATCGCCATCTTTGTAGGGGATGCGCTGAATCGCCCGGAGCTGAATACTGCCCCCTGAATCACTGACGGAATCCTGGCTAGGTACAGGCGGCTCATCCGACACAGGATACTCATCCACCGGGCGGAGCAACAGGGCTGGGCCTTCCGGCGTTTCTACGTACTCAACGTAACGCAACGCCTCAGCCACGAGTCCAGGCATTACCTCTTCACCGGCCTGCACCAGAGTCCCATCGCGATCCATCACCTCTTCGGGAGAATCCACCATGTGCAGATCCCCAGGCTTGACGACAATTTCCCGCAGAATGTCGTTCTTCTGAGTCACCTCGACCACACCGCTGTTCTGGCAGAAGATGTCCTTGACCACCTCGGTGCCGGCTTCGACGTACTGACCGTCTTCCACCATCAACAAGGAGATATCTTTATTGACCTCGTGGGCTTCTTCGGGAATCCAAAGCAGCGTACCGCCTTGAATGACTTCATAGCCCTGCTTGGCCTTTCCTTTCTTAGCAACATCGACACCAGCGAACTTGATGATACCGCCTGTCTGAGTCCGATAGCGGTCATCCTCCAGTTCGGCCACCACTTGGTGATTGGTCACTTTAGTTCCAGGGGTCGCAATCAACGAAAACCGCTGACCACTGTTTGTGGTTTCAATCACATAGTGATCACGTCCCTGGCTGCTCTCAACCCGAACCTCAGCCTGATTTAGCAGAACCGATGCCGTGATGATTTCGACCTCACGAGCCCCCTTATCATCCGCATCACTACCGGGAAGCCGTACGGTACCGCCCCGCTCGGTGACCAACTTGGTTTCTGCCAAGATGCCATTAGCCTCAATAGTGTCACCGTTGCGAACAACAGGCTCAGCTCCAGGCGGCAAGTTGTACACTTCACCGGAGAGCACCCACAGAAGACCCCCCCGCTGGGCTAGACGCGTCGTGTTTCCTTGACGGTCTTTCTTCTCTTCCTGCACCAAGCCAGCAAACTTGACTTCTCCAGCCAAGTCGGAGGTCACGTCCTTGGTGGCCTTTTCTGTCACCTTACGAACCCGGCCTGTTGTAGGCAGTTCAGCAAGCAGCTGATCCTTTGTAACGGCCTCACCCTCTTTGACAAACAAGATGGTGCCCTGAGGCAGAGTTTCCTTATGCTGCTTACTATCCGTTTCGAGAATAATCTCGGCGTTAGCCTCAAGCACCAAAGCATCTTCCCCATGGCGAGTCCGGAACGCCCGACTCTTCATCCGCTTGGGTAGACGCACAACCCCCTTACGCTTGGCCCGGACTTGAGGGGCCATTTCTCCCGTAAAGGTACCACCCGTGTGGAACGTTCTCATGGTGAGCTGGGTACCCGGTTCACCAATTGACTGGGCTGCAATAATACCAACGGCTTCACCCAAATCAACCATCTCAGAGTGAGCCAAACTCCAGCCGTAACAGTGGCGGCAAACAGAACGCGTTGCCTCACAGGTCAAGGCTGAGCGCACCACAACCTCTTCTACCCCAGCCGCATAGATCTCCTTAGCTAAATCTGGGGAGAGATCTTGGTTACGGGTAGCCATGACTTCACCGGTTTTAGGGTGAATCACGTCTTCAGCAACAACCCGGCCCATGAGCTTATCTTCTAGAGAGATGAGAACGCGCTCTCCATCGGTCATGCTCCGCAGAGGAATGCCCCGCTCAGTACCACAGTCGATTTCCCGAATAATCACATCCTGAGAGACGTCTACCAGACGGCGGGTCAGATAACCGGAGTCAGCCGTCCGCAGAGCTGTATCTACTAGACCCTTACGGGCACCATAAGAAGAGATTACGTATTCGGTAACCGTCAATCCCTCCCGGAAGTTGGTCTTAATGGGAAGGTCAATGATTTCCCCTTGCGGGTTAGCCATCAGACCTCGCATACCCACAAGCTGTCGCACCTGAGAGATGTTTCCTCGGGCTCCCGAGAAAGCCATCATGTACACAGAGTTGAGGGGGTTGTTCTCCTTAAAGTTCTTAACAACCTGATCCTTCAACTCTTCACTGGTGCTGTTCCAGGTATCAATTACTTTTTGGAACCGCTCTACCTCGGTAATTTCTCCACGGGTATAGCGATCCTCTGTGATTCGAATGTTTTCCTCAGCAGCCTCTAGCATCTCCCGCTTCTCTGGCGGAACTTGCAAATCTTCCACACTGATGGATACCCCAGCCCGGGTAGCATACCGGAATCCTAGATCCTTCAGTGCGTCTGCCATATGAGCCGTGCGCGCCGTCCCATAGTGGGTAAAGGACCAGGACATCAGGTTCTTGAGCTGCTTCTTGTCAATGATCCGGTTACGAAAGATCATTGCTTTTTGGTTGGACCCTTGCTCAGCCATTCGGTTTCTCCGCCCCTCGTCGTGATGTATCTGCGTAAGCATGATGGGGAACAGGGGTCTGCTCCCCCAAAAGCTGCCTCAGTCAGTCGCCTAGCTGGCTAAGGCTTCGTGAATGGTTCGGTTGTAAATAATCCGTCCAGGTGTGGTCTTGACGTATTGGGAAATAAGAGTGCCTTCAGCATCCAGGCGAACTCGCCGCTCTCGATACATTCTGGTCACTGAGCCGTCATCACCGCGGGTCTCTTCCAGTACCTCAGTGTCCGGCTTATCAGATTCCACCTCTCCATCAAAGCGGAGCCAGACCTCTGCATGGATATCAACCAGACCTTGTTCGTAGGCCATAATCGCGTCTTCCATATCGGCAAAGAAGCGACCGGATCCTTTCTGATGGTATGGATTGGCAGCAGTAAGGTAGTAGCAGCCCAAAACCATATCCTGGCTAGGGGTAATGATCGGGCGTCCCGTAGCTGGAGACAGTACGTTGTTGGAAGCCAGCATCAGTAAGCGAGCCTCTGACTGAGATTCCAGGGACAGTGGCACGTGAACAGCCATCTGGTCACCATCGAAGTCAGCGTTAAAGGCAGGACAAACCAATGGGTGCAGCTGAATAGCACGACCTTCTACCAGAATCGGCTCAAAGGCTTGAATACCCAGACGGTGAAGCGTGGGTGCCCGGTTCAGCATGACGGGGTGACTTTCAATCACTTCCTCAAGCACATCCCACACGCTGGGATCGTTGCGCTGAATCAGTTTCTTGGCAGCCTTGATATTGTTCACCAGACCTTGGCGGATCAGTCGATGGATCACGAAAGGCTGGAACAACTCAATTGCCATTTCCCGAGGCAGCCCGCACTGGTGAATCTTCAGCTTGGGACCCACCACGATAACGGAACGGCCTGAGTAGTCTACCCGCTTACCCAGTAGGTTCTGACGGAAACGGCCCTGCTTACCTTCAATAATGTCAGACAGGGACTTGAGAGGACGGTTGTTAGCGCCGACGACCGTACGACCGCGACGACCGTTATCAATCAGAGCGTCTACCGCTTCCTGAAGCATCCGCTTTTCGTTACGGACAATAATCTCAGGAGCCAGGATTTCCTGGAGACGGGCCAATCGGTTATTCCGGTTGATTACCCGACGATAGAGGTCGTTCAAGTCGGAGGTAGCAAAGCGTCCTCCATCAAGCTGCACCATTGGTCGCAGGTCGGGCGGAATAACCGGGATGTAAGACAACACCATCCAGTCAGGCTTGGAGCCGGTGGCTACAAAGTTGTCAATTACCCGCAAACGCTTGATTAGTTTGGCTCGCTTTTGCCCCTTAGCAGTGGCAATCTCTTCCCGCAACTTTTCAGCTTCAGGTTCCAGCTCTAGATCTTCAAGCAGACGCTGTAAAGCTTCTGCCCCAATACCAACTTCTACGCCTGACAGTTGAGAATCTTCGTCATAGAGCTGATCTTCGATCTCAATCCACTGATCCTCTGTCAAGAGTTGCTTGTAGCTGAGGTTATCAGCATTGCCTGGATCAAGAACAACGTAGGCGTTGAAATAAACAATCTGCTCAACATCCCGAAGAGGCATGTCTAGCAAGATTGCAATGTAGCTTGGGATCCCTTTTAGGTACCAAACGTGGGCTACAGGAGCAGCAAGCTTGATAAAGCCCATGCGGTGGCGTCGCACCCGAGACTCGGTGACTTCTACACCGCAGCGCTCACAGACAATACCGCGGTGGCGAACTCGCTTGTACTTACCGCAATGGCATTCCCAGTCTTTAGCAGGACCAAAGATGCGCTCACAGAAGAGCCCGTCCATCTCTGGCTTGAGGGTCCGGTAGTTGATGGTTTCGGGCTTGGTAACTTCACCCACCAACATGCCGTTGGGGAGCGTCCGCTCACCCCACTGACGAATTCGATCTGGCGAAGCCAGACCAATTTTGACGTAATCGAACCGCTGTTCTAGCTTAGGCATTCTCAGTGACTTCCTTCTAAGCAGGTGCTAGGTGGGAGGGTGGACATTGGAGTGTTGGGAGAGGTTAGGTGCGATCGCACTTCAAGACAAGTTCTTAGCGATCGCACTCGATCCTCCTAAGCCCACCCTCAAATAAGAGGGCGTTAAATTAATCCTCGACTTCCTCCAGTTCATCCCGACTGATGGACTCATAAGTCGGACGCGAGGGAGTCCGGCGGTTACCCAAATCGACCATCAGATCGACTTCAGAATCACGGCTAGTGCCATCCTCACGGGTTTCTACCTTGTGTACGGCAATGTCGAGACACAGGGATTGCAGCTCTCGCATCAACACCTTGAAGGATTCAGGCGTGCCAGGGCGGGGAATAGACTTGCCCTTAACGATCGCATTGAGCGCTTCATTACGGCCCTGCATGTCGTCGGACTTCACAGTCAACAACTCCTGCAGGGTGTAAGCAGCACCAAACGCTTCAAGTGCCCACACTTCCATCTCGCCGAAGCGCTGACCGCCTTGCTGCGCCTTACCACCCAATGGCTGTTGCGTTACCAGCGAGTACGGGCCAGTGGAGCGAGCATGGATCTTGTCGTCAACCAAGTGAACCAGTTTCAACATGTAGGCCTTACCCACCGTGATGGGGTGGTCAAAAGGCTCTCCAGTCCGTCCATCAGCAACTCGGATCTTGCCAGGATTGTCGGGATTAAACACCCAGTCCTTGCCAGTCGTTTCTCGCGCTTCTTGCAGTTTGCCGTGAGTGGAGTTACGAGAGGCTTCCTCGCCATACATCTCGTCAAAGGGAATCACCTTGAAGCGAGCATCCAAGTTTTCCGCAGCCCAGCCCAGCAGACACTCAAACACCTGGCCTACGTTCATCCGGGAAGGCACCCCAAGCGGGTTGAGGACAATGTCGATAGGAGTACCATCGGGCAGATAGGGCATATCCTCAATCGGCAGAATCCGGGAAATAATTCCCTTGTTACCGTGCCGTCCAGCCATCTTGTCGCCGACTTGGATTTTACGCTTCTGAGCAACGTAGACCCGGACGACCATGTTAGCTCCAGGGGGCAATTCATCACCCTGCTCCCGCGTAAAGACCCGCACGTCAACGACACGGCCTTTCTCACCGTTAGGAACCCGCAGGGAGTTGTCCCGTACGTCCCGCGCCTTCTCACCGAAGATAGCCCGCAGCAGCTTCTCTTCAGGCGGTTGGTCAGATTCTCCTTTCGGAGTTACCTTGCCAACTAGAATGTCGCTGGCATCTACCCAAGCACCAATTCGGATGATCCCCGTCTCGTCGAGCTGACGCAGAGCATCCTCACCCACGTTGGGGATTTCTCGCGTAATCTCTTCAGGTCCCAGCTTGGTTTGACGCGCCTCAATCTCATATTTCTCGATGTGAATCGAGGTATAGACGTCGTCATACACCAGCCGCTCACTGATCAGGATGGCGTCCTCGTAGTTGTAGCCTTCCCAAGGCATGTAGGCGATCAGCACGTTTTGGCCCAGTGCTAGTTCGCCGCCCTCAGTCGCAGAGCCATCAGCCAGAACTTGTCCGGCTTTAACCGCTTCTCCGGGGAAAACTAGAGGCCGCTGGTTCAAACAGGTGTCTTGGTTGGAGCGCTGATACTTCTGAAGCTCATACTCATGGATTTTGCCCTGAAGATCGCGCACCCGAATATAGTTGGCATCCAGATAGGTGACTTCACCATCTGTCCGGCTGATAATTACCATCCCAGAGTCACGGGCAGCCTGAGCTTCCAATCCAGTCCCCACTAGAGGACGCTCCGGACGCAGCAGGGGCACCGCCTGACGCTGCATGTTGGAACCCATCAGGGCTCGGTTAGCATCGTCATGCTCCAAGAAGGGAATCAGTGAGGTTGCTACAGAGATGATCTGTACCGGAGAAACCGCTACATAGTCCACCTCGCTAGAAGCCGTGGTGGTGAAGTCTTGGCGGTAGCGCACAGGTACCGTATCACCAATGATGTAGCCTTCTTCGTCGGTGGCAATGTCGCCCGGTGCAACTCGCAGATCGTCCTCTTCATCTGCCGTCATGTTGGCAGGGAGAAGATCCTTGCGCACCCGACCATTTTCCACCTTGTAGAAAGGCGTTTCGATGAAGCCGAACTCATTCACCCGAGCATGGGTTGCCAGAGAACCAATGAGACCCGCGTTCGGACCTTCTGGCGTCTCAATCGGACAAATCCGGCCATAGTGGGAGGGGTGAATATCTCGAACGGCGAAGCCTGCCCGTTCCCGTGTCAGACCGCCAGGGCCAAGGGCGCTAAGACGGCGCTTGTGGGTCAACTCCGCCAGAGGATTGGTCTGATCCATGAACTGGGAGAGCTGGCTGGAGCCAAAGAACTCCTTAATAGCTGCTACCAGCGGCTTGGGGTTAACCAGAGAAGCAGGCGTGAGAGATTCCGCATCAGAAACTGTCATCCGTTCCCGGATAATCCGCTCCAGACGATTAAGACCCACACGCACCTGGTTTTGCAGCAATTCACCAACTGAGCGCACGCGTCGATTACCCAGGTGGTCAATGTCATCGACCGAACCAACATCAAATTCCAGGTTGATTAGGTAATCGATCGCAGCCAAGATGTCTTGGGGGGTGAGCACCCGAGTCGAATCAGGTACGTTCAAGCGCAGCTTGCGATTAAGCTTGTAGCGACCAACTCGGCCCAAGTCGTAACGCTTAGGATCGGAGAACCGGGAGTAGAGCAACTGCTCCCCTCCAGAGACAGTCGGCGGCTCACCAGGGCGTAACTTACGGTACAGCTCTAGCAGTGCTTCTTCTTCGCTGAACTGCCCTTCCTTCTCAATGGTCTTCTGGAAGTACTCAGGGTTACGTAGGGAGTCGAAGATTTCTCCGTCGGTCAGACCTAATGCCTTCAAAAGCACCTGAGCAGAAAGCTTACGGGTTTTGTCAATCCGAACCCAGACAAGGTCATTTTTGTCTGTTTCAAACTTCAACCAGGCTCCCCGGTTAGGGATCAGGTTAGCGTTGTAGCTGCGGCGACCGTTCTTGTCGATTTCAGCTTTGTAATAAACTCCAGGGCTCCGAACGATCTGGTTGACGATAACCCGTTCTGCGCCGTTAATAATGAAAGTACCTCGATCGGTCATCAACGGCAGATCGCCAATGAAGACCTCTTGATCCTTGATTTCACCCGTTTCCTTGTTGATCAGGCGGGTCGGCACATACATCTGAACGGCATAGGTTGCGTCTCGCCGTTTGGCCTCGTCAACATCGTACTTGGGGCTTTTAAGCTTATAGTCCTTGCCGAGGAAGTGCAGCTCCAGCTTGCCAGTGTAGTCCGTAATCGGAGAAAAACTCTCCAGTTCTTCGATGAGTCCTTCTTCCAAAAACCAGCGGAAACTGGCTCGTTGAATCTCAACGAGATCAGGCAGGACAAAGTTAGGAGTGGTGTAGTTCTGGTCAGTCATGCGTCTCCTCAAGCGGGTCAGGCCCTGGATACAGAAATGAATCAATGCGCGTGCAGCAGCACACACTAGTCATGCGCGATGGGAATCGAAACGCTGAAACTATTCGATTTTGATGATCAGCACCTCAAACAGAGTTCTTTATAGAGTCGTGTCAACCAAAGGAAGATAACAGCCTAGGCAACCTATCGACTTTGAGGGTTGCGCCCCCACTTCTAGCGGCCTTTAGACTCAGACAGGATCAGGACGAGCAAATCTAATAGCTGCTTGCAGAGATCTTCCCGAAAGAAGGTCATCCTGAGAGAGGACCCAAAGTTCTTTGAAAGGGGTAAGGGCAACTTTGGGGCCAGCAAACCGAGCCTGGATCAGCGAAAGCCCCCACGAACAAAAGCTCGTGTGGCGTCTTTCCCTACGCTCAGCCTGATAAAACATGGCTCACTATAAACGAATGCATTTTACCGGAACTGTCAAGCCATTTAACAAAACTTGACTAGTCGAAGGCGCAACCAATCAACTCCTGAGAGTTCGACGGATCCTCCTGTGACAATGCAGGAACCTCCAAAGGTAAACGAAAAAGTTGAATCGCATTCGCCGTTGTTTGGGCGGCAAATTGAGCCTCAGGCGTGCCTCGTAGCTGAGCCAGGTAGGTAGCCACATGGCGAACAAAGGCAGGTTGATTGCGCCGCTCTTTGCGGCAGGGTTCGGGAGAGAGAAAGGGGCAATCGGTCTCAACTAAGATGCGATCGCTAGGCACCATTGCCGCTGACGCTTTAACTTGATGAGCATTCTTAAAGGTGACGATACCGCTGAAGCTGATGTAGAACCCCAAGTCAAGAAACCATTGGGTTTCCTCTGGGGTACCAGACCAACAATGCATAACCCCTTTAACTGGCCCACGCCGCTGCCAAAAGTCTTGCAACAGCTCAGCCATTGGTACGGCTGCATCCCGGCAGTGGATAATGACGGCCAGCCCCAAGGACTGAGCGATCTCCAACTGGGCCAGGAAAGCAGCTTTTTGAACAACTTCATCCGTTGCCTTGTAGAAGTCCAATCCGGTCTCGCCGATAGCCACCACCCGCCGATCAGACTGAGCTAGACTAGCAATCCGATCTGGCACGCTAGCATCCCACTTGTCCATATCTAACGGATGAAGCCCCACCGCAAAAGAGAGTTCAGGGAACCGATCTGCAATCGCTTGAATGGAAACAAACTCATCCGGCTCAACACAGGAATGGACCAGGTGAATCACGCCTGCCTCTCGCCAAGCTTGAGCCACCCGATCTAAATCACTGGCAAAGCTATCAAAATTGATGTGGACGTGGGTATCGACGAGTTGCATGGACTCCTGTGATAGGGTCAACAGCAGGCTCCGACTAGCAAGCAAACCTTAGGAAGCCGCTTGAGACTCCTGGCGCTTGAGAGCATGAGCCAGACGCGATTTGCGACGGGCACCCGCATTAGGATGGATAACACCCCGCTTGACTGCCTTATCAATTTTACTGAAGGCTGCAGACATCTGTTTTTGAACAACTTCCAGGGCCTCTGGAGAGGGATTGGCCTGGTATTGATCGACGGCTGAGAAGTAGTTCTTTACCAAAGTTTTAACAGCCGACTTGTACGACTTATTGCGGAGGCGGTTACGCTCAGCAACTTTAATTCGCTTCAGTGCAGACTTGATATTTGCCACAATTCGCCCTAGCTTACATGGAATATTGACCGGATAAATAATCATAGCACTTAATTGCCAGGATTAATGTCCTCAGCCAAAATCCACGCTAAGCTAGAGATCGACTAGGATGGTGAGACCCAGTCTCCTCAGTTGTCCGGCTGGTTCCAGACACTTTGACGAACGGGTGAATCTTTTAAATACTGGATTTGGTTTACCTCTGACACCACACGACCTAATGCTGCGCATCACACATCAGCCAACCGAGGCCCGAACGGAGCTGCAGCGCATCTGTGCTCGCACCCATGACGATCAGGTTGTTCACAAGGAGGCGACCGTTCGCGAAATCC
>DATNQF010000141.1:0-15968 GCA_036702855.1 Trichocoleus sp. | reverse complement strand
TCGTATCGTTTAGCTTTGGCATTCCAAAACATCACTGTGCCGCAAGCCGATGCTGAGCATTTGAGAAAGTGATTCGCTGCCAGTTTTGGCGAATGCGAGGGGATTTTAGCCATTGCCTCGCCGCAGGTCGGGCATTTGGTTCTCGTAAGTTTTACACTGGGAGATTTTGCACCGGGAGCCTTTTCGCTGGGAGATTTTGCACCGGGAGCCTTTTCGCTAGAAGACTTTGTGCTGGAAGACTTCGAGGATTTTCGGGATCTGGATGGGGTCTTTGGGGATGGAGCAGATTGGAACAAGTCAGATTGAAACAGATCAGGTTGGGATAAGACGGGTTGGGATGGAGAGCTTTGGGACTGAGAGCTTTGGGACTGAGAGCTTTGGGACTGAAGACTCACTGTTTTCTCTTCCTTACGGAGATCTGTGTGCTCAGGAACTAGCAGGTGCGATCGCAACTGTTGCTGTGCTTGAGTCAAGGCAGGCGCAAAATAGCTCTGATACCAACCATTCAGATACCCTTGCCACTCCTGCTTCCCAGTAGCTATGGCATCTAAAGCAGCCTCCATCTGAGCGGTAAATTCTGGCTGAATTAGGTCTGGCAGCAGCTTTTCTAAGGCACCATCTAGCTCCAAACCCAGCGGGGTCGGCTTCAATTTGCCTTGCAGCAATTGAACGTATTCCCGCTGTCTCAGGGTTTTAATAGTGGGTGCATACGTGCTGGGACGGCCAATGCCCTTTTGCTCCATCAGCTTCACCAGATTCGGTTCACTGTAGCGGGGAGGGGGCTGGGTCTGCTTCTGATCGGCCTGGGCCCGTTGCAGGGTTAAAGGTTGCCCTGGGCTGAGGGCAGGTAGCACCGAATCAGCGCTGATATTGTTCCAGTAGCGCGTATACCCCGCAAATTCGAGCACTTGACCTCGCGCCTCCCAATACGCCTCCCCTGATTGGGTGACAATGCGAGTTTTACGCAGCCGAGCCGAGGCGCATTGGGACGCAACAGCGCGATTCCAGATCAGGTCGTATAAGCGTGCTTCATCCGCCGGAAGTTCTCGTTGAAGCTGCTGGGGCAGGTGATTGACATCGGTGGGCCGGATCGCTTCGTGAGCTTCTTGAGATCCTTTGATCGCGCGATGCTGGACTGTTTTTTGCGGCACGTTGGTGGGATCGTGCTGCTGAAGGTAGTGACGCACGGATTCACAGAACGGGGTCGAGAGCATAACCGAATCCGTCCGCATATAGGTGATGTGGCCCTTCTCGTAAAGCGCCTGAGCCACTTTCATGGTCTGCTCTGGGCTGAAATGCAGCTTGGAGCCAGCAGCCTGCTGAAGTGTGGACGTCACAAAGGGGGCTGGGGGGGCTTGATTGGTCTGTTTGCCTTCGATTTGAAGGACTTGGTGACGATGGGTTTGTGCGATCGCAACCAGCTCGTCAGCTCGTTTTTGGGAAGTTACCCGCTCCGACTCCTTCCCGCCACCTTTCTCTTCAGCCCCATCTTTGACAGATTGCCGCTGGGGTTTGGGACTACTGCGGTAAAACGCTTTGAAGCCCTCACCATAGCTCACCCAAACACTCCAGTAATCTTGTGGAACAAAGGCTTGGATTTCTCGTTCACGCACACAGAGCAGGTGCAGCGTCGCACTCTGCACTCGACCCATCGACTTTGCACCATTGTTGAGGGGCCAAACTACGTGCCGACTGCCCTTGTAGCCCACGAGCTTATCAAGACAGTCGCGAGCCCGCCCAGCCGCCACTAGATTGGCGTCGAGGGTGCGGGGGTGTGAGATCGCAGCTTGCACCGCTTGCGGCGTAATTTCGCTGTAGACCACACGTCGGGGATTTTTGAGCCGTAGGGCCTGCTGTAGATGCCAGCCAATTGTTTCCCCTTCTCGATCAGGGTCAGTGGCGATGTAAACGCTATCCGCTTTTTTGACCGCTTGTAGGAGGTCAGAAAGAACTTTTTTAGAGCGAGCATCGCGGGGTTGATAGCGACACTCAATGGTTGGACCCAAGTCAAAACCCAGCGAGTCTTCACCATCATTCGCGAGTTCACGAACATGACCCATGCTCGCTTTAATGATCCAGTTTGGCCCCAGAATTTGCCCTAGCTTTTTCAGCTTGCCGGGACTCTCAATCAGCAGCAAGTTGGGCATTGCATCCTCGTCTTGACTGTCGGAATCGCTAACTCCCATTCTAAATAGTACACCTGAACTTGATCAGGGGGTTGCACTCCAACTTTCAAGAAATTAACGTCTGCGAAATCGGTGTGCGATCGCATCTCCTACCCATTGCACAATCTGCACCAGCACAATCAGCAGCACCACCGTAATCAGCATGACCCGCGTATCAAACCGCTGATACCCATAGCGAATCGCCAAGTCGCCCAGCCCGCCACCGCCAACGACCCCAGCCATTGCCGAGTAGCCAATCAAGCTAATCACCATAATCGTCAATCCCAGCACCAGCGAGGGCAAGGCTTCTGGAATCAACACTTTGTAGATGATCTGCCAGTAGGTGCAGCCCAGCGACTCGGCAGCCTCAACCAAGCCCCGATCAACCTCCAGCAAAGAGGTTTCAGCCACACGGGCGTAGAAGGGAATAGCCGAGAGGGTCAGAGGCACCAAGGCCGCCGTACTGCCGATAGTTGTGCCCACAATTAGGCGAGTCAGCGGAATAATCGCCACCAACAGAATGATGAAGGGTAGGGATCGGCCTGCATTGACCACCGAACCCAAAACTTGGTGCAAGTTGCGATTGGGCAGAAAACCCTTAGGCCCAGTCATTACCAACAGCAAGCCCAACGGTAGGCCAAACAAAGCGGCTAGCAGGGCCGAAATGCTGACCATATAGAGGGTTTCAAGCGTTGCTGTCCACAAGCTGCTCAGAAGCTGGGCGTCCATCGTGCACCTCAACATTGATATTCAGTTGATGCAAATACTCTAGGGCAGCTTTCACGTCCGCCCCCGACAGCGCTAACTGAAACTGTCCCACGGGTTGATCCCCAATCGTTTCGACGCTGCCGCTGAGGATATTGACCTCCACATCAAACCGACGTACTAAATTATTGATAATCGGCTCGTCGGCAGCGCCCCCCTTAAAGGCAATGGTGGCTAGTACCGTTCCTGGTCGTACCTGACGGTCGTTGCGACGGGGAAAGAAATTCTGCGCCAGCCGAGAATGGGGCTGAGCCGCCAAGTCTGCAACTCGGCCTCGTTCGACCACCTGACCCTGCTCCAAAATGGCAATGCGATCGCAAATGTGCTTCACCACCCCCATGTCATGGGTAATCAGCAAAATTGTTAAACCCATTTTCTGATTCAGATCTTTAAGCAGATCCAAAATCGAGCGTGTGGTTTGGGGATCAAGCGCCGACGTGGCTTCATCCGAGAGCAGCACCTTGGGATTAGTTGCCAAAGCACGGGCAATGCCTACCCGCTGCTTCTGCCCTCCTGATAGTTGGGCAGGGTAGCTATCGCCCTTGCCCTCTAACCCAACCAGAGCCAGCAGTTCTTCTACTCGCGCCTTACGTCGCAGACGGCTATAGCCCATCACCTCCAAGGGAAAGGCAATGTTCTCAGCAGCGGTGCGGGAACTGAGCAGATTGAAATGCTGAAAAATCATGCCCATACTCTGTCGAGCACGGCGTAGAGCAGCCCCCGATAGCGCTGTAATTTCCTCACTATCGACTATCACGCTGCCGGAGGTAGGCGTCTCCAAACGGTTGATGCAGCGAATTAGGGTGCTTTTTCCAGCACCGCTCTGGCCGATCACCCCAAAAATTTCCCCAGCCTGGATGTCTTCATTAAAGGTATCGAGTGCCACAAAGGGACCATACACTTTGCGCAAGTCTCGAATTGTGATCATGTCCGTGCCTCACGCATAGAAGCCTCAACTGGCAGGAATAACTGCACCCTGGTACTTCTCTGCAATAAACTGTTTGACCTGGGAAGAGGTTAGCAACTCCGCCAGCTTTTGAATATTGGGGTCGCTTTCCCGTCCTTGCAACACAGTCAGCACGTTGGCATAAGGGTTATCCTTGGCCGCTTCTAATGCCAGTGCATCCTTAGCCGGGTTCAATCCCGTTTCAATGGCGTAGTTACCATTAATCACAGCCAGATCCACGTCTTCTAAGGAGCGGGGCAGTTGCGCTGCTTCTAGTTCCACAAACTTGAGATTTTTAGCATTCTCCTCAATATCTTGCTTAGTCGCCGCTACGCCTGCACCACTCTTGAGCGTAATCAGTTGGTTGTCTTGTAAAAGCTTAAGGGAGCGACCCAGATTAGTCGCATCATTGGGCAAAGCGACTTGAGCATTGTCCTTCACTTCGTTCAAGAACTTAATCTTTTTGGAGTACAGCCCAAGGGGTTCAATATGAACAGGCACCACGGCCACCAAATCTACCCCTCGCTGGCTGGCAAAATCTTCCATGTAGGGAACGTGCTGGAAGTAGTTCGCATCAATTTGCTTGTCATTGAGAGCGAGATTGGGCTGCACATAGTCCGAAAACTCGACAATTTCAAGTTCGAGTCCCTCAGCAGCAGCGAGATTATCCTTCACGTACCTGAGAATTTCGGCATGGGGAAGAGGCGTAGCCCCAACTCTAAGAGTGGCAGTCGCCGCGCCTGCGGAGGCATTCTCCGACGTATCAGAGGAAGGACTCGATTGGGAACCACAACTGCCAACTAAGACAGTTGCGCCAAAGGAGCCCGCAGTGATTAGAAAAAATCGACGGGTCAGGCGAAGGGACACGGGTACACCACGCATTCTTTAAGCGAAGAGGTTACGGCATCACCCTAAGCGCTGGAACCATGCTTGCAAGTCCCTCTTGAGAAAGAGAATAGAACAGAATCGTCAAAAAATCCGAACAAAGGCAATCTCAGGCAAGCCGTTTAGTAGAGGCTTCCTACCTATAATCCAGATCTAAAGTTCGCACGCAGGCGTATAGGACAAGCCGATATCTCCTATTCCCCGCCCCGTTTGAACGTACGTGGTTTGAATACCATCTCCTAAGCAAAGACGGTTCTCATAAAATCCTTCATGGCCGCCACCGTTGAAATTAGGGACGCGTTGATAAGTGGAGGGGCGGTATTGAAAGATATATTCGAAGAAGCGAGAGGCAGCTTTCTCATCGTAGTTAAGGGCTGCCCACTCTGGATCTTCGGTGCTGGGCATGTCTCTAGCCGAAGCAGGCGTTAGAACAATCCATTGCGCTCTGCCATCAACAAAAACTATTTTGAATTGAACGTCTTTAGGTAAGTTAGGCAGTGCTCGACGGAGTGATGCATTCGAGTAATATCGCTCCGTCCAAACCTCATTCTCTCGCTGACTCGTCAACTCGGTTAAATGCGGCCCAAAGTACTGTTCAATCGTCTCAAAAGGCTGATTGAAAACGTACCGCCCGGCTTGAGCAGGAGCCGCCGCAATGCCTAGGCAAACCGACAGTCCTAAACCTAGAGAAATGACCCGAGCCAAGGTCTCTGTAAAGAAGTGAGACATTTCGCTGACCAATCTGGGGGGAGTTAATTGTCAGGATAGGTTGTGGCACAGCTCGATTTGCGGCTAAGTAGACACTTTGTTTCAAAAAAGGGATGTGGTAGGAGCATTGCAGGAAATGTCCCAAGCTATGTCTCAGCAAATTCTCCCGCCAAATCTATCGGTTAGTCGCCTGCCTGATACTCAAGCTAATTTCTCTCTATTCTTATGAACGAGGGCATCAAACCCTGCTATACTGGGTGACCGTGAATAGATGCCGATGTGGCTCAGTGGTAGAGCACTCGATTCGTAATCGAGCGGTCGCGGGTTCAAATCCCGCCATCGGCTTTCGTACGTTTGCTGTACATTCGCACATTAGATGTCGCAACTCGCAAATTGGAGTCGTTTGGGGCTCCTATGGGCAGGGCATTAAGAAGTGTGAGGAAAACGGGTGTGCGATCGCAACCTCACTCACAACCATGTCTATGCTTGCCCTTTGCCAAGGGATCAATCACCCCAACACCTTCAGGGACAAATTGCTAGGAGTGCACTGCCAGGGGCACATTGCTAATGAACGGGCATTAGCTCTACTTCAGAAACATTTAATTCAGCCATTTCATAAGACTGCTGGCTCATATCAATAGGACTTAGCAAAATGTCGTGAATTAGCTCAGCAGGCTGATTTACAAGTTCCCAGCCACTGCTCTCCAAAACATCTCTTTCGTTATCACTAAAGATAAGGTCTAGCACAGGCAGTAGAGCATTTGCAGTTTCTACTAATGCGCAAAATGCTGCAAACTGCCGATTATCAACGGGATAAGCTCGGATTGAATGAGCTCCCTCGTTATTTAGAGTAATTACCGGATACCCATTGTTGGGCAAGCAGAATGACAGTGTATTGGAGGTATGGCTAACCGTCAGCCCAAAGCGCTTTTCGTTGGTATAGTGGTGCATAACGAGTCTTAACCTGCTGCTCTTTAAGCGACCTGTTCCTATTTCTTAGCTGCACCCTAAAATCAACTGCTACTAACAATGCCACCTGGCGGCTAACGCAACTATCGCGTTACCATTTCTGTAATTAAAGCGGCATTTAGTAGCGCCTATTACCTTTGTTGTAAACGTTTACCTAAGTGGTTCAATCCGACTTTTAGGGCATAGCCTGTAATCGTAAGACGGAGATTAAGAACGGCTTAAGCCATTGGTTGAAGCAACTTGGCTTATCCCAACAGATAGGCAGATGGATGAATTGATGAGTGCGATCGCATCTATCCTGCGCTCTTGCCTAGAACTGTAAATTGCCGCAGCAAGAAAGCCTCCAGCCTTGCAAAACTCGCGTGCATATGGCTTGCAAACAAACACCAAGCTGCATTCCGCTACAGGCAAATTAGCAAACTTCTGCCAAGTCAAAGGGCCTACTACCTTAGGGCATCGGCAAGTTTGGAATAAAACCTTTTGTAGTACAAGTGAACCTATGATATAGTTCGCGTGTACCACTGGAACAACATCCGGCTCCCATTCATGCCATAGTTGAGGCCAATCCATGACGACGGCTACCAATACACGACGCTCTCCACGCATTGCAAGTCCCCAAGCGAGCCAGGCGGTTCGGGTGCTTGCCCTCGATGCTGGTAATTATGACCTCAAATTTTTTGACGGCAGCGGCCATCCTAAAGCCATTCGTTCCGTCCGCTGCCAAGTTCCTCAGGGGCGTGATGCTGTCAGCTACTCGGAAGCATCCCCGCTAGTTGAGTTGGCAGACGGTCGCCGCTATCACTTTGGAGCCCAGGCCTATAAGTATCGCCGCCAGCAGCAAACCGTCGTCGAAAATAAAGTCGAACTGGCTCAACTTCACCTTTACGCCTGCTTAGAGCCACTTGCAGGCAGCCTCACTGAGTTTCCCCTTCATCTCTACATTTCCACGCCCGATCCCAACCGAAATACCGACGCCATTGAGGATCAACTGCTCGGTCTTCACCAGTTTTGTCGCAATGGGCTTCAGTTCCGAGTCAATGTAGAGTCCGTGCAAGTTGAGCGAGAAGGCATGGGCGCTTATCACTATGCGCAAAAGCAAGGCCTGATTCCCGATTCTGGCTACACTATCGTGATTGATATTGGCGGCGGCACCTGGATCACCCGGCTAGTCGATGCAGACCGAGAAGTCATTGACGAAAACATTTTGGATCGAGGTGGCACGTATGAGCTAGCCACCGCTATTAGCTTTGATCGACGGCTTACCGATGCCCTCAGTACCAGCGCTGACCCTTGCATCGTCATGGATGGATTTCGAGTCGGCCACACTTACGCCGATACAGGCTTATCCTGGGCGAGCTGGCTAGATGAGTATCTTGACCCCTGGTTTAAGGGGATTTTTCAGACCGTCAAAGCCCAATACACGCCCTACATGCCTAGAGTGACCCGATTTTTAGTCACAGGCGGGGGATCTCATCTAATCACTGATCGACTCATAGGCCGTAATCTCTTTGCTGTCATGGGCGATCCTCAATTTGCCAATGTCCGGGGTTTGTACCTGCTATCGAGTGATACCCAGCTATGCATGACAACAAAGTGAGACTCAGCCGAGATGTCCTCGAAAAAGCGGAAGTCATCGCAGCAGAGTGGGGCCTCAAAAATGCCCGTGCTGCCGTTGAAGCTGTTTTTCGACGTTATTGCGACGATTACCTCTATGGTCGTGATGCTGCCATTAAGATCAAGGCGGGAGAAGATCGAGGGCAAAAGGCAGGAAACGAATCCCAGCCCAGTTTCCAAATGCGATCGCACTCACCTCAGCCAACCGCATCGAGCCAACCCCAATGTGAAGCACTCGATGCCTTAGATGAATTGTTGGCCCTCTAGTTCTAAGGGATTGGAGGGGGAGGCAGTGTGGCACAATGAGGGATAGTCGTTAAATATCCTTATAGTCAGAAGCGCCTGTGAGTTCTACCGTTGCAGCTCCTACTCCCACCTCCGCACCCCGCCGGGCTGTCTTCCCCTTCACCGCCGTTATCGGGCAGGAAGAGATGAAGTTAGCGCTGTTGCTCAACGTCATCGACCCCAAGATTGGTGGGGTCATGATTATGGGCGATCGCGGCACCGGTAAGTCCACCACCATTCGGGCGCTAGCCGATTTGCTGCCTGAGATCGATATTGTGGTAGACGATCCCTTCAACCGGGCCCCAAACGATCCTGAGTTGCTGGCAGAACGGAACACACCCGAGCTGCCCCTAGGGAAGAAAAAAGTTCCTATGGTCGATCTCCCCCTAGGCGCAACCGAAGATCGCGTCTGTGGCACCATCGACATCGAAAAAGCGCTCTCTGAAGGGGTCAAAGCCTTTGAACCCGGCTTGCTAGCCAAAGCTAATCGAGGCATTCTCTACGTCGATGAAGTTAACCTACTCGACGACCACCTAGTCGATGTTCTGCTAGATTCAGCTGCCTCTGGCTGGAACACTGTTGAACGTGAAGGCATCTCCATCCGCCACCCAGCTCAGTTTGTGCTAGTTGGCTCTGGTAACCCAGAGGAAGGAGAACTCCGACCGCAGCTACTCGATCGTTTCGGCATGCACGCTGAAATCCGCACAGTAAAAGATCCTGAACTACGGGTCCAAATTGTAGAGCAACGCTCCGAATTTGACCGCAATCCTCAGTCTTTTCTAGAAGCCTATCACGCTCAGCAGACCGAGCTACAACAGCGTCTTGTAAACGCTCAAGAGCGCCTAGGCAACGTCTCCATCGAGCATGAATACCGAGTCAAGATCTCCCAAGTGTGCTCTGAACTAGATGTGGATGGCCTGCGGGGCGACATCGTCACCAACCGAGCAGCCAAGGCTCTGACCGCTTATGAAGGTCGCACGGAGGTTACCCTAGAGGATATCCGCCGAGTCATTACGCTCTGTCTGCGCCATCGCCTGCGGAAAGACCCCCTAGAGTCAATTGATTCTGGCTACAAGGTAGAAAAAGTTTTCTGCCAGGTCTTTGGGTTAGCCGATCCAGATGCAGCAGCAGCCAATGGTCGCCAACCGATGGGTGTGCGCTAATTCCTAATGGCAACTCGAATCCTAGGACTTGATCCTGGTTTAGCAATCATAGGATTCGGGGTAATTGAAGCCTCTGCCGATTCCGTTGGGACTTTGGCAGGGGCTTCTGTTTTAGACTTTGGCGTGATCGAAACCCCTGCCAAAACTGATATTGGAGAACGGCTTTGTATCATCTATGAAGATCTACACAGCCTGCTTAAACAGGTGCAACCCGATCTGGTTGTAATTGAAAAGCTGTTTTTTTACCGTATGGGTAACACCATTCTGGTTGCCCAAGCACGGGGCGTTGTCATGTTGGTACTGGCACAGTATGGAGCCCCTCTAATGGAGTTCACACCCGCTCAAGTTAAGCAGGCACTCACAGGCTATGGAAATGCCGATAAAGCCGCTGTGCAAGAGGCCGTAGCCCGCGAACTTCACCTCAATCGCATTCCTAAACCCGACGACGCCGCTGATGGGCTTGCTCTAGCTCTAACAGCCTGGTTTCAGCGCATCTAAGGGGCGAACAGCAAAATCTAATTCCTTAGGCAATCAGAGCGAACTATACATTAATTATAACTGTTGGCCTACCAAGGCCAAAGTTTTAGTTTGAATGCAACCTAGCAAAACTCGATAAGTTTCCATAACATCGAGTTTCAAGTTGTTCAACATAACTACTGAACATCTTATTGAAGCTCTATCGAAGCATTATCAGAAATTGGCTAGCCTCAAAGGTTAGCTGTGATGTTGGCATGCGCAAATAAACCTAGAGAAACGCCAAGAGTAATTCTACTTACAACTAGTAGAACGTTTCGTTTGTGTACTTCACAAAAAACCGTTTTTAATCACAGAGTTTTGAAGCTGAAGCCTATATCCAATCTAGCCTCCAGCTATTGATAGTCGCCCATTTGCTCTGGGAATACTACTGAAGTATCTGAGCATAAGCACTGAACTTGGTTATTTGTAGAAGGGCTTAATTCTTCAAACCCTTTGAGAAGAATCAGGAACAAGAGCAAAAGTCCCTGTCGAATTTTGTCTGCTTCTGCCTTAATGCCCAAACCATGGAAAACTACAATAGCGCCTCGAATATGAGTGACAACAATTCAGCTTCCCTATTCCAGCTGGTAAATTCCTCTTCAAGTTACTCTGGCATTATTGCTCCAATTGAAGCAGACATCCTTAACCAACTGACGAATTGGTTCTCACTGGATGATTTTTTGACTCAAGCTGCCGTTCCCTTCGGAGCAACAGCCGATTCCAGTAGCTGGGCTGACAAAGCCTTATCTCTAAAGCAGCTAGTTCTTAATGGCAATTACTCTATCGATTTAGAAATTCGAAGTAATTCTGAGCTAGGAGGTGCGTCAGGAGCCTATAGCTCTACAGGCACCACAGGGCAAGCCACAATCTATCTCAATGCAGATTGGCTCATTACGGCATCTTCTGACCAAATACAAGCAGTATTGTTAGAAGAATTAGGCCACAGTTTTGATGATCAGATTAACGGTGGGCTTGATAGTGACGGAGATGAAGGTGCCATCTTCTCAGGTCTAGTTCGTGGCATCAATTTTGATGCTAATCAACTTGTCTCTTTAAAGACTGAGAATGACAGTAAGATTATTACTCTAGATGGTCAGCAAATAAGCGTTGAGCAGGCCATCACCTTTGACCCCGCATCTCCTGCATGGACGAATCTTGGTAGAACAGGCGACCCCAATAAAGGTACTACTGACGCCAGCTGGACTGCTGCTTCATCTGACTTCGCAGGTAACGAGACTACACCTTACCTACAAGTACAATCTGACGGAACCAGTATTGCCTTTAAGGTTCTAGCAGAACCCCAATCAGGAACTTTCAAAGCCCTCATGGGCATATTTGTCGACATTGATGCGGATGGTAGCCCAGATCTAACCATTCAAGTGAACGTAAATGATGTCTCAGGCGGTTATAAAGTTGTTGAATATGACTTTATTCCTATCTTTAAAGGAATAACTGCAGATGCTAACACCCGTCCAAACAACACAGCTATACCTGGTGCAAACACAGGCACTTACTTCAATCTAAAAGACAGTCTTAGCCTAGATAAGACCTCAAATCTTAAGGTATATGGGCCAGCAGGTTCAGACGGCGTCGTTGACCGCGATGTAGATGCAGATGGCAAAAAAGAAAACTACTATGTTTTTAGCTTCACTTTAGCTCAGTTGGCCAGCTTCAGAGATAAAGTCGCTAAGACCTACAATAGTAATAATCCAGGATCTGTTTATAAAGAGATTCCCCAGTGGCCAGCACAGCAAACTAGCATCTATGCCGCAGGACTAAGCGCCTCTAATAGTCTCAATGCTGTTAATGGTGATGTTGGTGGTGGAGCTTATGGCACTAGTACTCCGTGGAAGGAAATTTTTGGCTTCACACCACCACTTCCTCCAGTCGGAGCAAACGATACAGCTATTGTCCTAGAGGATAGTCTTACCGCTGTAACAGGCAACCTTCTAGCTAACGATACAGACCCCAATAAAGACCCGCTAAGGGTAAGCCAATTTACTGTCGCCGGAACAACTTATAGCTTTGCTTCAACAACATCTCAGACTGTCACTCTACCAAGCGGCATCCTAACAATTGCTAGTGACGGGACTTATAGCTTTAAACCTGCGGCCAATTATGCAGGCCCTGTCCCCATCGTTACCTACACAGTATCTGATGGAGCACTCACTTCCACAGCCACTCTTTCTATCAGCATTACCTCCGTCAACGACGCACCAGATGGGACTAATAAAACTATTACCTCAGACGAAGATACTACCTATACCTTCTCAGCGAGCGATTTTGGCTTTACCGACCCTAATGACAGTCCAGCTAATAGTCTACAAAGCGTTGTCATCACAACGCTGCCAACTACAGGTACTCTAAAGCTAAATGGTAATGCCATTACTGCCGGGACTGAGATCACAGCAGCTAACATTCCATTTCTAATCTACACGCCAGTAGCTAATGGGAATGGCACCAATTACGCTAATTTCACCTTTCAGGTTCGAGATAATGGTGGTACTGCTAACGGAGGGGCAAATCTTGATCCCACTCCTAATACCATCACCTTTAACGTCATCCCAGTTAACGATGCTCCAGTAGCAGTAACAGATACAGCAACAGCTGTTGAAGCAGGCGGAGCGAACAACCAAACAGTCGGAACAAATCCAGCTGGGAATGTTTTAACCCATGACACGGATGTAGATGCGGGAGACACCAAGACGGTTGTCTCTGTTATCAATCCTGTTGCCTCATCGACTATTTCCATTCCGACTTTGGGCAGTACATCCATCTCGAACCCTGCAAGTGTATCAGGTCAATATGGAACATTGGCGATTGGAGCTGATGGCAGTTATATCTATACAGTTGATAACAACAATTCTGTTGTTCAGTCTCTAAGACTTAGCACTAATACGTTGACCGATACCTTCATCTACATTATGAAGGACTCGGCTGGAGTCACGTCTAGCAGTACACTGACTGTCACAGTTCAGGGCGCAAACGATAATCCAGTTGCTAATCCCGATTACAACACAGTTGCACTCGTTACTAATACAACGCAAACTGTTACAGGTAATCTTTTGACCAACGACACGGATGTTGATACAGGGGATACTAAGAAACTTAGAACAGGTAGCTCTACGACGGGTAGTACGCCTACCTCATTGACAGGCGTAACTTTGACTACTGCTGTTCCTAATAATACTAATATCACGGGGTATTTCGTCTTTTTAGTGGGCACAAACAGCCTAACCCTTCTTAAAGACACAACTGGTGCTAATCTTAAGGTCAGCACATACAACGGCACATCTGTAACATTCTCAGGGACTCCTCAGTCAATAGCAGTAGGTTCTACATTACGGTTTGATGCCAATACTAACGGAAACGGAAATGGCAATGTATTCACTTCAACCGTTCAGGCCCTAAATTACTCCTCAGCAGCTAGCACTACCATTGTTGTTGCTTCTACCGATGGAATCTATACAAATTCAACCATAAGTGGTTCTGATTCCAATGGTGTTTTATTTAGCCGAACCATCACGAACGTTGATTCCGCTAATAAAACCATCACTATTGGTGGTGCCGCCCTCAGTCTTAATGCTAACAGTAATCTCACTTTTTCTGCTTCTGGCTCAGTTACTCTTAAAGGACTATACGGCACATTAACGTTAACTGATGTAGTGAACAGCGGAGCCTATAGCTACACCAACAATAGCAATCTGGCAGCAGGAAACTATTCTGATGTATTTAATTACACTATGTTGGATGCTGCTGGGGCTACTGGTTCATCATCCTTAACCATCAACCTTAGTGTTCAGGCTAGCATTCCTACAGTTGTTGCAGATACTGGCACTGCAATTGAAGCAGGTGGAAGTAGTAACAACATTGGGGGTGGTGATGCTACTGGCAATGTCATAAGTAACGACTTAAATCCACCCGGATCAACACTCTCAGTTTCCAGTTTTTGGTCCTCCCAAACTAACTCTGAAACACCTGCTGGAACATCTGTTTTAGGCCTATATGGAAGTCTAACTATCAATTCCAATGGTAGTTACACCTACAAGGTCGAAAACAGCAATTCTACTGTTGAGAGACTGCGAACTAATACTGATACCTTAACAGAAACGTTTTTCTACCGCCTGAGTAATGGCAGTGCAACTAATGTTGGAACCCTTACCATCACTACCCGAGGGAATAATGATGCGCCCGTTGGTGTTGCTGACATTAGCATTGCTGAAGAAGCAGGTGGCACTAGCAACGGGACTCCTGGCTTTAACGCTACTGGTAATGTTTTAACTAACGACAGAGACAAAGACACAGGTGACACCAAGACTGTTAGTGCAGTTATTGCCGGCACAGGAACCCCAACTACTCTGCCTGCAAGTGTTGTAGGAGCCTACGGAACTCTGGTTCTGGCTGCTAATGGTACTTACACCTATGTTGTTGATGACAATAATGCTACTGTAAATGCCTTAGGAGTAGGTCAAACTCGACAAGACATCTTTACCTATCAAGTTAAAGATCTTGATGGATTAACGAGTAACACTACCCTAATAATTACGATTAACGGTGCTGATGACGCCCCTGTTAATACGGTTCCGACTACTCAAACCGTTAATGAAAGCGCTCCTCTGCTCTTCACTGGGCTCAATGCTATCTCCGTCAATGATATAGATGGAAATTTAACCAGTACTCAACTAACGGTAACCAATGGCAAAATCACTGTTGATCTAATAAGCGGTGGTGCTCAGATTACCAGTGGTACTAACGGCAGTTCTACCCTCACCCTCAGTGGTACACAAACTCAAATTAATGCTGCTCTAGCAACTCTACGCTATCAAGGCAATTCCAACTTCAGCGGAGCCGATACCCTTACTATCCTGGCTAAAGATAGTTTAGGGCTGCAAGACATCGATACCGTTGCGATTACGGTCACCCCAGATAATCGTGCGCTAACGGTTAATAGCCCCCTTGTTAATGAAGGCTCACCCTACGTTGTTTTCACTGTTACGGGTGCAAATGGTGCAATCGGGCAGAAGGTTGACTTGGGCCTAACCAATGGCAGTGCAACGAGTGGAAATGACTTCGCTCCTAACTTGGAGTATTGGAATGGGAATGCTTGGACAGCTTACATGGGTACTCCCGTAACCATTCCTAGTACCATCCCAGGAGGGGGGGACAACTCCACTACAGCCCCCGTCCTGTATGTTCGCACGCAAATTCTCAATGACCAAGTCTATGAGAATTCTGAAACCTTCCAACTGACAGTTAAGAACTCTGCAGGGACATCCTTTATTGGTACTGCCACTGTTAAAGATGATAGTACAGGAACTACCTTTAACAATAACGGAGTCAGTGATGGAACTGCGAATGGATCCTTCACAAAAGACGACGATCGACTGATTACAGTAAGCAGCCCCATTGTTAATGAGGCCTCACCTTACGCTGTTTTTGAAGTTAGCGGTGCGCCTAATCAATGGGCACGGTTAGGGCTTACTGATGGTTCAGCTATAAAACTTTCTGACTATGGTTCTAACCTTCAGTACTGGAACGTTAACACTTGGAAGAACTACACGGATAACTCATTTATCCAAATTCCTGCTGGTGGAAAGTTGCTGGTAAGAACCTCCATCCTGAACGACGCTCCAGCGACCTACGAAGGCCCTGAAAACTTTGCGCTCACCGCAACCAATACTGGAGGAAAGAGCACCCAAGGAACCGCTACGATTGTTGATGACGGCACAGGAACTAAATATCTAGAAACAGTCACCAACGGTATTCCAGATACCAGCACTAATGATCTAGACAATGACCTACAGGTAAAAGTAGTAGCTACCACGCCAATCAACGAAGGTTCGACCTATGCCCTCTTTACCGTTACAGGCACGGCTGGACAAAGCCTCTTTCTGACGTTAGGTAATACGGCTGATACAACTGACAAGGATGCCATCATCAGCGGGTTTACCT